>JALERU010000080.1 GCA_022764045.1 Clostridiales bacterium | reverse complement strand
CTCCTTATGCAAACTGGATGATTTTCAAGGTGGACGGCGCTTCCTGTTCCGTGCCGTCCAGGGAAGTCTGGCCGGGGATCTGGGGGACCATCTCCACCGCCTGGACCTCCCCGGTGCCGTCCTCGCCCATGAGGTACAGGGGGGGTCACCGCCGGGTTGGTGGGAGCCAGGGCAGATTTCACCACGACATCGACGCCGATGATGGAGCGGTCGTCATCAGGGGTGAAGGTCAGGGTGACCGTCACCTTCCGCTTGGCGGTGGCCTTGGTGTTGGCGTCCAGGATGTTGTTCATCACCCGGGCCATCTCGTAGTCGATGCGCTCCAGGAAAGACCCTCCGCCCATCTCCATAATGGATTTCGCGTTGAGTTTCGGTTCGTTCATTGACAGAACTCCTTTCTTTCGGTAAACTATCAGTGTGTTTTTTCACCTGCCGCCCGTCAGAGGTTCCCGCTCTGTGGGCGGCTTTCCTATTTCTCTACCACAGTGATCTCCCCGGTCTCCCTGTGACGAAGAGTGATGGTGTGCAGCAGCTCCCGCAGGATGACATAGGCCTTGTGGTCCAGCCCATTTTCCTCCAGGATCAGCTTCTGCCGTCGGGTGGGTGCTTTGCCGCGCATGGGGTCACCTCCTCTCCTCCTTCCTCGCGCCGGATTTTCCGCGGTCTCCCGCCGCGATGGTTCGGAGCCAATCCCCTGCGGACACGCCAGCGGCGGATCACCCCGCGGCCAACGTTGACCTTTTCCGCAATGGCCGGATCAGAGAAGCCTTGGGCGTAAAGCTTCGCAATGGTGCGGTCCATTGTCTCTTGCCTCTCATTATTCCGCTTTGTCGCCGCAGTCTCCTTTGCCGTGCAAGCATCGCCGGGGCCACAGGGCCGTCTATGACCTTTGATGAGAAGGTACTCACAGGTGCCTCCCGAGAAGAAAATGCACGGCTGCGGTGTCCTGCATTTTCTATTCCAATCACTCATTCTCGTCTCCCCTTTCCGCAAACGGGCCGCCGGCACGCAATGCTTTCGCAGCGGGGGCAGATATATACTTTTTCCCCGGGATCGAGGGCAGAGACATTCCACCGCAGGCCGCAGCGGCGGCAGATTCGGTACCTCATACCACCCGGAGCACCTGGCCGGTCTTGGTTAGGTAGGCCCCCTCCGCCCAGGCGCGCCTCTCCCGCCGCCGCCGGGCTTGGACGTTCTCCTCCATCCGGGGCCGGAGGGTAGTGAGCAGGGTATCCATCTCCCGAGCTTCCTCGGCGGCATATTTGGCTTTGATCTTCTGAATCTGGTTCATCATGGTTCCTCCTTCTTTTCTTCGCGTGATGCCATCCATGCTTCAAACTTCTGGAGGTTATGCGGGTCTTTATAGAACACCTCTACTTCACCAAGCACACATTGGCATAGCAGCTTAACCTCTACTCCTGGGATTGCACTGGTATCCGTTTCGATTGCGTTCATCCGCTTCCCCCTCAAAATCCGCCCTTTGGCGCAGGTTTTCTTGTTCCTTCCCATATCCTGCACCTCCGTCTCTCACTCTTAGGTTTTCACCCTGCCAAGAAGTTCCGTCAAGAGCTCCAATTCAGTGTAATCCTCCAAGGCTCTCTTCCCTTCACAGCCTTCCGCAGATACATCGATATCAGATTCGAGATACAAGGCGGGGCGCGCCGCGAAGGACGGGTAGTTGACGTAGCTGTAGCCCAGGGTGCCATCCGTGTAGACGCCGTACGCGTAGGAGGAGTCGGAGTACCGGGGAGCCTTCTGTCGTCCACGGCGTGGCTGTCCAGTAAGGCTCCGAGGCCAACGGGATCAGTGAACGATAGCGCCGGTATTCATCAATGGCCAGCAGACGAACCGTAACAAGCGGCTTCCCATAATCTGTCATGCCATCCATAGACGTCAAGTCGATAGGACGTTCAACCACGGCTCCTTCAATGCCCGGATGTCCATCAAGCCACTCCAACATGGCGGCCTCAATCCCACTGCCAACAAAGTTGTTTCTCTCCGTCTCCCTCTCAGAATCAAAGGGAACTTCTTCAAGAATCACGTCCGCTGTAACGACAAAGGCCACGCCGCGATCCTCGCACAGCTTCACGAACTCCACGCCATCCAGCGTGAACCGCTCACCAGGACGGACCTGGCATAATTTCAGGTTTTTCATTCTACACGCTCCTTATCTTCCTGCTTTTCAAGATTCTCCGAAACGAGCTGATCTACGGAAACACCAAGATAATCGGCCACTCGCTTCAACCTATCTACGGTAGGGGACGCTGATGCCCACCCACGGATCGTTGCATTGCCAAGCCCCGACTCGCGCTCAAGCCGGGCGATGCTGATCCCCCGTTCCTTGCATAAGGTCACAATGTTCGAATAAATCAAATAATCCATCTCCCCTTGTTTCTTTTTGCGGTAGCGCTTTCTCCTGTCCATCCACTCACAATAGGCGCACATGCTATCCGGAGCTTTTCGTAAAATGAAGGCCATAAGAAGCCGGTGGAGTGCAATCCCAGCTGCCATACCAGCGATGAACAGTGCAATCGCAAGCTCAAAAGATACCACTGTTGTTCCCCTCCTCCGTTCTCAGGTGCCGCCTACCTCTTGTTCACCTCCTTGTCCCGTGATAAGCTAATCGGGAAAAGGAGGGATAAATATGAAATTGGAACCCGACTGCGTGCGTGCAATTCTTTTGACAGTAGAAGAGAACACTTCGTACCAATCACTTCTGTCTTTTGAAGAAGCGACTCTCCCAGATTTTCCACGTCTTACCGAGTACCCCTTAGATGAGGTGCTATATCACCTCAAAAAGTGCAATGAGGCTGGCCTTCTATGTGGTGCACAGTTTTTCTATGACTCTGCAAACGTTGAAGGGCTGCATTTTCGCGGGCACGAATTTCTTGAAAACATTAGGGATGATTCCCGGTGGCATTCGGTAAAGAAAGGTCTGGAAGCCATCCGAAACTATTCCCTCCCTGCGATTGCTTCTATTGCCGAAAGTGTAGCGGCAACAGCTATCAGCGGATTTATTTCCGGTTGAAAAAATCCTTTGCCATGTGCGAAACCACCCACTTACTCCCTTCCTCCATCTCCTTCTCAGACGGAAAAGGGATGTTTCTTTGCTCCAGATACCAGAATAGGACCGCACAAGATATATGGCGGGTAAGCCAGCCTAATCCACAAATAACGGTGGTTGCAAAAAACACAAGCGTGAGCATTTGGTTCACCCCCTCTCACCCAGCGTCAACATCGTTGCGCTCCAGTGCCTTCTGATTGTTTTCAGGGGACAACAACTCATCGACCGTGCATCCATAGAGCCTTGCCAATTCAGGAAGGATAGAAGCCCTCGGATTCGTTTTACCCGTTTCCCACATAGACACCGCAGCATCAGAAATTCCGATTCTTTCTGCAACTTCGGCTTGTGAAAAACCAGCCTTCGTCCTTGCAGATAAAAAACTCATTTTTTCACCCTTTCTTCCTAAGTTTTACTTGACAACTTAGCGAGGCTTGTATATTATAAGAAGTGCCAACAACATTAAATATGACGAGCCGCCAAACTAAGTTTGGTCAAGTTCCTCAGATATTTCTTAAGTCTGACTTTAGTATAAACTAAGTTTTTATTAAAGTCAAGGCCATTGCTTAGTATTTGCTAATTTCGTCATATCGTACAACTATGGAGCAAGGAATATGGATACTTTAGCAATAATTAAGCGGATTGAACTTAGGCTTCTTGAACTCAACATGACTAAGGCGGAGTTCTATGAAAAGAGCGGGATATCCTCTGCTTCGTATTCCCAATGGAATACTGGCCGGTATAATCCCTCTAAGAGAAAATTGGAAAATGCCGCCAAATGCCTTGAAACAACATACGAGTATTTAGCCTTTGGTCAAGAAACAGAAAAAACGCCTACCCAAAAGGGCAAGCGCGAAGTAAGTGATGATGATATTAAGTTCGCTCTGTTTGGCGGCGACGGCGAGATCACCGACGCTATGTTCGACGAGGTTAAGCGGTTTGCCAAAATGGTGAAGTTGCGAGAGGAGGCCGAACGAAAGGAGTGACTATGGATACTCTGGAGCTCTATCAGGACGCTCAGCGTGAAGATATCCCCATCATAGCCCTTGACATACCAGAAAATGGCTCAATGTGTGTCCAGGGTGACTTGAGGTGTTACATAGGAGTTGACTATAATGTGCTGGAAGATGAAGCATCAAAACGAGTCCATCTGGCCCATGAACTGGGGCACTGCATCACCGGCTCTTTCTATAACATCTGGGCAGCAAGAGACGTTCGTCAGAAGCATGAATTGCGGGCGGATAAGTGGGCGATTGAGCGTATGATCCCGGTAGAAGCGCTCGACCAGGCCGTTGCAGAGGGCTATACAGATATCTGGGCTTTGGCTGATTATTTCGGAGTGACCGAGGAGTTTATGAGAAAAGCCGTCTGCTGGCATACCCACGGGAATCTTGACACAGAACTATATTTCGGGTGAAGACAGCACTCGCGCCCCGCTGAGCCTCCATCGTTCCCTAACCGTCAAGGACGGTAAAAATAAATAAACACATCGGAGGAATAAGAATGAAAAGGAAGTTAATTTGCCTGCTGCTCTGCGTGCTTATGCTGGTCCCCAGCGCACTGGCTGTTGACCTTTATGTCGATGGAAAAAAGCTGGAGACGGACACCGAGCCGACGATTGTCAGTGGACGCACCCTGGTCCCCGTCCGGGCCATTTTTGAATCTCTGGGAGCAGAAGTGTTTTGGGATGCCGCTACTTGGACCGTTACCGCCACTAAGGGCGACACTACCATCACTATGTCCATCGGAAACACTACGGCCTACGTCAATGGGGCTAAAAAAAACCTGGATGTTCCCGCCCAGCTCATCAACAGCCGTACTATGGTTCCTGCCCGCTTCGTCTCGGAGGCGCTGGATGCCAATGTTCGATGGGAGGGTGAGACAGAAACTGTCTATATCGCCACCAAGCCGGAATACGATGGCTACACCATCGTCCCTGATATTATCTATTCTACCAGCGCCGAGGAAAACGGCCTGGGTGATACCTTTATGTTCGCCGATGGTGTGATCACAAAGACCCAGACCGTCAACGGCTATCCGACCCATATTCTGAAAACCGAAAAAGGCCAGGTCGGTATCATAAACCTTCTTAACGATCCTGCCTTCTACACATTGAGCAATGGAGACACCGTCCGGGTCTGCTTCCTGTATATGGGATATTCTGAGGTCCTGAACATGGCCGCCGGTGCCTATGCAGAGACTGGAAATCTGAATATACCTATTACATACCCTGGGGTCTCCGCTCCTTCGACAACGCCTACAACACCCACAACACCTACCACTCCGACAACCCCTACTATAACCCCAGAACCCGAGCCTCAGCAAAAAACAGTGTACATCACTCCCACAGGCAAACGTTACCACTATCTCAAGTCCTGCGGCGGAAAGAACGCTTATGCAGTGACTATTGACGCAGCTAAAGCCAGAGGCCTGACCCCCTGCAAAAAATGTGCATCCTGAGAAATGAGGTAACACGATAGGATCTCAATTTCGTAAAAGAATCAAGCTCCCCAGGGAGGCCGCATCAACCTGAGTAAGTCCGGCGTTTAGTATAGCGTCGGCGGAAATGGCTTCCGTGTAACCAAAACAGTCACGGGAACCAATCGGAAAACTCATTCTATCCCTGGCACTGGAACATCTTACGCAGAGGAAACTTCAAAGACTAAACGAAGAAAATAACAAAAAAACCGCCCCCGGTGTTGGCGCACCGAGAGCGGTTATGAGGGCAGTAAACTTTGACCGGTCAACTGCCCTCTTATCATACCACACGATAGGAGGATTCTCAAGCATGTTTCTGCAAAAACAGGATACAGACATTGCCGATGAGCGGAGGACAGCCATCGCCTATTATCGCTACTCCAGCCACCGGCAAGGCGAGCAATCCATCGAAGGACAGCGAGCCGAAGCCGTCCGTTGGGCGCAGAAGAACGGGTACTATATCGTCAAGGAATATATCGACCGTGCCCAGACTGGCACCAATGACAACCGGGAGCAATTCCAACTCATGCTGCGGGAGCTGGAGCGGATCCGGCCTGCCGTTCTCATTCTCTGGAAGGTAGACCGGATGGGGCGCAACCGCGAAGAGGTGGCGTTGAACAAATACCGGTGCAAAAAAAACGGGGTGACCGTCGTTTACGCCGCCGAAAATATCCCGAACACACCCGAAGGCGTTTTGATCGAGAGCATGCTGGAGGGCTTCGCTGAGTATTTCAGCGTTCAGTTGGGGCAAAACATCCGGCGCGGTCTCCGGGTCAGCGCCGCAAAGTGCCAATGCGCCGGCGGCAAACCTCCCCTCGGATATCGCCTGACCCCGGATAAACGGTTTGAATTAGACCCGGAGACAGTCCCTGTCGTTCAACAGATTTTTTCCCGGTACACCGCCGGAGAATCTCTGGGGGATATCACCTCCAGCCTCAACCTCCAAGGCTTGAAAAACAGCCGTGGGCGGCCCTTTTCTCAAAATGGCCTGCGGTACATTCTGAAGAACGAGCGGTATCTCGGGGTCTATACATTCAAAGACGAAGTCCGGGTAGAAGATGCTGTCCCGGCCATCATTGACCAAGACACATTCGCGAAAGCAAAGGAGATGCTCTCTATGAGCCGCCAGACACCTGCCAAAAAGACTTCCGGGGTGGACTACTTGCTCACCGGAAAGCTCTATTGTGAAAAGTGTGGCGCCAAGATGGTTGGGCGTGCCGGCACCAGCAGCAGCGGAAAGCGGCTGCGTTACTACGCCTGCAACAACCAAAAACATCATAATGGCTGCGACAAAAAAGGGGTCCGGCAAGATCGGATCGAACCCTTAGTGATCCGCGAGACGCTCAACCTTCTCCAGGATGATGCCCTATTAGAGTTTATTGCAGATAATACATACCAGTATTACAAATCGCATATTTCTGACGATTCCATGCAGAGGGCTTTTGCATCCCAGCTCCAGGACGTACAGAAACGCATCCAGAACGTGGTTTCGGTCCTGGAGGGTGGAAACACCTCCCACGCTCTGTCCGCCCGCCTGCGTGAGCTGGAGGCCCAAGAAGCGCAGCTAAAGCTCGGTCTTGAAGAACTCAAAGCCGGAGCCGCCCCAGAACTAACCCGTGACCACATTCTCTTTTTCCTGCACCATTTCCGTGACGGTGACTTGGCGGAATCCAACCTTGCCGCCTGCCGACGTCTGATCAAGACCTTCGTCAACACAATCTTCCTCGGAGACGATACCCTCACCATCACATACAACTACTCCAGCAACAATAATTTCATTACCCTTTCCGACCTCAAAACCAGAAAACCGTTCGCCCAGCACGAAGAAGACTTGACAATTCCTCACGCGAATTTTAGAATATGAGCCAGAAAAATCACTACTTTGAATTGGGAGGCCTTTCCTATGGATCTGACCTGGTATGACGAGCTGGAGGCACGCATCCCCACCGGGACCGTCCGCACCCGCTTCGCCCCGTCGCCCACCGGATATATGCACGTGGGCAATCTCCGCACCGCCTTATACACCTGGCTCATCGCCCGGAAGGCCGGCGGCACCTTTATCTTCCGCCTGGAGGACACCGACCAGACCCGCCAGGTAGAGGGGGCCACAGAGCTCATCTACCGCACCATGAACGAGTGCGGCCTGACCCACGACGAGGGCCCCGATGTGGGCGGCCCCGTGGGGCCCTATATCCAAACCCAACGCCGGGGGCTGTATGGCAAGTACGCAAAGCTCCTGGTAGAAAAGGGCCACGCCTATTACTGCTTCTGTGAAAAAGCCGAGTCCGAAGAGGACACCGGCGAATTTGATCGGGCCGAGGACCCCTGCCGAAGCCTGAGCCAAGAAGAGGTGGCCGCCAACCTGGCCGCCGGCAAGCCCTATGTCATCCGCCAGAAGATTCCCCAGGAGGGTACCACCACCTTCTCCGACGCCTCCTTCGGCGAGATCACCGTGGAGAACAGCACCCTGGACGACCAGGTCCTGCTCAAACGGGACGGCCTGCCCACCTATAACTTTGCCAACGTCATCGACGACCATCTCATGGGGATCACCCACGTGGTCCGGGGCAGCGAATATCTCTCCTCCTCCCCCAAATACAATCTGCTCTATGAGGCCTTCGGCTGGGCAATCCCCACCTACATCCACTGCTCCCCCGTCATGCGGGACGCCCAGCACAAGATGTCTAAGCGCCACGGGGACCCCTCCTATGAGGATTTGAAGGCCCAGGGCTATCTCACCGACGCCATCCTCAACTACGTGGCCCTGCTGGGCTGGTCCCCCCGAGGGGAGCTGGCGGAGCAGGAGTTCTTCACCCTGGAAGAACTGGTCCAGGCCTTTGACATCACCGGCATCTCCAAGTCCCCCGCCATTTTCGACTTGGAAAAGCTGAACTATTTTAACAGTGCTTATATTAAGAACCTCTCCCCCGAGGCCTTCCTGGCCGCGGCGGAGCCCTATCTGAAACAGACCATCACCAATCCCGCCATCGACCTGAGCCTGGTGGCCCCCCTGGTCCAGACCCGGCTGAACACCCTGACGGAGATCCCCCCCATGGTGGATTTCTTCGACGCCCTGCCGGAATACTCCAACGATCTGTACAGCCACAAGAAGATGAAGACCAACCCGGAAAACTCCCTGGAAGCCCTCCGGCTGGTCCTCCCCGTCTTCGAGGCCATGACCCAGTGGACCTTCGACACCGTCCACGACGCCCTCATCCAGCTGGCTCAGGACCAGGGCCTGAAAAACGGACGGATCATGTGGCCCGTCCGGGTGGCCGTCTCCGGCAAGCCCACCACCCCCGGCGGGGCTGTGGAGCTGTGTCAGATTTTGGGAAAGGAAGAGACCTTGCGGCGCATCCGGCTGGGCATCCAACAGCTGACGCCCCAGGCGTAATCCTGTTTCTCGATGCAATCCTTTCCTCGAGAAATCCGTGTGCCGCGCCGTCTCATACAGAACAACGGAACAGATCAGAAAAGGGACAGCCTGTCGGGCTGTCCCTTTTGCTTACCTCGGGAGTGACTGCTTGGTCATAAACTGGGAGGCCGCCTTGAGCATCATGCGCTTGGTGCCCACATTGTCGAAGGCCACCTCGATGAGGGCATCGCCCCCCATGGGTTGGATGGACAGAACCATGCCGGTGCCAAAGGCGGCGTGACGGACCATATCCCCCTTGCGCAGTTGGAGCAGGGGCTGGGCTTTGGGGGCGGGCTTGCGGTAGGCCGCCTGGGGAGCCTTGGTGCCCGAGGGAGGGGCATAGGTCCTGACCCTGGGGTTGATGGGCTGGCGGACCTGGGAGAAGCTCTCCTCCCCGGACCAGTCGCTGTCCCGGAAGGTCTCCCCCTGAGGCCGGCGGACCTTGCCGCCCTTTTCCAGGTGCTCGTCGGGGATCTCCTGGACGAACCGGGAGGGCAGGTTGGCGGAGGTTCGGCCAAAGAGCATCCGCTGGGAGGCGCAGGTAAGATAGAGGCGCTCCTTGGCCCGGGTGAGGGCCACGTAGCACAGACGGCGCTCCTCCTCCAGCTCTTCCTCCTCCCCTATGGCCCGGTAGCCGGGGAAGACCCCCTCCTCCATACCCACGGCGAAGACCACGGGGAACTCCAGGCCCTTGGCCGCGTGCATGGTCATGAGGGTGACGCAGTTGTCGGCGTCCTCCACCCCGTCCAGGTCGGTGTACAGGGCCACCTCGTCCAGGAAGCCCCCCAGGGAGGGGTCTTCCGCGTTTTCCAGGTAGCCGCTGATGGAGGAGGACAGCTCGTGGATGTTTTCCAGGCGGGACTTGCTCTCGTTGTCCTGTTTGGCCGAGAGCATGGCGGCGTAGCCGCTCTCCTGGATGAGGGTTTCGTAAGCCTCCGGCAGCTCTACCTCTTGGCACAGCCGCTGCATAGCCTGGATCAGGTCCACGAATTTCTGGAACTTCGGGGCAGCCTTGTGGAGCTCGGGGATCTGGCCGGCCCGGGTGAGAACGTCCCACAGGCTCCGCTCTTCCCGGGCGGCGATGGACCGGGCAGTCTCCATGGTTTTCGCGCCGATGCCCCGGGGGGGATTGTTCACCACCCGGAGCAGGCGGAGGTCGTCGTGGGGGTTGTGGATGACGCAGAGGTAGGAGAGCATGTCCTTGACCTCCGCCCGCTCGAAGAAGCGGAAGCCCCCCACCACCCGGTAGGGGATGCTGTTGCTCTTCAGGGCCATTTCCACTTGGTTAGACAGGGCGTTCATCCGGTAGAGGACGGCGCAGTCCCGCCACTGCTTCCCCTCGCCGTAGGCCTTGAGAAGCTGGGTGGCGATGTACATGCCCTCCTCCCGCTCGTTGCCGGCAGTGTAGAACCGGACCTTCTCCCCTTCCCCGTGGTCGGTCCACAGGTTTTTGCCCTTCCGGCCCCGGTTGTTGCGGATGACCGCGTTGGCGGCCTCCAAGATATTGCCGGTGGAGCGGTAGTTCTGCTCCAGGCGGATGACCCGGGCGTTTTTGTATTCGCTCTCAAAGGAGAGGATGTTTTCAATGGTGGCCCCACGGAAGCGGTAGATGGACTGGTCGTCGTCCCCCACCACGCAGATGTTCTTCCGACCCCCGGCCAGCAGGGCGGCCAGGAGGTATTGGAGGTGGTTGGTGTCCTGGTACTCGTCGATGAGGACATAGCGGAATTTCCGCTGGTAGAACTCCCGCACCTCGGGAAACTGCTGGAGCAGGCGGACGGTGTGGAGGATGATGTCGTCAAAGTCCAGGGCCCCGGCGGCCCAGAGCTTTTTCTGATAGGTCAGGTAGACGTTGGCGATCTTTTGCAGGCGGAAGTCCCCTTTGGCCCGGCACTGGTCCAGATAGTCGGCGGCCAGCAGGCCCTCGTCCTTGGCCCGGGAGATGTAGCCCAGGATAGAGCGGGGGGGGAAGGCCTTATCGTCCAGGTTGAGCTCCTTCAGGCACTCCTTGATCACCCGGAGGGAGTCGTCGGTGTCGTAAATGGTGAAGGCCGAGGGAAAGCCCAGCTTTTCAATGTCCCGCCGGAGGATGCGCACGCAGGCCGAGTGGAAGGTGGCCGCCCACACGTCCCGGGCATCGGGGCCGATCTTGTCTTCCAGGCGCTGCTTGAGCTCCCCGGCGGCCGTGTTGGTAAAGGTGATGGCAATGACCTGCCAGGGGGCGGCGGGCTCCAGGGCGCACAGGAGCTGGGCCCGGCTGGTCTCCTGGGGGGTGGGGTCGGGATTTCCCTCATAGGCAGCCAGAAAGGCCAGGTCCTCCTCGGTCACATAGTCCGGGACCTCCTGGCTGTCGGACCCTCGGCCGTAGCGCAGCAGGTTGGCGATGCGGTGGATGAGCACCGTGGTCTTCCCGCTGCCCGCCCCGGCCAGCAAGAGGAGGGGTCCTTCCGTGGCCAGCACCCCTTCCAGCTGCCGGGGGTTCATGTGCCCGAAGGCCCGGGCGATGAGGCGGCGGCGGAGGGCGGCAAATTGAATCTGTTTTTCTTCAGAGAGCATTGTGGTTCACCGTGTCTTTCTGTATTCAGTGGGGATTATTGTACCGCAAACGGCGGGATTTGACAACCGGAAAGAACAAAGATGCCTGCCATGAGAGCAATTCTGCATGGCAGGCCTATCCTGGTTCCTATCCGTTTTTTACTAAACGCCGTGGCTTACGTATTCCAAAAAGCACTTCTTCGTTTTTGACCTTTTTGTCTGGCTGATTGGGATCACTTCTCCCCGATCTAACACAAAGTCTTTGATATCCATATGGCGCACGGCGCCCATATTGACACAAAAGCTCTTGTGACAATGGACAAACTCAGCGGACAGCTGCGGCAGCAAGGCGGCCAGTGTTGTGTAACACGCAACCTGTTCCTCTTGGCAATGGATCACAACCTTTCTTGCCTGGCTTTCTATATAGCGAACCGAAGAAAGAGGGATCCGTTGTATCTTTGTCTTTGTATAAACAGTCAGGCATCGTTCTCTCTGCTTAGACAAATTTTCCACTGCCTTTTCCATGGCGCGCCGAAACAATTTAGGCTGAACCGGTTTTAACAGAAAATATGTGTGCTCCGTTTCGTAGACAGAAGAACAGTATTCGACATATCCCGTTACAAAAATCACTTGGGTCTGCACACTTCTTGAAAACAGTTGTCTCGCTGCCTGAATTCCGTTCCCATCACTCATCTGAATATCAAGCACCGCAATATCGACCTGCAGGCCCTCTGCCACAGCATGCTTTAAGTCCTTCAAAAAAACAAATTCATGGATTTGGTATGAACCATAGAGGCATCTGGACACCAACTGATGAAGATAATGCGTCGCGTTTCTATCATCGTCGCAAATAACAACGCTGAGCATACTGCAACCTCTCTTTCCTTCTATGACTACTGCCAGCAAAATGATTGGATGATATTATAGGTTCCTTCCGCCAACAAATCAAGGGACCTTGCAAAAACAAGCATTTTATTGTAAAAATTTACTTCGTTCTCAGCAAATCAACAAAAATGGTTGCTCTCATACAAAAAACATGTTACGATTTCATCAAAAAATGCGTCACGCAAGGATGGACGACTATGGATATCGAAACAATGATATACCCCTTGAGAACCTTCATCAACATATACATCGCACTGATGTGCGGGCTTTTATTCTCCGCGTTGTTCATGCCAAAAGCAAACCTTCGCCGGGCGCCCGTGTTTCTTGGCACCTCAGCGCTCTGTTTTCTTTGCCTTATCATTGCGTTGCTTCTCTATGAATATTATGCCCTTAAGCTTGGACTTACCATTTTCTCCCTCGCCATTGTTTCTGGCTTTTTATACCAAACATCCTTTTTGCGCCGGGTCATGGCATCCGCTTTTTTTATCGTTCTCCTGATGGTATCCGAAGCGATGGTTGCAGCCCTTACCGTCCTTTTCTATGGCGTTTCGGCTCCCTTGTTGGTGGGGGACGCTGCGCTGACGGTCCGCACTTTCCCGATCTATATTTGCTCTTACACCGTTTGTTATGGGTTCCCGGCCCTCATCGCCTGGCAAAAGCCCACAAACCACACCTCCATCAAGTTGGTCCAGTTTCTCACCCTTCCCCTATCACAAGTCGTTATGTTCGGCGCGTTTCTCTATGCCATGTACATGGGGGATCGCCAGTTCGTCTCTACGGACGCCTTTGTTACCATTGTTGTGATCATTCTCTGTGTCGCAACCGACATCGTCTTCCTTCACACCATTGATGCCTTGGTCAAAAAGGAACGGCTGGAAGAACAGCAAGCACTGCAAAAAAAGCACTATTTGGCCCTGATGGAGCAGCAAAAAAAGATTCGTCAGCTTCGCCACGACATCGCCAACCATCTGATGACCATGACGGTTCTTGTGGAGGAGGACACGGAGAAAGCCAAAGAATACCTTCAAAATCTAACCGAAACATTTCACTCTCTCAAATCTGTGGTTTACTGTGAAAACCAAATTGTAGACGCTGTCTTATTCAGCAAATCGGCAGAGGCCGAGGCCATGGGGATTCCCTTTACCCCGGCGGCCTCCCTCCCCTATCATGTGAACATCGATGATTTGGACCTTATGAGCCTGCTTTCCAATCTGCTTGATAACGCATTCACTGCCGCTTCCCAGGCAACAGACCCCTTTGTTGAGGTCACAATCAAAGAGCACGCCGGCGCCATCGTGACCAGTGTCAGAAATGCCCTCCCGGATTACACGATCCCCGATCTGAAACACACCACCAAGCAAGACAAAGAGGCCCACGGCCTGGGGGTAACCATTGTGGAAGAGATCTGCCGCAAGTATCACGGCAGCTTTTTGACCACCCAGGAAGCGGGCGTCTTTGAGGCGAAGGCTCTTCTATTGCCGCCGGAAGGGGGCAGTTAACCTCCTGCACAGCCTTGATGATACTGTTTTTTACATTTTGCGCATGAGTTCTTCTTGTACCCTTGTTATCCAAGAGAGGACCATTATAACCTGGGATGGGATTATTTTGGTATCTGGGGGAAATAGGGTACGGAAGGACTGATGCGTAATTTTTTATTTGTTTTAGATTTTATAAAATTGGAAAGAAGGTGTTAATTCAGAGTGTATAAGATTGATACAGAAAAACAAGTAGATACTTCTAGTAAAAACCTAATATATAAATCTACTGAAAGGAAACAAATAATGAAAAAACTACTTTCTTTGACTATCACTATTTGCATCCTTGTTGGATGTATGATACTGCCAGCAGAAGCGGCAGGCGCGCCCAGCGGTATAAAGGGTAATGGCACTAGCGGAATTTTCATTGATATCAATTCTTCTCCATATATAGCTTTTAAAAATAGTGATCCATATTGGGGACAGTTTGCTTATGGACGAGAAGGCTGTGCTTGGTTCGCGTCTGCTAGAGTTAATGAACTAACGGGAAAAGGATCCACTATCTACGGTGGCTCCACTTGGTATAACACCGCTTTTCGTTATTATGGATTTTCTCAGAGTAGCACACCAAGAGCAAAATCTCTAGCGTGTTATAGTGGTCATGTTGCTGTTGTTGAAAAAGTCGATGGTGATATCATTACCGTAAGCGAAGGCGGTATGGGCGGCATGTCTGATAGCAACCATGGATTTTGTGTCATTTCTACAATGAGTAAATCTAAACTTGAATCTAATCGCGGTGGTACAGGTAATTTCCTAGGCTATATCTATCTTAATACTTCTTCTATTCCCCACACCTGCAACAAAGGAACCTATGTCTACTTCTGGAAAGCGCATCCCCACCCTAGCTGCTACAAGTGTTCTATCTGTGGCGAAGTTTGGGCTGACCATTCTACAACCAACTATTATGAATACTGCGACACCTGCAATACCGTTACCGTTACAACAAAGACCGCTGTTGATATCACGGAAACTACTGCAGGCTTACCCGGTTCCTATTATAATCCTAGCTCAAAAAAAATAACAGAGTACGGTGCCAAGTACGGAAAGTCAAAAGACAATCTTTCCTTAAATGCACCGTTATCACGGAATGAATCTTACATTAATGGGGGGATTCCTGCATATGTTGTCAAAGAATTGACCCCTGGGACAACATACTATTATAGATCCTATGTTATCGCTAACGGGAAAACTTATTATGGCGATATCATGTCTTTCACAACAAAAGAAAAGGCAAATATGTGGATTGAAAATAAATCCTATTCCTCATATATCACCCAAGGAAATGACGCCAAACTAACCGGCACTGTAAAAAGTAACAATGGTGTTAAATGGGTTTGGGTAGGAATCTTCACTTCAAAGGAATCCCCCCCAATCCAAAGCAATGATGTCGCTGTGTGGAAATCTGGCAAAACAAACTCTTACTCTATTGACAGCATTACTTCTTCCTTAGATTTTTCCAAATTAAAGACAGGAACCTATTGGCTCTCTGTCCAGTGTATGGATTACGATAATAACTATTTCACTGTGTTTGAGAATAAATTTTTTGTGATCGGTCCTCTTGTCAACATTAAATTTGACACTCAAGGCGGATTTTTAGGTGAGGCATACAAAAGTTGTCCAATCAACGGTTTTAATGTTGATCGTGGCGGTTGTCAACTTATTGTCTACGATAAAGCTGGAACAAAGGCTAATACAAATCCATACGGCCATGAAATCGCCGTAAAATCTAGTGGCGAAGTCTCTTCTCTCCGTGATTATGGTGTTTCCAGCACACTCACTGTTCCAAACGATGGATTCATCCTATCCGGCCAAGGCACTTCTTCTACAAGCGCGGCTGCACGTTTTATTATCGGAATCGAACCTGGTCAATATGTCGCTTTTGATAAGAAAACAATGACCGCCTATGCTTATAAAACACAAGACGCATACCTTGCCCATCACAAAACAGCAGCGGGAAGCACTCCATATGGCCCTCTCCCGACACCTGTCAAAGAAGGATATACATTTGATGGATGGTATACTTCTGCCTCCGGCGGCACAAAAGTCGCTGCTCATATAGATGTTCCTTTCAGTTCTGACCATACTCTCTATGCCCACTGGACAAAGGAACAATCCCCTGGTCTATCTGTCCACTTCCCCAAGGTTGCCAGCTACACCCAAGGCCAGTTTACGGATGTGCCGGACTCTCAGTGGTTTACGAACAGCGTGGCTGGTGCTGTGGAATACGGGCTTATGAAAGGGAACAGCCCGACAACCTTTGCTCCTTACGGGGATGTCACCATTGCGGAAGCCATTACGATGGCGGCTCGCATCCACAGCATTCACTCCACTGGCTCTGACTCCTTTGATCAGTCCCTGGGAAATGAATGGTATCAGGTCTATCTGGACTATGCCTATCAGCATGGCATCATCGACCGGAGCTATTACACCTGCAATGTAGAGGAAAGAGCCACGCGCGCACAATATGCAGAGATTTTTTCCAATGCCCTTCCCGCAGAAGCCCTCTATGCACAAAATCCGATTGCTGATAATGCCATCCCCGATGTGAAAATGTCCGCTCCATACGCCGAGGATGTATATAAGCTTTACCGGGCAGGCATCCTCTCTGGCGGCGATGTGCAGGGGCTCTTCTCTCCCCTGACTTACATCACCCGGGCAGAATCCGCCACCATTGTAGCCAGAATGGCAAACTCTGATAACCGCGTAAGCTTTACCCTTTCCTGACCCTTGTTGTCCCGACAAAAGAGCACGCTTCCAAAAGGAGCGTGCTCTTTTCTTTGTATTTACAATGCATTTTGTCAAAAACTGTGATATACTAAATCATTAATTCTACGATTCGGAAGGAAGGCATTCCATGAAGCAGCAAAAAGGGATTCTTGCCCGGCACAAGAGCGGGCTGCAGCGGCTGGGGGCGGTTTTGCTGGCTCTGGCGGTGTGGCAGGTGCTGGCGGTGAGCGTGGGGCAGCAGCTTTTGGTGCCCTCTCCCCTGTCGGTGGCGATCCGGCTGGGAGGGATCTGGCGGGAGGCTGCCTTTTGGGGCACCGTTTGGTTCACCGCCCGGAAGATTGTGGTCGGGTTTTTGCTGGGGCTGGGCTTTGGGCTGGGGCTGGGCGCCTTGGCCGGGCGGTTTCCCCTGTTTGAAATCCTCTTCCGGCCCTGGGCGGTGATGATTAAATCCATTCCCGTGGCCTCCTTTATCATCATCTGCCTCATCTGGATGTCCTCGGCCCGGCTGTCGGTGTTTATCTCCTTCCTGATGGTGCTGCCCATCATTTACACCAACGTGCTCCAAAGCATCCGCAGCGCGGACACCCAGCTTTTGGAGGCGGTGACGGTCTTTCGCCTGTCCTGGCCCAAGCGGCTGCTCTACCTGTGGCTGCCCCAGTTGAAGCCCTATTTGCTCTCGGCCTGCATGGTGAGCCTGGGGATCTCCTGGAAGGCGGGGATCGCGGCGGAGATCATCGGGATTCCCGCCGGGTCCATCGGGCGGATGTTTTATGACGCCAAGGTCTATTTTAACACCGTGGATCTCTTCGCCTGGACGGTGATCGTGGTGGTGGTGAGCGTCCTCTTTGAAAAGGGCTTTCTGGCCCTGCTGAAGGGGGCCTTTGGGAGGTTGGAACGGCTATGACGGATCTTATTTTGGAACACATCCACAAACGCTACGGGGAAAAGGTGGTCCTGCGGGACTTCTCCGCCCGCTTCCCCGCCGGGACCTGCACTTGTATCATGGGGCCATCCGGCTGCGGGAAAACAACCCTGCTGCGGCTGATCCTGGGGCTGGAGGAGGCCGACGGGGGGACCATCTCCGGCCGGCGCTTTCCCATGGCCGCCGTCTTTCAGGAAAACCGGCTGTTTGAGGATTTTTCCGCCCTGTCCAACGTCTCCGCCGTCTGCGCCAAGGAAAACCGGAAGCTGGCCGCCCGCCACCTGGCCGCCCTGGGCCTGGGGGACAGCCTGACCGCCCCGGCGCGCACCCTCAGCGGGGGCATGAAGCGCCGGGTGGCCATCGCCCGGGCGGTGCTGGCACCGGGGGAGCTGCTCATCCTGGACGAGCCCTTCACCGGCCTGGACCGGGACACCAAGGCCGTGGTGCTGGACTATTTGAAGGCCCACACCCAGGGCCGCACCCTGCTGCTGGTGACTCACGACCCGGCGGAGCGGGACGCCCTGGCCAACCAGGTGCTGGAAATGACCCCGGCGGAGAAATGATGCATGGTATGCATCCTGCTTGCATAGCACAGGAAATTAATTCATCCCATTCACTTTCCCTGTATGATTCTGTTTTCCCCCCTCGTTTGGCCTGAAATGACAAACCGCTCCCCAGAGGCTTGGGTTGGCCTCTGGGGGGCGGTTTTCTTCTGGGCTGCTGGGCGGGCTTACTCAAGCCTTTTCCAGGACCTTGATCTCTTGGGGATAGGGCCCGTCCTCAATGAAATAGGTGCGGTAGCCGTCGGTGACCAGGGAGTTTTTCCCCAGCACCCGGATGAGCTTCTGACGGCGCAGGGCCAGCTCCTGGGCCACGTCTGGGACGGTCTGGCCGTTTTTGGTCAGGTCCTCGATCTCTCCCGGGGTCATCAGGTCCACCTTGTCCCCATCCAGGCACAGGCCGCTGTGGGGGAAGACGATCTCCTCCGGGGCTGCCAGGTAGAAATCCTCCCGGAGCAGGCGGATGCCGATGTCTGCCACCACCAGCTTGCCCACATGCTGCGGGGCCTGGCCCAGGAAGAACCCCCCCTTCAGGTAGCCGATGGCGACGGTCAGGTCGGCCTTTACCACCGTCTCCCCCCGGCCGGTGTCGCCGTTCATGCCGCTGTTGATATCCACGCTGACCACATAGGCTCCCGACCGGTTGATGGCCTGGATGGCCTTTTGAAACAGGCCCCGGACGGGGCCGGAAAAGCCGGTGCCCAGCAGGCAGTCCACCAGGATGTCGTGGCCGGAGAGATCCTCCTCCCCGGTGAACAGAGGGGCTTCCACTCCCTGGGCCACCGCCTGGTCATAGTAATATTTCCCGTCCTCGGAAAACTTTTCCGAGACCCGGTAGAGCCGGCAGTCGATTCCCTGGCCGGCCAGGATGGACGCCAGGGCATAGCCGTCGCCGCCGTTGTTGCCGCCACCGGTGAGGATGCCCACGCTTCCCCGCCACGTTACCGCTCGGTAGACCCCCAGGGCCGCCCGGTACATCAGCTCCTTGCTGGGCACGTAATTGGCAATGGTGTAGGCGTCGCTCTGGCGCATATTCGCCACTGTGATGACCTCTTTCATCTTCTTCCCTCCCATGTTTCCCGGTGTGTTGTGTTCTTAGATGGTTTCATTATAGCCCACAGAATTCAAAATTTCAATTCTTTGCCGGAGAAAGGACATTCTTCCTCGCTTTTTCCCTTGCAAACATTCTCGGTTTTTAGTATAATACGTGTTTGTAAAACTTTTCCGATCCGCAACATGAAGGAGGATGAAACGAAGACTATGAAGCAATCCCGTCAACAGAAAGAGGCGATGAGCCAGAAGGCCAAGCTCTATTGGGCTATTGGCATCGTTGTGGCGGTGCTGGTCGTCGCTCTGCTGATCTGGCACACGTTCTTTTTCGGCAGGGGCAATGCCAACGCCACCGCCGCCAAGGTGGGCGACCAGGAATACACCACCACCCAGGTGGCCTACTACTATCACACCGTGGCCAACAACTTTATCCAGCAGCAGCAGTACTACAGCCAGCTGGGCATGAGCGGGGGCTATGACACCTCCCTCTCCCCCACCGAGCAGACCTACAGCGAGGAGGACGGCACCACCTATGCCGACTACTTCCTGGAGCAGGCCCTGGAGCAGCTCCAGCAGGTCACCGTGCTGTGCAGTGAGGCCGAGGCCGCCGGCTACACCCTCTCCGACGAGGGCAAGCAGTCCCTGGAGGACAACATGGAGTCCCTGTACCTGTACAGCGTCCAGAGCGGCGCGGGCTCTGAGGAGGCCTATCTGCGGATGCTCTATGGTAAGAACATGACCAAGGCCATCTTCGAGGACCTGCTCACCGACGCCATCCTGGCCGACGAGTACGCCCAGGCCAAGGGGGAATCCTTTACTTACAGCGAGGATGCGCTTAACGACTATTACACCGAAAACGCCGCCATGCTGGACACCTATGACTACCGTTTCTGCTACCTCAACGCCGAATTCGAGGACAAGACCGACGACGAGGGCAATCCCGTAGACCCCACCGAGGAGGAGACCCAGGCCGCCATGGCCGCCGCCAAGGAAAAGGCCGACGCCATGATCGCCAAGGTCCAGGGCGGCACCGCCTTTAACGAGGCCGCCCAGGAATACCTGCCCGAAACCTCCGCTGAGTCCTACAGCGACCCGGAGTATAACCATAAGACCGACGACCTGGGCAGCGCGCTGTACACCACCTATCAGGAGTGGCTCACCGACAGCAGCCGTCAGGCCGGGGACATCACCGCCATCGAGATGGAGGGCACCGGCTATTGCGTGGTCCAGTTCCTGGGTCGGGACAAGGGCGAGAACAGCTATCAGACCCTGACCTACCGGAACATCGAGGTCCTGGCGGAGACCACCGAGGGGGAGGACGGCCAGGCCGCCCAGCCCACTGAGGAGCAGCTGGCCGCCGCCAAGGAGAAGGCCGACGGCCTGCTGGAGCAGTGGCAGGCAGGCAACGCCACCGCCGAGACCTTCGCCGCCCTGGTGGCGGACAACAGCGCCGACGAGGCCACCAAGGACAACGGCGGCCTGAACGAGGACGCCAACCGGGACAACCTGGAGACCTCTGTGAAGGACTGGCTCTTCGCCGCCGACCGCAAGCCCGGCGACGCCGCCGTGGTGGAGACCACCGACAGCACCGGCAATGTGGTGGGCTACCAGGTCCTCTTCCTGGAGCGCTTTGGCCAGATCCGCTGGGAGTATCAGGCCACCAACGCCCTGCGCTCGGCAGACTACACCAAGTGGTATGACGAGGTGAAGGGCAACTACCCCGCCGAGCTCACCGAGGAAGGCAAGGCCATCCCCACCATGTAACCAAACCATGGACCCATCCCCCCGTGGGAGCCTCGGCTTCCACGGGGGTTCTTTCGGAGGCACTACTATGGATCAGAATCAATTTCTTCGCACAGAAATGCTCTTGGGGCCCGCCGCCATGGCCCGGCTGGCCGGAGCCCATGTGGCCGTGTTCGGCATTGGCGGGGTGGGTAGCTGGTGCGCCGAGGCCCTGGCCCGGGCGGGGGTGGGCCAGCTCACCCTGGTGGACAACGACCAGGTGGGGCTGACCAACCTCAATCGCCAGGCCGAGGCCCTTCACTCCACCCTGGGTCAGGACAAGACCGCCGCCATGGCCCAGCGGATCGGGGGCATCAACCCCCGCTGCCTGGTGCACCAGATCCCGGAAAAATACGAGGCGGCCAGCCGGGAGCGGTTTTTCACCACCCGCTATGACTACATCGTGGACGCCATCGACCTGGTTTCCTGCAAGCTGGACCTCATCGAAACCGCCCTGGCCCGGCAGATTCCCATCATCTCCTCCATGGGGACGGGGAACAAGCTGGACCCCTCCCAGTTCCGGGTGGCGGATCTCTCCAAAACCGAGGGCTGTCCCCTGGCCCGGATCATCCGGAAGGAGCTGAAGGCCCGGGGGATTCTCCACCATAAGGTGGTCTTTTCCCCGGAGCTTCCCGCCCGGACCATGCAGGCCGAAGCCCCGCCCCCTGGGCGGCGGTCGGTGCCCGCCAGCGCCCCCTGGGTGCCGCCGGTGGCCGGGTTCCTCCTGGCCGGGGCCGTCATCCAGGACCTGATCCAAGTATAAAATCGCCCTCCTCTGGCAAACTATGCCGGAGGAGGGCTTTGCTTTGAAACGAACACATCCTTGGGTCCCCGCGGCGGTGGCCGGCGGCGCGGCGGGGATCGTCAACGGCTTTTTCGGGGGCGGCGGGGGGATGGTGCTGGTGCCCCTGCTCATGGCCCGGTGCGGTCTGAGCCGGCGGAAAGCCTTTGCCAGCTCGGTGGCCATTATCTTTCCCCTGTGCGCCCTGTCGGCGGTGATCTATTACGCCCGGGGGCATCTGGACCTGCTGGTGGCCCTGCCCTATCTCATCGGCGGGCTGGCAGGGGGGCTCATCGGCGGGAAGATTTTTCAAAAAATCCCCGTGGTGTGGCTCAAACGGGCCTTCGCCCTGCTGATCCTCTACGGGGCCTGGCGGTCTCTCACCGGATGAGCTGGCTCATTCCCCTGGCGGCGGGCACGGTGACGGGGATTCTCTCCGCCTTTGGCATCGGGGGCGGGTCGCTGCTGCTGATCTATCTGACCACCTTTGCCGCCCTGGACCAGCACCAGGCCCAGGGCATCAACCTGCTCTACTTCCTCCCCGCCGCCGCGGCCGCTCTGCCCGCCCACCACAAGAACGGCCTTTTGGATGGGAAGACCATCCTCCCCGCCATTCTGGCCGGCCTGGCCGGGGCGGGGCTGGCGGCCTGGATCTCCAACAATCTGGACACCGGGCTGCTGCGGAAGCTCTTCGGCCTCTTCCTACTGTATATTGGCCTGTCGGAGCTCTTCCGCCGGGACAAGGCCCCCGGAAAGAGGGCAAAAAAAGACCACCCGTCCAAGTGATCGGGTGGTCTTTTCCTTTGGACTTTGCGGGGCTCAAACAGTAGCTCGGTTCTTGTGCACCATACGGATGCCGAAGAGGGTGAGCACCATGAGCACCAGGGCGATGGGCAGGGCGATCACCGCGTTGGGGATAAACCCGGCGATGATGTAGCTGACAAAGCTCACCGCCGCCACGGTGATGGCGTAGGGCAGCTGGGTGGAGACATGGTTCACGTGGTCGCACTGGGCGCCGGCGGAGGCCATGATGGTGGTGTCGGAGATGGGAGAGCAGTGGTCGCCGCAGACGGCGCCGGCCATGCAGGCGGAGATGCAGACCACGGACAGGGGGTTGTCCATGGGGAAGACGCTCTGGACGATGGGGATGAGCATGCCGAAGGTCCCCCAACTGGTACCGGTGGCGAAGGCCAGCAGGCAGCCGATGAGGAAGACGATGGCGGGCAGGAACATCTGGAAGTTCTGGGCGTTGTTGTACACGAAGTCCCGGACAAAGAACTTGGCGCCCAGGGAGTCGGTCATAGCCTTCAGGCTCCAGGCAAAGGTGAGGATCAGGATGGCGGGGACCATGGCCTTGAAGCCCTCGGGAATGCAGGACATCATGCTGCTGAAGGACATGGACCGGCGGAAACCATAGTAGATGAGGGTGAAGACCAGGGCGAAGGCGGAGCCCAGCAGCAGGCCCACAGAGGCGTCGGAGTTAGAAAAGGCCTCCACGAAGCCGGCCCCCTCGAAGAAGCCGCCGGAGTAGATCATGCCGATGACACAGCAGACGATGAGCACGGCGATGGGCAGGATCAGGTCCATCACCCGGCCATGGGGCTCGTCGCTGTCCTCCTCCAGGTTGGCGTAGGGATTCTTGCCGGAGAAGAGGTCGCCGGTGTCCATGGCGTTGCGTTCGTACTTAGCCATGGGGCCGTAGTCGATTTTCAGCAGGGAGATGCCCACCATCATCAGGATGGTCAGCAGGGCGTAGAAGTTATAGGGAATGGCCTTGATGAACAGGTTTAGCCCCTGGCCGTCCTCGGCAAAGGCGGCCACGGCGGCGGCCCAGGAGGAGATGGGGGCGATGATGCAGATGGGGGCGGCGGTGGAGTCGATGAGATAGGCCAGCTTCACCCGGGAGATCTTATGCTTGTCGGTGACCGGACGCATAACGCTGCCCACGGTGAGGCAGTTGAAGTAGTCGTCGATGAAGATCAGGCAGCCCAGCACGATGGAGGCCAGCTGGGCGCCGGCCCGGGTCTTGATGTTCTTCTGGGCCCAGCGGCCGAAGGCGGCGGAGCCGCCCGCCTTGTTCATCAGGCACACCATGGTGCCCAGGATGACCAGGAAGATCAGGATGCCCACGTTGTAGCTGTCGGCCAGCGAGGCCACGATGCCGTCGCTGAAGGCGTGCAGGATGGTCCCCTCAAAGGAGAAGTTGGAGTACAGAAGGCCGCCCACCAGAATACCGATGAACAAGGAGGAGTAGACCTCCTTGGTGATCAGCGCCAGGGCGATGGCGATGACGGGGGGCA
>JALERU010000074.1 GCA_022764045.1 Clostridiales bacterium | reverse complement strand
ATGTCAAAGCGCAGCTGGGGCTTGGTGCCGGGCTTGAACTTAAAGGCCCCGTGGCTGGTGCCGATGGCGATGGCCAGGCTGTCCACCCCGGTGGCTCGGACGAACTCCTCCACCTGGTTGGGGTCGGTGTAGGAGGAGTCGGCGGCGGAGACGTTCACATCGTCCTCGATGCCGGCCAGGCGGCCCAGCTCCCCTTCCACCACCACGCCGTGCTGGTGGGCATACTCCACCACCTTGCGGGTCAGGGCGATGTTGTCTTCAAAGGAGTGCTTAGAGCCGTCGATCATCACGGAGGTAAAGCCCCCGTCGATGCAGGCCTTGCAGATTGCAAAGTCTTCCCCGTGGTCCAGGTGCAGGGCGATGGGCAGGCCGGTGTCTTCCACGGCGGCCTCCACCAGCTTCATCAGGTAGCCGTGCTTGGCATACTTCCGGGCCCCGGCGGACACCTGGAGGATCAGGGGGGAGTTCACTTCCCTGGCCGCCTCGGTGATGCCCTGGACGATCTCCATATTGTTGACGTTAAAGGCGCCGATGGCGTAGCCGCCCTCATAGGCCTTTTGGAACATTTCTGTTGTGGTAACTAACGGCATGGATACCGCTCCTTTCATACGATTCGGATAAATTATTGTACCAGTATTCATTGATAATTGCAAGTGCCCTTGGGATATGTTATGATATTCTTACCTTTGGAATCGCCATGATACCAAATCATCGGAAGATAGTTATGAAATAGGGAGGTTTTCTCAATGGAAAACTTAAAAGGCGCCTGCATCATCGGCCAGTCCGGTGGTCCTACCGCCGTCATCAACGCCAGCGCCCAGGGGGTCATCCAAACCGCCCTGGCCTCCCCCCAGATCACCCGGGTCCTGGGGGCCGCCCACGGCATCAAGGGGGTGCTGGCCGACCAGCTCTACGACATGGGCCAGGAAGACCCGGAGCAGCTGGACCTGCTTCAGTTCACCCCCTCCTCCGCCCTGGGCTCCTGCCGGTATAAGCTGGCCGACCCGGACGCAGATGACACCGACTACAAGCGGATCTTAGAGATCTTCCAGAAGTACGACGTCCGCTACTTCTTCTACAACGGCGGCAACGACTCCATGGACACCTGCAACAAGATCAGCAAATATATGCAGCGGGTGGGCTACCCCTGCAACATCATCGGCGTGCCCAAGACCATCGACAACGACCTGGCCGGCACCGACCACTGCCCCGGCTACGCCAGCGCCGCCAAGTACATCGCCACCTCCTGCATGGAGCTGTACCAGGACGCCCGGGTCTATGACACCGGCACCGTGGTCATTGTGGAGATCATGGGCCGCCACGCCGGCTGGCTGGCCGGCGCTGCCGGGCTGGCCGCCTGGGCCGGCTCCGGCCCCGACCTGGTCTATCTGCCCGAAGTGGACTTTGAGATGGAGCAGTTCCTGGCCGACGTGAAGCGGATCTATGAAGCCACCGGCAACTGCCTGGTGGCGGTTTCCGAGGGCATCCACTACGCCGACGGCACCTTTGTCTCCGAGGCCAAGACCTCCGCCACCGACGGCTTCGGCCACGCCCAACTGGGCGGTCTGGCCGCCATGCTGGCCGACGTGGTGAAGCAGAAGATGGGGGTGAAGGTCCGGGGCATCGAACTCTCCCTGCTCCAGCGGTGCGGCGCTCACCTGGCCTCCCTCACCGACGTGCAAGAGGCCTACCAAGCCGGCAAGGCCGCCGTGGAGGCCGCCGTCTCCGGCCTCACCGACCAGATGGTGGCCCTGGACTGCACCCGGAACGAAACCGGCTACCACTGCCGGACCAAGCTCATCCCCCTGACCCAGGCGGCCAACACCGAGCGCAAGGTCCCTCTGGATTGGATCAACGCCGAGGGCAACGGCATCCGCCAGCCCTTCATCGACTACGCCCTTCCCCTCATCCAGGGCGAGCCCCAGCGGCCCCTGGACCAGGGCATGCCCAAGTTTGCCAAGCTGAAAAAGGTCCTTACCACCGACATGGACTAAAACCCTTTGAAAACCGTCCCTTTTCTTTGGAAAAGGGACGGTTTTTGCATAGTTTTCAATTTTTTTCACAAAATAGGCATATCCATTTTTCAGGAGGTATCCTCATGCAAAACCATCTGCGGGGCCAGACCAGCCCCTATCTGTTACAGCACGCCCAGCAGCCGGTGGACTGGTACCCCTGGGGGCGGGAGGCCTTTCAGAAAGCCAAGGAGGAGGACAAGCCTGTCTTTCTCAGCATCGGCTACAGCACCTGCCACTGGTGCCATGTGATGGCCCGGGAGAGCTTTGAGGACCCCGAGATCGCCAAGCTGCTCAATGAGAATTTCGTCTCCATCAAGGTGGACCGGGAAGAGCGGCCCGACATCGACAGCCTCTACATGGCCGCCTGCCAGGCCTTCACCGGGGGCGGCGGCTGGCCCACCACCCTCTTCCTCACCCCAGACCAGAAACCCTTTTTCGCCGGCACCTACTTCCCGCCCACCAGCCGGGGCGGGCTCATGGGGATGGACCAGCTCCTCCCCGCCATCCACGAGGCCTGGGAACAGGAAAGAGCCGCCCTGACCGAGCCGGGGAATCGCTTTTTAACCCTCCTTCGCCAGGAGCAGGCCCCCGTCACCCCTCCAGAGGGCGACCTGCTGGCGGCGGGGCTGGCCCAGTGGGAGCGGACCTACGACGCCGAGTGCGGCGGCTTCGGACAGCCCCCCAAATTCCCCATGGGCCACAGCCTGCTCTTTCTGCTGACTGATTGGGAGAAAACCGGCAGCCAGTCCGCCCTGACCATGGCGGATAAGACCCTGGAGCAGCTCTACCGAGGGGGCATCTACGACCATATCGGCGGCGGGTTCTCCCGCTACTCCACCGACCGGGCCTTTCGCATCCCCCACTTTGAAAAGATGCTCTATGACAACGCCCTGCTGATGCTGGCCTACTGCAAGGCCTACTCCGTCACCAAAAAGGATCTCTACCGCCAGGTGGCCACCGAAACGGCCGACTATGTCCTCAAGGAGCTGACCCTTCCCTCCGGGGCCTTCGCCAGCGCCCAGGACGCCGACAGCGACGGGGCCGAGGGGGCCTATTACGTCCTGCGGCCCGAGGAGGTCCTGGCCGTGCTGGGTGAGGACTTAGGGGAGGCCTACAACACCTACTACGACATCAACCGAACGGAATTTTTCCACGGCTTCAGCGTCCCCAACCTGCTGACCAGCCCCCCGCCGGGAACCCGCTTTGACGCCTGCAAGCCCCCCCTCTACGCCTACCGCCAGGCCCGGGCCAGCCTCCACCGGGACGACAAGGTCCTGGCCGGGTGGAACGGACTGATGATTGGGGCCATGGCCTGGCTCTACCGGGTCACCGGTCAGACGGGCTACCGGGAGGCCGCACAGCGGGCCTGGGCCTATCTGGAACGGGTCCACCTCCACGACGGCGTCCTGGCGGCCACCAGCCGGAACAACCTCTCCCGGGGCACGGGCTTTTTGGAAGACTACGCCTTCTGTGCCTTCGGCCTGCTGCTCCTCTATGACGCCACCCTGGACCAGGCCTATTTGAGCCAGGCCGAGGCCCTCTGTCAAAAGGTACTGGCAGACTTCCCCGACCCCGCTGGAGGCTTTTTCCTCACCCCCAAGGACGGGGAGGCCCTTCTCGTCCGCCCCAAAGACACCGCTGACGGGGCCCTTCCCAGCGGCAACACCATGATGGCCTGGAACCTGCTGCGGCTCTACCACCTGACCCAAGAGGACACTTGGCAGAAGGCGGCACAGGCCCAGATGGCGTTTCTGGGGGGCCTGGCGGGAGCCTATCCCACCGCCTACCCGGTCTATCTGCTAGCCCTGCTGGCCCAGCGGGAGCCGCCAGAGGAGATCAAGGTGGTGCTGGCCCCTGGGGAGGCTCCCCTTCGGCAGCCTTGGCCCTTCCCCCTGGACGCAGTGGTTACCTTCCAGGAGGCCACCCAGGCGCAGCCTCTTTTGGAGGGGAAGACCACCTATTATATCTGCAAGGGACACAGCTGCTTGCCGCCGCGGAATCAGTATGTGGTGTGAGGTTGACAGGTTTGTGGGGCTATTTCCTACGCTGTGCTGCCCTCATCCGACCCGGCCTCCGGCCGGCCCACCTTCAGAGCTAAGGTAAAATTGATTTGATCTCCAACTGTCCCCCGGACAGTTGGACCCCCAGGGGAAGGCGATTGGCAAGCCCTGTGTGGCTTATGTAGAAAAATACCGTAGCAATCATACCAACGTAGCGAAGCACGTAGGCTTCCCCTCGGGGGGAAGCTGGCGCCGAAGGCGACTGATGAGGGGGCGATTCGGAGTATCGGTGGGTAGAAGGATACCGTTGCCACCTTAACCGCAGCAAGTCTCCCTCCACGCCACATTCCCCCGACACACAGAGACGGCCCCCGACCAAACGTCGGGGGCCTTCTCTGTCCATATCAACAGCTCTTCCGAGGAATCAGCAGCATCTGCCCAGGATAAATCTCCTGGTCCGTCAGCCCGCTGGCCTCCATGATCTCTCCATCGGTGGTGCAATAGGCCTTGGCCACCGCCCACAGGTCTTCCCCAGGACGGACCGCCCGGATGATCACAGAGGGACCTTGGACCGCCTCGGTCCGTTTCTCCCCCAGGGTTACCCGGCTGATGACCTGGGTCTCCTCTTCCTCCAGAGTCATCCAGTGGAAGCAGACCGGGCAGGAGACCTCCATGCCCTCCCCCATGGGAGACGCGGTGGGCTCCCGGAGGAGCTCCACATAGAAGGTACACTTCCCGTCGCCCTGGCCGGGCAGTCGGTGGGCCACCTGGGCCTGCTGATGGGCGGCGGCCGGTCCCTCCTCGCTCTCGTAGAGGAGCATCAGCTCCACCTCCTGGGTCAGGACCCGGTCCTCCCCATCCTGGCTCTGGCTGGCCCGGCCCAAGCGGACCTGGACGTCCAGCAGGGGGCCAAGAGAGGGGGCTTCCACGGTCTGGCGCAGGTCCTCTCGCTCCTCTCCCTGCTCCAGAAGGCGGCAGACCGGGCAGGCTTCCCGCTGCACCTCCGCCTCATAGGAAGTGCTGTACAGGTCGGTGAGCACAGGGAGGGTGACCTCCCGCCGCAGCACCGCCTGGGCCTGGACCGCCAGCTCTACCTGGAAGGACCGCCGGTCCTCTTCCGCCGGGGTGCACTTCACATCGGTGAAAAGCAGGTCCATGTGGCACAGCCCCTCTTCGCTCTCCTCCCCGGCGTCCATGATCTGGGAGTAAGGCAGGTGGAAGTCCCCGGTAAAGAGGTTGCCGTCGTCCCCCCGGCACAGCAGCTGGAGGGTGGCCTCCCCCTTAAAGACCAGCTTGTTGCCGATGACCCGTGCCTCGGTGCAGACACACTGGGCCCGGGTGCGCAGCAGCTCCGCCGCGTCGGGCCGCCCGGCGGGGAGCACCAGGGTGTCCTGATAAGTAAAGCTCTTTTCCTGGGCGTACACCGTCTGGAAGGTTCGCAGCTCCCCCGTCCGCTGGCGGATGCCCTGGGGTTCGGGGTCCTCCACCAGGGAGGCCAGGCTTCTGGCCTGGGGCTCGAAGCCCTCCACCTCCAGGCAGTAGCCCACCCGCACCAGCACCTTCCGGGGGTTGAGCAGGTGGACGTCCACCGACAGCACCCGGGGGACCACATGGAGGCAGCTCCGCCGGGTCAGGTTCGTCAGCTCCGGGGAAAGGGAGAAGGGCAGCGTGACCTCCATGGAGCCGATTCCCTGCTCCCCCTCCGGCTGGTAAAGGATCGTGGTTTTCAGCAGGCCGGAAAATTCTCCCTTCCCGTCCTGGGCTTCCTTCCGCTGGAGGAGGAGGCGGGCCTCCCCGTCCAGCACCTGCCAAATGTCCGGACAGGCGTCCGGCACGATCATTTCCGCGGTTTCTTCTTGTTCCAAGGTGGCGCGGCAGACGGTTTCCCAGCCCCGCGCGGTCTCCTGCCGGAGTTCCAATTCCATCACTGTGACCAATCCTTTCTCGTGTCAAGTAGGTATTCTGTCAAAGCCTATGCGGAGCCCCCGGCAAATATGTCACGCTTAAATATGGAAAATCTTTTTCAGCAAGCCCGCCAGCGCCTTGGGGGCGTTCACCACGACCATTTTCATACCCTCGCCTCCTTTCCGGGCAGAACAAAACCCGTCCGCTCTCAGTCTATGCTGAAAGCGGACGGGTGGTGCCGTTACGGGTATTCAGGGCTTTTCCCAGGGCTTGGTCTCTTTGGCCAGTTCATACAGGCGGACATAGCTCCGGTGGCGGCTGGGGGAGAGTTTCCCCGCCTCCAGGGCCTCCAGCACCGCGCAGCCGGCTTCTTTCACATGGGCGCAGCCGATAAAGCGGCACTGGTCCAGATAGGGGCGGAACTCCCGGAAGGTCTCGGCCAGGGCCTCCTTTTCCAGGGGTTCTCCTCCCTTCTCGTTGTCAAAGGCGGAGAAGCCGGGGGTGTCGGCGATGAGGCCCCCGGCCACAGGGAAGAGCTCCACGTGGCGGGTGGTGTGCCGGCCCCGGCCCAGCTTTTCGCTGATCTCCCCGGTGGCCAGGCCAAAGGCCGGGTCCAGGGCATTGAGGATGCTGGACTTGCCCACCCCGGAATTCCCGGTGAAGGCGGAGGTCTTCCCCGCCAGCAGGGCGCGCAGTTCCTCGATCCCCAGGCCGGTGACGGCGCTGACGGGGAGGGTGGTGATCCCGGCGGACCGGTAAATCTCCAGCAGCTCCTGGGCGGGAACCAGGTCCCACTTATTGATGCACAGGATGGGCTCGCAGCCCTTGCTCTCCGCCAAGGAAATGATCCGGTCCAGCAGATAGGGGTCGCTCACCGGAATGGCCCCGGAGGCGATGATCACCAGTTGGTCCAGATTGGCCACCGCCGGGCGCCGGAAGGCATTGCGCCGGGGCTGGATCTCGTCCAGCGACCCCGAGCCGTCCCCCTGCACGGTGATGGTCACCCGGTCCCCCACCAGGGGGCTTTGTTTTTGATAGCGGAATTTTCCCCGGGCCCGGCAGGTAATCAGCTCCCCGCCGCACTGGACGTAATAGAAGCCGCTGAGGGCCTTGCGGATGATCCCTTCTTCTTTTCTCTCACTCATTGGTCAAACTGTTCCGTATAGCGTTTTTCCAGCACGTCGTCAAAGTAGATGCAGATCTCCATGGCACCCGACCCTGTCACGCTGTGGTAGAAGGTCCCCTGCTCCGTGCTCACGTCGTTGTGGTAGGCCTCTTCCCCGTCCACAGTGATGCGCACATTCACGGTCTCCCGCCCGTCGTCGGGCAAAACCACCTCCACCGTCTTCGTGTGGGTGGGCTTGGTTTCCGGTCCCTTGCTCACCTGGAGGACAATGCTGGTGCCCTCCTTCACCTCGGTGCCAGGGGCGACGCTCTGGTAAACCACCTGCCCGGCCGGCTGGTCGCTGGCCACGTTGGTGGCGCTGCCGATCTTCAGGCCCGCCCCGGCGGCAATGGTCCGGGCGTTTTCCAGGGTGGTGCCGGTCAGGGTGGGCACCACCACGGTCTTGGTCTCAGGCCCCGTGCTGATCACCAGGCGGACAGTGTCCCCAGGGCTGAGCTCGACGCCCTCCACAGGGTCGCTGGAAATGACCTCGTTTTCCTTCACAGTGTCAGAGGGCTCCTTGATGGGGGTGTCCACCTTCAAATCCAGCTGCTGCAGGCGGGCCACAGCGGTCTCATAGGTGTCGCCCACCACGTTGATCATCTTCACCGTCTCCTTGCCGGAGCTGACCACCACGTTGATGGTGATGGGTTCCTCCCCCGGGGTCATCTTGGTGCCGCTTTCGGGGTCCTGGCGGAGGATTTGGCCCGCCTCATATTGCTCGCTGGGCTCCGTGCCGGTTTGGATCACCTGGAAGTTTTTTAGGATCTCCTCGTCCTGAAGGACCTCCTCCAGCCTCTCCCCCAAAAGGTTGGGGACCTTCAAGCTGTCGTCCTTTTCAAAGATGCCGCTGAAGAAGGTCAGCCAAAGGAAGACCCCCGCCACCACCAGGAAGGCCACCACCACAATGGGGATCACCAAACTGCGCTTGCGGTCTCTGTCGTCCTCATAGTCCTCCGGCTCCTCCGGGGGATACCGCCGGGGGGGCGGGGCGGGGCGGTTGCGGGCCGGCGGCCGCTGGCGGCGGTTCAGGGAGCTGGCGTTGTCCACCGGCTGGGTGGGCTCGTCGGGCACCGGCTGGCTGCCGTGGAAGCTGGCCAGATTGTAATGAAACTCCACCTGGGGATTTTTCCGAAACTCCTCCAGGTCCCGCAGCATGGCCTCGGCGTTCATATACCGCTGGTCGATCCGGGAGGCCATGGCCTTCATGGTGATCTCCTCCAGGCCCAGGGGGATGTCGGGGACCAGCTCCCGGGGGGACATGGGCTTGGCGCTGATGTGCTGAATGGCCACCGACACCGGGGAATCCCCGTCGAAGGGGAGCCGGCCGGTGAGCATCTCATAGAGGACCACACCGGCGGAATAGATGTCCGCCCGGGCGTCGATGTGGCTGCCCCGGGCCTGCTCGGGGGAGATATAGTGAACCGAGCCCAGGGCCTCCTGGGTGAGGGTGTTCTGGGCGGCGGACATGATCCGGGCGATGCCGAAGTCGGCCACCTTCACGCTGCCGTCCCGGAGGACCATGATGTTCTGGGGCTTGATGTCCCGGTGGATGATCCCCCGGCTGTGGGCGTGGCCCAGGGCCCGGACGATCTGGGTGATGAAATACAGAGACTCCCGCCAGTTCAGCCGGCCCTCTTTTTTCTGCATATATTGCTTCAGGGTGATCCCGTCGATGAGCTCCATCACAATATAGTCCAGGTCGTCTCCCCGGCTCACGTCGTAAACCGACACAATGTTGGGGTGGGAGAGCATGGCGACTGCCTGGGCCTCCTCATGGAACCGGCGGCGGAACTCTGCGTCGGAGGCCAGATCCCGTTTCAGCACCTTAATGGCCACAAACCGGTGCAGACGATGGCAGTAGGCCTTGTAAACCACCGCCATGCCGCCGACCCCGATGACGTCCAGGATCTCATACCGATTGTCGAGCATTTTACCGATGTATTGATTCATGGCAACACACTCCTTCTCACTGCTGGAACAGCACGACGGTCACGTTGTCCGGCGCGCCGCTGTCCAGGGTGCGGGTCACCAGGCGCTGGCAAATCTCCTGGGGCGTCCCCCCGGCCAGGACCTCCTGGTGGATCTCCTGGTCGGTGACTTCGTTAATCAGGCCGTCGGAACACAAGAGGACCCAATCCCCCTCCTCCAGGGTCTCCTGGAAGAGGTCGGCCTTCACCTTTCGGCTGGTTCCCAGGGCCCGGGTGATGAGGTTTTTCTGGGGGTGGTTCCGGGCCTGCTCGGGGGTCAGGTCCCCCTTGGCCACCAGGTCCTCCACCACGGAATGATCCCTGGTAATCCGCCGAATGGCATCTTGGCTGATCCGATAGGCCCGGCTGTCCCCCACGTTCACCACGCACAGCTGCCTGTCCTGGAGGATAAGCCCCACCAGGGTGGTCCCCATGCCAATGCAGTCGTCGTCTGTCTCGGATTTGAGATAGACCACCCGGTTGGCATCCTCGGCGGCGGCCAGCAGCAGTTGGGCCGCGGGAGGGGGACCCTCAATGTCTTCCAGCTGTTCCAAATGGCCCCGGAAGGTTGCCACCGCCATCTGGCTGGCAATGTCTCCGGCCTTAGCGCCGCCCATGCCGTCGCAGACAACGCCCCAGGCCAGGCCGCCGTCCCCGATCACCTCATAGGCGCAGGAATCCTGGTTTTCTCTTCTTACGATTCCTCTGTCAGTCATTCCCCATACGGAAATCATAGGGATCATCTCCTTTCGCGTCTTCTGCTGTCACTTCGCGGGTCCCGCAGGGCCTTCCGGCGCAGTTGTCCGCAGGAGGCGTCTATATCGCTGCCCAGCCGCCGCCGGACGGTGGCGGTCACCCCCCGTTTTTCCAGTTGCCGCTGAAAGGCGGCCACACGGGAGCTGGGCTGCAAGCTGCTCTCCTCCACATGGTTGAGAGGGATCAGATTCACATGGGCGACGGTCCCCTCCAGCCGGTCGGCCAAAAGGGCCGCCTGGCGGGGGGTATCGTTGACGCCGTCAATCATGGCGTATTCATAGGAAATCCGCCGCCCGGTTTTTTCAAAATACCGCCGGCAGGCGGCAAAGAGGGCGTCCACCCCGGTGGCCCGGTTCACCGGCATGAGAGCGCTTCGGGTCTCGTCGTCCGGCGCGTGGAGGGAGACCGACAGGGTTAGCTGAAGCCCTTCCTCCGCCAGGCGGTCAATGCCCTTGATGAGGCCGCAGGTGGACAGGGAGATATGGCGCATGCCAATGTTCATCCCGTCAGGATGGTTCACCAGGGTGAGGAATTTCCGCACATGGTCATAGTTGTCCAGGGGCTCCCCGATCCCCATGAGGACAATGTTGGAAATGGGCAGGCCGGAATCTTTCTGGGTAAAGATTACCTGATCCAGGATCTCCCCCGCCGTCAGGTTCCGCACCCGCCCCCCCACGGTGGAGGCGCAGAAGGCGCAGCCCATGGCGCACCCCACCTGGGAAGAGATACACACGGAGTTTCCGTGAGGATAGCGCATGAGAACGGGCTCGATGCAGTTGCCGTCGGGCAGCCTCCAAAGATATTGTATGGTGCCGTCCAGCTTTGAGACCTGTTTTCGCTCCACCGTCAGGGGGGAAATCCCTCCCTCCCGGTCGATTTTTGTCCGGAGGGCCTTGGGCAGATCCGTCATTTCCTCCGTGGAGGAAATGCCCCGGCTGAACCACTGGAAGATCTGCTTGCCCCGAAAGGCGGGCTGCCCCTGGTCCTTGCACCAGGCGGTGAGTTCCGCCGGGGTCATAGATTTCAGATCAGCCATGGCCTTCCTCCTTCCGGAGCTTGGCCAGGAAGAACCCATCGGTCTCCAGCCGCTGGGGCCAGAGGGTGATCTGGCCCTGGGCTACCTCCCCGGCCGGGCCGGGCAGTGTGAAGGGCTCCAAGGAAAATTCCCTGTGGGCAGACAGGAAAGCCTGGATCACCTCTTCGTTTTCCTGGGGCCGGAGGGTGCAGGTGGAATAAAGGAGGACCCCGCCGGGCTTCACATAATGGGAGACATTCTCCAAAATCTCCCCCTGGACCTGGGGCAGACCCGCCAGCTCCTCCCGGGGTTTATACCGGATCTCCGGCTTCTTACGGATCACCCCCAGGCCGGAGCAGGGAACGTCAGCCAGAACCGTGTCAAAGGCCTCCTCCCAGCCCTTCCGGGGTTTCTTTGCGTCCACCACCTGGGCGGTGATGGCGTGAAAGCCCAGCCGGGCGGCGCCTGCCTCAATGAGGCCCTTTTTATGGGCGTGGAGGTCGCAGGCGTGGATCTCTCCCCGGTCCCCCATCACCACAGCCGCCCCAAAGGATTTCCCTCCGGGGGCGGCGCAGGCGTCCAGCACCTTGGTTCCCGGCTGGAGCCCGGCGGCCAGCACCGCCAGACGGGCGGCGGGGTCCTGGGCGTAGAGCATGCCCTCCTCCCAGGCACGGCTCTGGGTCAGGTCTCCCGTGGCCGAGAGGACCAGGCAGTCAGGCAGCCAGGGGTGGGGCTCCACCTGAATCCCCTCCTCTTGCAGCAGGGCCCTCACCTGCGGGGTTTGGAACCGGCAGGTGTTCACCTGCACCGTCACCGGGGGCTCGCTATTGTCCCAGCGGAGGAGAGCTTCCAGCTCCTGTTCCCCCAGCGCCTCCCCCCATTCCTCCACCAGCCACTGGGGGTGGCTGTAGAGCAGGGAGAGATAGGCGGCGGTGCTGCCCCGGTCCAGGGTGGGCAGCTCATCCAGGTGGCGGGCCAGGTTGCGCAGGATGCCATTGACCATGCCCCCGGCTTTGGGGTTTTTACAGTGTTTTTTGGTCAGCTCCACCGCCTCGCTCACGGCGGCGTTCACGGGGATCTTGGTCAGGAAGAGCATTTGGTACAAGCCCATGCGGAGGCTATTTCGCACCTTGCTCTCCATTTTGGTCAGTTTCATGGTGGAGTACTGCTGGAGGTAGTGGTCCAGCAGCATCCGGTTTTGCAGCACGCCAAAGCACAGGCGGGTGGCCAGGGCGGCGTCCCGCCGGTCCAGGCGCTGTTCCTGGATGACCTTTTTCAGGTGGCCGTTGGACCAGGCCTTCTGGCGCTCCATGGCAACTAAGGTGAGTAGGGCGGCTTCTCGGGCAGACATCCCTCGTCCCCCTCCTTTCTGGTTTGGCGCAGATTCAATCCACGGCAATGGGGTGACCCCGCAGATAGTCGGCGGCGGCCATCCGCTTGCCCCCGTCGGCCTGGAGGATGTCGATCTGAAGGACCGTTCCCCCGCCGCAGGCCACCTTCAGGCCCTTTTTATCGGCGGACAGGATGCTGCCGGGAGCTTTCCCGGTGGTCTCCTCCAGCACCGTGGTGGCAAAAATTTTGCACCGGGTTCCCCCCAGCTCCGTCACAGCCGCGGGCCAAGGGATGAGGCCCCGGACTTGGTCGTGAAGGGCTCGGGCAGGCCGGGTCCAGTCCATGGGGGACAGGGTGCGGCTGAGCATGGGGGCCTGGGTCACCTGGCTCTCCTCCTGGGCCGTTCGGGTGGCGGTGCCGTGGGCAATCTTGTCCACGGTTTCCACCAACAGCTCCGCCCCCATCTGGGCCAGGCGGTCGTGGAGGGTCTCCACGGTCTCGTCGGGGTCGATGGGGGTCGCCCTCTGGGCGATGATATCCCCGGCGTCCAGGGCCAGGGCCATGTGCATAATGGTCACCCCGGTCTCCCGGTCCCCGTTGAGGATGGCCCAGTGAATGGGCGCGGACCCCCGGTATTTCGGCAGGAGGGAGGAGTGGACATTGATACACCCCAGCCGGGGGTAGTCCAAAATTTCCTGGGGCAAAATTCTGCCATAGGCCGCCACCACAATGAGGTCGGGCGCCAGCGCCCGGATGGTCTCCAGGGCGGTGCCGTCCCGGAGCTTGGTGGGCTGAAAGACAGGAATGTCATGGGCCTGGGCGCAGACCTTCACCGGCGTGGGCAGGAGCTTCATGCCCCGGTTTTTGGGCTTGTCCGGCTGGCTGAATACCCCCACCACCCGGTGGCCGGCGGCCACCAGGGCCTCCAGAGAGGGCACGGCAAAATCCGGCGTACCCATAAAAAGAATGTTCATCGGCTCCTCCCTCTCTTTCGGTCAGTTTTCTTCTTCCTCTGCCTTCTGAAGCATCTCGTCCACTTCGTCCTCGGTGAACAGGCGGCCTGCCTTTTCATAGTACATGTGGCCGTCCAGGTGCTCGATCTCGTGGCAGAAGCAGCGGGCGGTAATCCCCTCCCGCTCATATTCCACGGGGTTGCCGTGGCGGTCCTGGGCCTTGACCTTCACCTTCATGGGGCGCTTGACAATGCCATACAGGCCGGACAGGCTCAGGCAGCCCTCAAAGCCCTCCTGCTCCCCTTCCTGGCTGACGATCTCGGGGTTGACCAGTTCCAAAAAGGTCTCGTCATCATCCATCACGATGACCACCCGGCGGAGGATACCCACCTGAGGGGCGGCCAAGCCCAGACCCTGGGCGTCTTCCAACGTATCCACGAGGTCGTCGATGAGCACCGACAGCTTCCGGTCAAAATTGGTGACGGGGTGGCAGACCTTATGGAGTGCGGGATCTTCCTTCTGTAAAATCTTCTTAATCATGGGGGATCATTCCTTCCTCATTCTTTCTATTTTTAATCCATGGGGTTTACATCCACAAAAATGGACAGCCCTCGATTGGTCTTGTCCTGCTGGGCCTGGCGGAGGAGCTGGGCCAGCACAGCCCGGATCTCCTTGCTCCCCCGGCACTTGACCAGAACCCGGTAGCGGTAGCGCTGGTTCACCTTCAGCACAGGGGCCGGGGCCGGTCCCAGAATCTCCGGGCCCTCCGGCCCTTGCTGCCGGGGCTTGACCCAGGGCTCCAGGCTGCGCCGGAGCACGGCGCAGGCCCGCAGGACCTGGAGCTCGTCCGGGCCGGAGACGGTAATCCGGAACAGGTCCAAAAAGGGTGGAAAGCGGAGCATCCGGCGCATTTCCCGCTCTCCCTCGTAAAAGGTATCGTAATCCTGGCGGGCTGCCAGGTTGATCACATCGTTCTCGGGGGTCCAGGTCTGGATCACCGCCCGGCCGGGCTTCTCCCCCCGCCCCGCCCGGCCCACCACCTGGGTCAGCAGGGAGAAGGTCCGCTCGGCGGCTCGGTAGTTGTCGGCATACAAGGAGAGATCCCCGTCCACCACCCCCACCAGGGTGACGTTTTCAAAATCCAGCCCCTTGGCCACCATCTGGGTCCCCAAAAGGATGGGGACCCTTTTCCGGCGGAACCGGTCCAGCAGGGCCTCGTGGGACTGCCGGGCGGTGATGGTGTCGGCATCCATGCGCATAACCTCAACCTCGGGATACAGAGCCTGGAGCTCCTCCTGGAGCTTTTGGGTCCCCATCCCCACAAATTGAAGGCGGCTGTCGCACTGGGGGCACAGGTCGGGCAGGGCCTGGGAATGGCCGCAGTAATGGCACATGAGCCGTCCATTGGCGCTGTGATAGGTGAGATGAACCGAGCACCGGGGACAGGAGGGGGTCTCCCCACACTGGGGGCAGACCACCATGCGGCTGTTTCCCCGCCGGTTCAGAAAGAGGATGCTCTGCTCCCCCCGCTGAAGGTTTTCCTCCAGCTCCTCCTTCAGCAGCGCCGACAGCCCTGTGTGGTTGCCCCGGCGAAGCTCCTCCTTCATATCCGCCAAGCGGACCTGGGGCAGGTCGTGGGCGTTGTACCGGGCCGTCATGGTGAACAGGTGATACCGCCCGGTTTCCGCAGCGTACCGGCTCTCCACCGCCGGGGTGGCCGAGCCCAGCAGGAGCAGTCCCTTGTGCTGGGTGCAGCGGAACTTCGCCACCTCCCGGGCGTGGTACCGGACCATGCTCTCAGACTGGTAGCTCCCCTCCTGCTCCTCATCCAGGATCACCAGGCCCAGCTTTTCCAGGGGCGCAAACACCGCCGACCGGGTCCCGATGACCACCGAGGCCTTGCCGTCCCGGACCCGTTTCCACTCGTCATACCGCTCCCCGGTGGGAAGACAGCTGTGGAGCACCGCCACCTGGCGGCCGAAGTGGGAGATAAAAATTTGCAGCAGGCCGGGGGTCAGGGCGATCTCAGGGACCATCACAATGGCCCCCCGCCCTTCCGCCAGGGTCTTTTGAATCAAATGCAGATAGACCTGGGTCTTCCCGCTGCCGGTCACCCCATACAGCAGGGCCGCCTGGGGCTCGTCCCGGTCCATCAGCGCCGCCAAGCCCTCGTAGGCCGCCTGCTGCTGCTCGCTTAGCACCGACACAGGCTGGAGCTTCTGGGCCTCGGGAAGAGGACGTCGGAAGACCTCCTGCTCCCGGAGGGTGAGGATGCCCCGTTTTTCCAGGCTTTTCACCGTCTGGCGGGAGGCGCCGGTGAAATAGCACAGTTCCTTCACGCTGGCGCTGCCCAGATTGCTCAAAAGCTCTGTCACGGCATAGGCCATGGGGGAGGTCTTTTTTCTGGGGGCCATCTGGGCCAGGGCCTGGGCAGGGTCCACCGCCAGGCAGGCGATGGGCTCGGTTTTGTCCTTCACCTTGCGCCGGGCGTTGGTGGCCTTGACCACCAGGCCCTCCTTTTCCAGCTCCCGCAGCAACCGGCGGGGGTCTTTCAGGTCGGGGATGGCCTTGATCTGCTCCAAATCGGCCCGGCCTCCGGCGGCCTGGATGCACTGCAAAAGCTGGTTGGCCCGGGGCCGGGCCCGGGTGGCGGCCTCCCAGGTCTCCCTGTCTGCCCCGGGGGCCAGGGCGTAGCCCTCCTTGAGGACATACCACAGCCCCGTGGGCAGCATCGTCAGGGCGGCGTCGTAAACGGTGCAGAAAAAACGCTCCCGCATCCACAGGGCCAGCCGGATTCCCTCCTGGCTCAGCACAGGGCGGGCGTCCAGCAGGGTGCGCAGCTCCTTGAGTCCCTTCCGGCCCTCCCCCTCTTCCAGGGAGAGGACCAGCCCCTCGCTGGGCCGGTTTCCCGTGCCGAAGGGGGCCAGCACCCGCATCCCCGGCCTCAGCACCCCCTCCAGTTGGGAGGGGACCCGATAGGAATAGGGCAGGTCGATGGCAAAGGTGGCCGCGGCCAAGGCCAGCTTGGCGATGATCATAGCAGTTTCTCAGGCAGGCGGCTCATTCCGCCAGTATGTCCCCGTCCTCCAGGAACAGGCTTTCCTCTTCCGGCCAGTCCTGCTCCGGCACGGAGACCTCCTCATCGGGATCGCTGAGATTGCCCTCGGCAATCTCCCGGATGGCGATGCTCACAGGCTTTTCCTCCAGCATCAGGTCCTCCCGCTCCGCTTTGGAAGAGATTTTCCGGGCCCGGGCGGCCACCACGTTTACCAACTGATACCGGCTGGGCACCTGGGCCAGCAGTTCATTCATTGCGGGATACAGCATCATAATCCATTACACTCCTTCAATGATGTCAATTCGCCGTTCCTTCCGGCAGCTCTCGGCGGTGAGGATGGCTAAGATCTCCTCCACCGCCCGGTCCACTGTGTCGTTCACAACAATGTAGTCGTAGTTTACAATTTCCTTGGCTTCCCGGCGGGCGGTGGCCAGACGCTGCTGGATCTTCTCCTCGCTGTCTGTGCCCCGGCTGTGGAGCCGGCGGGATAGCTCCTCAAAGGAAGGAGGAACAAGGAACAGGGAGACCGCCTCGGGCATTTTTTCCCGGACCTTGGCCGCCCCCTGGATCTCGATTTCCAGGATCACGTCGATCCCCTGGTCCAGCTTTTCCCGGATTACCGTCATCGAGGTTCCGTAATAGTTGCCCACGTACTCGGCGTACTCCAGAAATTCTCCCCGGTCAATCCGCTCCTGAAACCCCTGGCGGGTCACAAAATGGTAATTTACTCCATCCTTCTCCCCTTCTCTGGGGGGCCGGGTGGTAAAGGACACAGAAAAATAGAGCTCAGGCCGCCGCTCCAGCACCTGGGAAAGGACTGTCCCCTTCCCCGCGCCGGAAAAACCGGAAATCACCACAAGGGTCCCTTTGTTCATTCTTCTTCCTCCCCCGCGATCTCTTCCCGCCCGTTGAGCCGGCTGGCTACCGTTTCCGGCTGGAGGGCAGAGAGGATAATGTGATCGCTGTCTGTAATGAGAACCGCCCGCGTGCGGCGGCCATAGGTGGCGTCCACCAGCATCCCTCGGTCCCGGGCCTCCTGGACCATGCGCTTGATGGGGGCCGACTCCGGGCTGACAATGGCGATGAGCCGGCCGGCGGACACCATGTTTCCAAAACCGATGTTGATGAGCTTCAAGGGCATCCTCCTTTATTCGATGTTCTGGACCTGTTCCCGGATCTTCTCAATCTCTCCCTTGAGGTCCACCACCACACGGGACAAAGCCACGTCGCTGCACTTGGAGCCGATGGTGTTGGCCTCCCGGTTGAATTCCTGAATGAGAAAATCCAACTTCCGTCCGATGGCCCCGCCCTTTTCCAGCATGTCCTCCAGCTGGGACAGGTGGCTGCGCAGGCGGACGGTCTCCTCGTCCACGGCCACCTTATCGGCAAAGATGGCGGCCTCGGTGAGGATGCGGCTCTCGTCCAACTGAGTGTTTTCCAAAACCTCCTCCATGCGCTGGCGGAGCTTTTCCCGGTATTCGGACACCGTCTCCGGGGACCGTTCCTCCACCTTGCTCACCAGAGCGGCGATGCTGGCGGCCTTGGCCCGGACGTCCTCGGCCAGTTTCTGGCCTTCCCGCTCCCGCATGGCGTTAAAGTCGGTGAGGGCCTGCTCCAAAACCTGGAGGATATCCTGGGCGATCACGTCGGCGTCCCCCTGCTCCTTCTCCACCAAAAACACATCGGGGAACCGGGAGAGGAGGGAGACGGAAATGTCGTCCCGCAGGCCGTAAGTATCCCGCATCTGGGTCAGGGCCGCGTAATAGCCGTCGGCCACCGGGCGGTTCAGGGTGACCTCCACCTTGTCGGCGGCGGAGGAGTCGATGGAGACAAACACATCCACCTTTCCCCGGCCCACCCGCTTCTGGACCTGGGCCTTGATGGCTTCCTCGGCAAAGACATACAGCCGGGGAATCTTCACGGAGCAGTCCAGGTAGCGGTTGTTCACCGCCCGGAGCTCCACTGTAATGGCCCGGTCGTGGAGAATCCCTTCTCCCCGGCCATAGCCCGTCATGCTTCTAATCAAGAAAAACACCTCATTCTTATGCTTCTGTATGGAAAATCAGCCGCAGCCGTCGCAGGAGTTGCACAGGCAGTTTAAGCAGCACAGGGTGGTACAGAGATTGGCCATGTCGTCCCCGCCGCCATAGCTGCCCCGCCGGGCCTGCATCCCCATGCTGTTGACCGCCTGGCGGTACTCCATGTTGCCGGGGTCCATGTTGCAGGCCGTCCAAAAATTCTGGCGGGCGTCGTCCATCCATCCCCGGCGATAGGCGATGCTGCCCATGAGATAATACCACTCGGCGTTGTTGGCCGGGCTGCTGCGGAGAATCCGCTCAGCCTCGGCCAGGTTGTTCTGGGCGATGAGCTGGCGCACCTGGAGCAGGGTGGGGTTCTGATAGCGGCTGCCCCCCTGGCTGGTGGTCCGCCCGCCGCCATATCCCGGCCCGCCGGCCTGGTAGCCGCCCTGGGTGCGGGACTTCACAATGGCGTCGTAGGCCTCGTTGACCTCTTTCATCTTGGCTTCCGCCAGGTCGGCCAGGGGGTTGTTGGCGTAGTTGTCTGGGTGGTATTTCTTCACCAGGTCCCGGTAGGCCCGCTTGATCTCTTCGTCACTGGCGGAAGGGCTGACGCCCAATACGGCATAGGGATCATTCATACTTGTCGTTCTCCTTATTGATCTGCTCCGGGACTGTCCCGGCGCTTTGATTGTGATGGGATCGGATTCTTTGATTCCGCTGCTTCCACTGGCCGGTAAAGACGGCCTCCTCCACAGCGGGCAGGCCGGTGTGGAGAATGTGCCCCAGCAAAGGCTCCCACGCGCCCCAGTCCAGCAGGGAAAAAGCGGTGTCCGCCAGGCCCAGTGAGACGTGCATGGTCTCCCGCAGGGCGTCCTTGGCCTCCTCCGCCTGGTGGCCGTACCGGGCCAAAAGGGGGTTGTAGTTTCCCTCCTTCCGGTCCTCGGCCAGGTCGTCCCAGGCGTCGGCCAGATAGATCCACCGGCCCACGTGGTAGAGGATCTGCCGGATGCCGTTGGTGCGGGCGGCCAGATCGGTCTCGGTGGCTGCCCCCTGTAGAATCCGGGCGAAGGTATCCGCCGGGCGGTCCAGGGAGGGGGTGTTGTCTTTTTCCAGCTGGTGCAGCTCCTCCAGGCAGGACCGAACGGTTTCGTCAAAGGCGGGGCGATAGGCGGCCGCCTGCCGGTAGTGGCGGCCCAGGGCCAGGGCGGCGGCCCGGCTTTTCAGCCGCTCGGCCACCCCGCCGTCGGCGATGGCGTCCTGGAGCTTCCACCAGGTGAGGATCACCGTGGCGTCGGCCGCCGCCGTCAGGGCGGGGCTTCCCAGCCAGCAGGCCTTCTTCCGCCAGGGGTGGACCGGACAGGTGCAGCAGGGAAACTCAGTCCCCTCCTCCTCCGGCCGGGCCAGCAGAAGGGCCAGAAAGACAAAATCGTAGTTGAGAATCAGTTGGGCAGTCCTGCCGTACCGGTCCCCCAGGGTCCGGCACAGGCCGCAGTAGACTGCCTCATATCGCTGGGCATCCTCCGGGGCAAGGACAGGGGTGACCGCCCTTACATACCCGAACATGCTTTCCTAATCTCCACAATGTGAAAACGCAGGCCGCTAATCTTTTTCATGTGGCGGTCCCAGCCCACGGCAATGGCCACGCCGATGCAAAAGCCAACGCCGGCACAGAGGGCCCGAAGGCCTTCTCCCCCCAGGGCCATGGCCGAGGCCACGCCATAGAACACCATGGCCAGGATCAGAGGCAGGATATAGACAATGGCCGCCGTCTTAAAAAACGTGGCGTTCTCGCTGCGCACCTTCACGGTGTCGCCGGGGTGGGCGCCCGCGTCATTGTAAGCCACCACCACATTTTCCGTGCGGGTCATCATTTTCTCACAGCCGGCGCAGTCAGCACAACTGTGGGCGGCGCCACAGGCGGTTTCCCGCTGGACCATCACCTGGGCCATGCCGTTATTCAAAAGGGATTTTACCATTGCGATCTGTTCCATAAAAACCTCCTTACAACTTGTTTCAAGGGTTGGATGGGGTCTACTCCGCCAGGCGCAGAGCCACGCTATAATGGCTGCCCATCACGCCCACGCCTTCCGTTCCCTCCTTCAGCGTCACCTTGGCGGGCAGCCGGTGGAGCTCGTCCCCAGGGGAAAGACCGGACAGATCCACCTCTACCTCAATCTGGCTGGGGGTGATTTTCTCCACGAGATCGGGGGTTCCCCGAACCCACACATAGAGGGTTTGGCTGACCAGGCTGGCATCGCAGTCCTGGGGGATATTTTTCAGGGTGACATTGGTCACCCCCAGTTGGCGGGTGGCAAGCTGCCCAAAGGACAGGCTCACGGTGGCGTAGTGGCTGCCCTTTCCCCAGGCGGTCACCCCACTGGGCAGCCGGATGGGGATGGTATAAGAGGTGTCGCCCAGCACATCGCTCAGGTCGATCTCTCCCAGGGAGATGGACGCCGGCAGGGTCTCTCCCTCCTCCTGGGCCGCCACAGTAATGGTGCTGGGGGTAATGGTGGTCTTCACGTCCTCCTTGGTGGCGCCGCCGCCGTCGATCAGGTCCACCGTCAGGGGGAGGGAGACCACCCGGCGCACCGGAACGGTGACCTCCACTGTCTCCGCGCTGGCGGTGACGTTTTTCCGGTCTGCGGGGGTCCCGTCGTTTCCCATGAAGACCACGGGTACCGTCTCCACCAAGTTGTCGCTGATCTCCTTGCCTCCCACCGAAGCGGAGGCGTAGGAAATCTTCTTCAGGGTATCCGCCGGGCCCTTCAGCTCCAGGGTGTCCGGGTCGGTGGTCACGGTGCCGGCCAGGCAGTGCTCGGCCTCGGTGCCGATGAACTCACCCCGGACGGGGATCTCCTTGGTCACCAGCTTTTCCACCGTCACCGTCACCCGCAGGTCATCCCAGTCGGAAACGCTGACGCTTTCCGAGCTGAGGTTATTGGGGAAATCCGTCTTACAGCTCAAGGTATGCTCCCCCTCCGCGGTAATGGAGGAGACATTCAGCACCAGGGTAATATTCTTCTTGTTCAGCTTCATCAGGGTCTTTTTCCGGCCCGAAAGCTTGAGGGAAATGCTGTCGTCGCTTTGCTGGGTTACCATGAGGCCCTTTTCCGCCAGATCGGCTTCCCCAGTGAGGGTCACCGGGATGTCCCGGACGGTGCTGGTCCCCGTGGGGTTTTCCACATTGACCACATACAGCCACACGCCCACTGCCAGAACAATGGCCAGGGCAATGTTAAACATCTTTCGTGTTTTCTTTGGGTTGGTCACGGCTTTTCTCCCCTCCCCTTCCAAAACAGCAGGCTGCTGGCCCAATTCTTTCCGGTGTCCTGCTCTTCTCTGGGAAGCAGCTCATTGCTGAGGACCCGCCCCAGGGTTTCCGGGGACAGGTGGCGGCGGAGATTGCCATTGATGACCACGGAGATGGCCCCCGTCTCCTCCGAGACAATGGCCACCACCGCGTCGGAGCGCTCGCTCATGCCCAAGCCGGCCCGGTGGCGCATACCCAGGTCCTTGCTCAGGTTCATGCTCTCAGACATGGGGAGCATACAGGCGGCGGCGGCAATCTTCCCCTGCCGGACCACCACCGCGCCGTCGTGGAGGGGGGCATTGGGGTAGAAGATGTTTTTCAGCAGCTCGCTGGTCACCGTGGACTGGAAGGGCGTGCCGGAGGAGATCACGTTGGACAGGTCGGTCTCCCGCTCGAACACCATCAGCGCGCCCACCCGGTTTTTCGACATCTCCGCGTAGGCCTCCACCGTCTCCCGGATGGTCTCCTCCATGTCGGTCATGGGCGCGTCGTTGTGGAAAAACCGGGAGAACCGGGAGACGTTGTTGCTGCCGATCCGCTCCAAAAACCGGCGGATCTCCGGTTGGAAAATCACCACCAGAGCCAGCAAGCCCAGCTCCACCGCCTTGTCCAGAATAAAGTTGATGGCGTTGAGGTTAAACTGGTAGGAGACCCACATGGCCACCACCAGCAGCAGCAGGGCCTTGGCTACCTTTCCGGCGTTGGTCCTTTGAAAGATGCCGATGCACTTATAGAAGAGGAAGGACAACAGCGCGATATCCACGATATCAGAGACCGTAATCAGGCGCAAATAGCCCATCGTATTGACACAATATTGCAAAAAAGACGCCACGCCTTCCACCTCCTTCAGGGTATAATCCGCCAAGTATCCTATTATAATATCAAGTCATTATACTTTATTTCCGTCCCTTTTACAACCCCGGCAACGGGGGAAATTTCCCTTTTTCCAGGAAGAAAGCGCCCCTGCATCCAGGGCGCTTTCCTCGCGGATTATCCAAGTTTTCCCATGGCCCCCAGAAATCGCTCCACCTCCCTCTCGGTGTTGAAGGCCGAAACGCTCATCCGCACGGTCCCGGTGGCCTCCGTGCCCCCGGTGGCATGGGCCAGGGGGGCGCAGTGGAGCCCCGCCCGCACAGCGATTCCCTGCTGCCCCAGCCGGTCGGCCACCCAGCCCGGGTCCCGTCCGGCCACCCGGAAGGAGAGAACACCCCCCTGGCAGCCCTTTTCCCCCGCCCAGTAGACCTGTACCCGGGGCAGACGGGACAGCCCCTTGGCTGCCTGGCTGATGAGTGCCGTCTCGTGGCGGAACAGGGGACGGATTCCTCGCCGGCGCAGGAACCGCAGCCCCTCCAGCAGCCCCGCCGCCCCGGGGACGTTGTGGGTGCCCGCCTCCAGCCGGTCCGGCAGAAAATCCGGCATGTCAGGCTGCCGGGACAAGCTCCCGGTGCCCCCGGCCAAAAGGGGTTCCCCCAGCTCCCGGCACAGCAGCAGGCCGGTGCCCTGGGGGCCGTAAAGGCCCTTGTGCCCCGGCATGGCCACAAAGGCCGCCCCCCAGTCCTCCAGGCGCACGGGCAGAACCCCCGCCGACTGGGATGCGTCCACAATGAGAGCCACCCCCCGCCGCCGGCACAGGGCGGCGATCTCCTCCATGGGCAGCACATAACCAAACACATTGGAAACATGGGTACAGATCATCACATCCACCTGGGGGGTCAGGCATCGCTCCAATTCCTCCAAAAAGAGGCCGGGGCAGAACAAAGGTGCCCGGACCACCTCCACCTGTACCCCCGGAATGGCGGCCAGGGGGCGGGTGACGGCGTTGTGCTCATAGCCCGACAGCAGCACGCTGGCGCCGGGTTTGACCAGAGATTTTACCGCGATATTCAGTCCATGGGTGGCGTTGAAGGTCAGCACCACCCGCTCAGGCTGGGCCACCTGGAACAGGGCGGCCGCCTCCTCCCGGCAGGCCAGCAGGGTCCGGGAGGCCCGGGCTGCCGGGCCGTAGGTCCCCCGTCCGGGGCTGGTCATGGAGGCCATGGCCCCCCGCACCGCCCGGGAAACAGCGGGGGGTTTTTGAAAGGTGGTGGCGGCACTGTCAAGATAGATCACAGTTCCACCTCCCGGTAACCGTATCCCGCCGTGTTGACATAGACCCCCAGATAGGGCACCCCAACGCCGTTGAGAACGGTCAGTGCCCGGGCCAGGTTCCGGGCAGCGATCTTCACCGAATAGCTGCATCCGGTGGGAGAGATCTCGCCGGGAGACCGAAGGACCCGGGCCGGGACCCCTGACCGCTCCAGGGCGTTGGACACCCGCTGGGCGTAGGTCAGGGATCGGCACATAATCAGATATACCATAAAAAGCTCCTCCCGCACCAGTGTATGCGGGAGGAGCGGAATTGTGTCGAGGCTTTCCCCGAGGGGCCGGACCCTTTCCTATTTCACAGCGCCAGAGCCTCCAACAGCGCCACCCCGTGGGCGGCGATCCCCTGCTCCGTGCCGGTGAAGCCCAGGCCCTCCTCTGTGGTGGCCTTCACGCTGATGGCGGTCACCGGCAGGCCCATGGCCCGGGCGTAATTCTGCCGCATCTGAGGAATGTAGTCCTTGAGCTTTGGCCGCTGGGCCAGGATGGTGAGGTCCACATTCTCCACCCGCCAGCCCGCCTGAGCCAGCCGGTCCATGACCCTTCCCAGCAGATCCAGGCTGGACGCCCCCAGATAGGCCGGGTCGGTGTCCGGAAAGAGCTGGCCGATGTCCCCCAGGGCCGCCGCCCCCAGCAGGGCGTCCATCAGGGCGTGGGTGGCCACGTCCGCGTCCGAGTGCCCCAGCAGGCCCAGGTGGTGGGGGATCTCCACGCCCCCCAAAATCAGCTTCCGGCCGGTGACCAGCCGGTGCACGTCGTAACCATGCCCAATTCTCATCCTCTCATCCTTTCCGCCAAAATGGCCTCTCCCCAGATCAGGTCCCTGGGGGTTGTGATCTTCAGGTTTTCCTCGCTGCCCTCGGTCAGGCAAACCGGGAAGCCCAGCCGCTCCACCGCGGAGCAGTCGTCGGTCAGGACCGCCCCCTCCTCCTGGGCCTTGGTCAGGGCGGCCTTGATGAGGGAGGCCTCAAAGACCTGGGGGGTCTGCACCGCGAAGAGCCGGGCCCGCTCGGGGGTCTGGCTCACCACCCCGTCTTGGGCCACCTTGATGGTGTCCTTCACGGGAATGGCCGGGGCGGCAGCCCCCCGGGCTCTGGCGGTGGCAATGGCCACCTCCATCACTTCCAGGGACAGGAAGGGACGGGCGCCGTCGTGGATGGCGATGAGATCGGCCTCGGGGGCCGTCTCCCCCAGGCCCGCCAGCACCGACTCGGTCCGGCTGTCTCCCCCCTTCACCACCCGGCGAACCTTGGTGATCCCCCGCTGGCTGCACAGGGTCCCGATGGGGACCATCAAGTCCTCCCGGGTGACGATCACAATTTCATCCACCAGCTCCGAGGCTTGGAAGGGCTCCAGGGCATAGAGCAGCAAGGGCTCTCCCCCCATGGGACAGAGGATCTTGTCAATCCCCTCCATGCGGGAGGCCTGACCCGCGGCCACGATCACCGCTGAGCAAAAGGGGGCGGCTTCCTCCCGCTCCCGGCAAAATAACTTCCGCAGCAGCTTCATTCTCTTCTCCTTTCCTTGGTAAAAAAAGGAGCCTGACGGCTCCTTCTCTCATTGACAGGGCACACACCCTTATTTTATGAGTGAAGGGCCGCTTCAATGCGGTCCTCCGCCTCTTGATAGCTGATGGATTGGGCCAAGCCCACCTCTGAGATAAGGATTTGCATGGCGGAATGGAGCATTTTTCGCTCTCCGGTGGATAGCCCGCGCCGGGCTTCTCGCAGGATGAGACCCTTGGCCACCTTAGCCACTTCCAGCAGGTTTCCGCTTTTCAGCCGTTCCATGTTCGCCCGGTATCGGTGGTTCCAGTTGGCGTCCATCTCCACCTCCAGCTCAGAGATTGTGCACAAAACCTGCTCGGTTTCATCTCCACTGAGAATGGAGCGAACGCCGATGATGCCGCAACTCTCCGTGGGGATCATCACCAGCATGCCGCCCACGGGCAGCTTTAGGCTGTAATAATCCCGCAGAACGCCGTTGATCTTTCGTGTTACAATCTCATCCACCACCCCTGCGCCGTGCATGGGATGGACGATCTTATCTCCTATTTGGAACACCGAACTCACCTCCTGGTCGGTCTCCTCTACACTCGGTTGCTGACGCCTCCATCTTGATAAACTATTGAATTAATCGGTTTTATTATACCCCTGTTTTTCCACCTTTGCAAGGGTTTTTCCAGGAAATGGTCAAATTTCCTCCTCTTTTTTAGCGTGTTAACCCATTAAATTTTCCCCTTCTCACCCTTTCCCTCCTCCAGGCCAGGGAAACTGGCTTCAGGCCGCCTTTTCCCAAGAAACAATAAGGGGTGTCAGATTTCTCTGACACCCCTTAGGAAAGGCTAATTTCTAAGAAATTAAGCTTCTCTCATCCGAGCGAAGCACTCGCTGCAGTAGACGGGACGATCAGACTTGGGCTCGAAAGGAACCTTTGCCTCGCCGCCGCAGGAGGCGCACACCGCGGTGAAATACTCACGAGGGCCGCGGGAAGCAGCCTTGCGAGCATCACGGCAGGCCTTGCAGCGCTGAGGTTCATTCTGGAAGCCTCTCTCTGCATAGAACTCCTGCTCTCCGGCGGAGAACACGAACTCGTTGCCACACTCTTTGCATACTAAAGTCTTGTCTTCGTACATGCTGTTAACCCTCTCTTTGACTTTGTGCCCAGGTTATTTTGGGCGTAATAAATATGCGATCAGCTTTCGCTGTATTCGCCGCGGGATAAATACTGTGCGATTTTACGTCGAACTCTCTGCACAGCGTTGTCCACCGATTTTGTGGACCGTCGTACCTCTTCCGCGATCTCGGCATAGGACAGGCCGCTGAGATACAGGGCCAGGACCTGGGCCTCCAGCCCGGTCAATTCCTTTTGGATCGCTTCCTCCAGCGCGCTGAGATTCTCCTCATGGATGACGACGTCCTCGGGGTTTCTTTGCTGATGATATGCCGTGCCAAAGGAGGTAAAATCCTGGTTAGCCAAAACGAGGGATGGATCGAGAGAAACAGAATCGTTCAAGGGGGTGTGCTTTCCACCGGCGGCAGCGCGCACCACGGAGATAATCCGCCGGCGGACGCAGAGCTCCGCAAAGGTGCGGAAGCGGGCGCCCCGGTCGGGCCGGAACTCCCGGATGGCGGAGAGCAAGCCTAACATTCCCTCCTGAATCAGATCTTCGCTGTCTCCTCCCGCCAGAAAAAAAGGGCGAGAGACGACGCGGACCAGGCGGGAATAGCGGAGAACGAGGGTTTCCTCGGCAGCACGGTCGCCGCTTGCGGCCCGTGCACATAAAACTTCATCGGGAATACTGGTATTTTTTCCATACTCTGTGTTCATAGAATTTTCATTTTTATTATAAAGTACCAAGCGCGAAAAGTCAAGAGAATTATCAAATAAATGCTAAATCGCAAAAAATCTCCGTCATTTTTGTACACTTTTTTTCTGGGTTTTTGCAGTCTCCCTTGCACTTCGCTTTCTTTCACAGCCGCAGCTGCTCCTGCCCCTGGAAGGGCAGGCCCAGGTGCTCATAGGCCAGGCGGGTGACGCACCGGCCCCGGGGGGTGCGGGTGAGAAATCCCATTTGCATCAAATAAGGTTCGTAAACATCCTCCAGGGTAACGGCCTCCTCCCCCACCGTGGCGGCCAAGGTCTCCAGGCCCACAGGGCCGCCGGCGTAGTGGGAGATGATGCTCCGCAGCATCCGCCGGTCCACCGCGTCCAGGCCCAACTGATCCACCTCCAGGGCGGTGAGGGCCAGGTCGGCCACATCCCGGGTGATGACGCCCCCGGCGCGGACCTGGGCGAAATCCCTGACCCGGCGCAGCAGGCGGTTGGCGATTCGCGGGGTTCCCCGGGCCCGCCGGGCGATCTCCGCCGCCCCGTCGGCCTCGATGGGCACTCCCAGAATCCCCGCGCTGCGGGTTACAATCTTCCCCAATTCCTCCGGGCTGTAGAGCTCCAGCCGGAGCAGGACGCCAAACCGATCCCGCAAAGGGGCCGAGAGCTGCCCGGCCCGGGTGGTGGCGCCGATCAGGGTGAACCGGGGCAGGTCCAGCCGGATGGAGTTGGCCGAGGGGCCTTTGCCGATGATGATGTCGATGGCGTAGTCCTCCATGGCCGGGTACAAAATCTCCTCCACCGACCGGTTGAGCCGGTGGATCTCATCCACAAAGAGGATGTCGTTCTCGTTCAGGTTGGTCAGCAGGGCCGCCAGATCCCCCGGCTTCTCAATGGCCGGGCCGGAAGTGATGCGGATGTTCACTCCCATCTCATTGGCGATGATCCCCGACAGGGTGGTCTTCCCCAGCCCCGGGGGGCCGTGGAGGAGGACGTGGTCCAAAGGCTCGTTCCGCAGCTTGGCCGCGTCAATGAAAATGGAAAGGTTCTCTTTGGCCTTTTCCTGGCCGATGTATTCCGTCAAAGTTCTGGGACGCAGGGACCCTTCCCCGTCGTCCTCCCGCAAAAGGGATGTGGACATGAGAGGCTGGGCCTCTTCCTGAGAAAAATCAATGCTCACGGTGCTCCCCCTTCCCTCACTTGATCATTTTTCGCAGGGCCTGGCGCACGGTGTCCTCCAGCGAGAGGGTTTCCAGGTCCAAGCCCTTCAGGGCCATAGCGATCTCTCCCGGGCTGTAGCCCAGCACTGCCAGGGCGGCGGTGGCCTCGGAGCTCTTGTCCTGGGGGATGACCGTCATGCCGGTGCCGCCATAGCGTTCCTCCGCCGTGGGCAGCTGGCCCTTGGCCAGCTTGTCCTTCAGCTCCAGAATAATCCGCTGGGCGATCTTCTTGCCGATCCCCGGGGCCACAGTCAGGGCCTTCTCATTGCCGGTGATGATGGCGGTGGCCAGCCCCTCCGGCGTGGTAGCCGAGAGGATGGACAGGGCTGCCTTGGGCCCCACGCCCGAAACGGCGATGAGCATTTGGAAGCAGTTGCGCTCATTTTCCGAGGCAAAGCCATAGAGCTCCATGGCGTCCTCCCGGACGTTTAAGTGGGTATAGAGCTTGCCCTCCTCCCCCACCTGGAGGGCGGAAAGGGTGTAGCTGGTCGTCCGGCAGGCGTACCCCACCCCGCCGCAGTCAATGACCGCCAGGTTGGGGGCCACATGGGCCACCTTGCCCTTCACATAGTAAAACATGAAAACAAACTCCTTCCTGTCAGGGATGGGCGAAAACCGCCCGCTGCCCCCGGTTACCGGTACAACCGGGAGGTATGGGACCGGGCATGACACAGGGCAATGGCCACCGCGTCGGCCGCGTCGTCGGGCTTGGGGACGGCGGAGAGCTTCAGCAGCCGCTTGGTCATTTCCATAACCTGGCGCTTTTCCGCCTTGCCATAGCCCACCACGGCCTGCTTCACCTGGGAGGGGGTGTACTCAAAAATCTCTACCCCCAGCTTAGCTGCCGTCATCAAAATAACCCCCCGGGCCTGGGCCACCCCGATGCCGGTGGTGACGTTGGTGTTGAAAAACAGTTCCTCGATGGCCATCGCATCGGGGGAAAACTGGCGGATCAGGGTCTCCAGGTCCTCTTGAATCTGGAGCAGCCGCCGGGGCATGGGAATCCCCGCCGGAGTGTTGATGGCGCCGCAGCCCAAAAGCTGGGCCTGGCCCCGCTGGGATTCCAGAATGCCGAAGCCCACAATGGCGTAGCCGGGGTCGATGCCGAGAATCCGCATGGACCACTCCCCTTTTCATCGTGCTTTTTGATTGGTTTAGTATTTTATTATATCATGGGTGCAAGCTCCCATGCAAGCCATTCTCCCCGATCCCCGGAAATATCCTCGCCAAGGGCACACCCGTTCCCCATAAGAGAAAAGCTGCTGGCCGGAAACCGGCCAGCAGCCTTTGAAGGGTCAGTCCTTTAAGCGGTCTTCCAAGCCGGCCAGCTCTTCCCGCAGAGCCTGGGGCAGCTTGTCGCCAAACTTGGCGTAGAATTCCCGGATGCCTGCGGCCTCTTCCCGCCACAGGTCCCGGTCCACCGACAGCAGGCCCGCCAGGGTCTCGGGGGTCACGTCCACACCCTCCAGGTTGATGTCCTCTACCTTGGGCAGGTAGCCGATCTCGGTCTCCCGGGCGTCCACCTCGTCGAAGCAGCGCTTGAGAATCCACTCCAGCACCCGCAGGTTCTCGCCGAAGCCGGGCCAGATGAACTCCCCGTTATCATCGGTGCGGAACCAGTTGACGTTGAAAATCTTGGGCGGATTGGGTACGTCCTTTTCCATATCCAGCCAGTGCTGCCAGTAATCGGCCATGTGATAGCCGCAGAAGGGCAGCATGGCCATGGGGTCCCGGCGGGTCTCGCCCACCTTGCCCTCGGCGGCGGCGGTCTTCTCCGAGGCCATGATGGAGCCTACAAAGACGCCGTGCTGCCAGTTACGGGACTGGTAGACCAGGGGCGCCGTCTTGGCCCGGCGGCCGCCAAAGATGATGGCGGAGATGGGCACGCCGTTGGGTTCGTTAAACTCCGACGAGATGCAGGGGCAGTTCTCCGCCGGGGCGGTAAAGCGGGAGTTGGGGTGGGCAGCGGGGCCCTGGGCAGTCTTGGGATTCCAGGGATTCCCCATCCAATCCAGGGCATTTTCCGGGGGATGCTTATCCAGCTTCTCCCACCACACGGTGTCGTCATCCAGGTTCAGAGCCACGTTGGTAAAAATGGTGCCCTTCCGGGTGGTGGCCAGGGCGTTGGGGTTGGATTTCTCGTTGGTGCCGGGGGCCACGCCGAAGAAGCCCTTCTCGGGGTTCACCGCCCACAGGCGGCCGTCCTTGCCCACCCGGAGCCAGGCAATATCGTCGCCCACGCACCAGCACTTCCAGCCGTTCTTCTGATAGCCCTCGGGGGGGATGATCATGGCCAGGTTGGTCTTGCCGCAGGCGGAGGGGAAAGCGCCGGTCACATAGCGGACCTCGCCCTGGGGATTCTGCACCCCCAGAATGAGCATATGCTCCGCCAGCCAGCCCTCCTGCCGGCCCAGGTTGGAGGCGATGCGCAGGGCAAAACACTTTTTTCCCTGGAGCACGTTGCCGCCGTAGCCGGAATTGATGGACATAATCACGTTGTCCTCGGGGAACTGGACAATGTAACGCTCTTCGGGGTCCAGATTGGCCCGGGCGTGGAGGCCCTTGATAAAGTTTTCATCCAGATAGGGAATCACTTCTTTCCCGGCCCGGGTCATAATATCCATGTTCAGCACCACATAGATCGAGTCGGTCAACTCAATGCCGTACTTGGCAAAGGGAGAGCCCACTACGCTCATGCAGTAGGGGATGACGTACATGGTCCGCCCCTTCATGGAGCCGTCGTAGAGCTTGTTCAGCTTGGCGTACATCTCCTGGGGGTCCATCCAGTTGTTGGTGGGGCCGGCGTCCTCCTGGTTTTTGCAGCAGATAAAGGTCCGGCTTTCCACACGGGCCACATCGCTGGGATCGGACCGGTGGAGATAGCAGCCGGGGAGCTTTTCCTGGTTCAGCTTGTAAATCTCTCCGGTGGCACAGGCCTCCTTCCGGAGTGCCTCCAGCTGTTCCTCACTGCCGTCGATCCAAACGACCTGATCGGGTTTCGTAAGCTGTACCTGCTGGTCAATCCAGTCCAGCACGGCTTTATTTTTTGTCATTTCCATCTTCAATGCCCTCCTTAGAGCCTCCCTTAACTGGTTCTATTATATCTTGCTGCAACTTTTATTGCAAGCCGCCTTAGTCATTTTTCCTGAATTTCTTGGAGCTTTTTGGTTAATTCAGCGAAGTCCGCAAAAGAAAGGCGCTCCCCGCGAATGGTCTCCGTCAAATTGCAGGCATGAAGGAGGGCCCGCAGGGTATTTTTATCCACACTTTGGCCAAGGAGCGTGAACAAACCATTGATGAGGGTCTTTCGACGTTGGGCGAAAGCCGCCCGGACCACCTGGAAAAAGAGGGTGGAATCCCCCACCTCCACAGGGGGCCGCCCCCGCACTGTCATGCGGATGACCGAGGAGGTCACCTTGGGGGCCGGCAGAAAACAAGAGGGGGGCACATCGTAGAGGAGCTCACAATCGGCGTAATACTGGCACAGCAGGGTGAAGGCGCCATACTCCGGCGTGCCCGGCTGGGCGCAAATCCGCTGGGCCACCTCCCGCTGGATCATCACCGTCACCCCCTGGAAGCACTGGGCCTGGAGCAGGGCGGTGATCACCGGGGTGGTGATGTTGTAGGGCAGGTTGGCGCAGGCCACCACCGGCAGGCCCGGCAGCTTTTCCCGGCAGAGGGCAGCGATGTCCATCTTCATAATATCTCCCGGGACGATCTCCACGTTGTCATAGTCCGCCAGGGTCTCCTCCAAAATTGGTAGGAGCCTGCGATCCAGCTCCACCGACACCACCCGTTCTCCCAGTTGCGCCAACTGGGCGGTCAAGGGGCCGATCCCCGGCCCGATCTCCAGCACCCCCACGCCGGGAGCCGCGCCGGAAGCCTCCGCCGTCTGCCGGGGAACCCAGGGTTGAATGAGGAAATTTTGCCCCATGTTTTTGGAAAAATGAAAGCCGTGACGGCTGAGAAGCTCCTTGAGCTCCTTGGGGTTGCACAGGTCCATACTCGCTTCCTCCCAAGCTGTTTTGTCCATCATAGCATAGCCCCCTCTCGATTGCAACGGCGAAAGCCCCGGCCGGTGGCAGCCTGCCGTCGCCCTGCATAGGATGGCAAAAAAGGAGGGGTCACCATGCCTATTATTTATCTGTCACCATCCACCCAGGAGTATAACGACTACGTCAACGGTCTGGGCACCGAAGAAGGATGGATGAACAACCTGGCCGACGCCATGGAGCCCATGCTCTATGCCTCGGGCATCCAATTCACCCGCAACACACCCGATATGACAGCTGCCTCGTCCATCCGCGCCTCCAACGCCGGAAACTATGATCTCCACCTGGCCCTGCACACCAACGCCTCGGGTGAAGGCCAGAGCGGCCAAAACCGCGGGATCATCGCCTTTTACTTTCCGGGCAGCGCCCGGGGAATGCGCGCCGCCCAGTTTCTGGCGGACGGCCTGAAGGCCATCTATCCCCTACCCAACCTGGTGCGCACCGAGCCCACCACCACCATCGGCGAGGTCCGGCGGGTCCGGGCTCCGGCAGTGCTGCTGGAGCTGGGCTTCCACGACAACACCGAGGACGCCCAGTGGATCGTCAGCCACATTGACGCCATGGCCGAAAGCCTCGTGCTCTCCCTGACGGAATATTTCGGCATCCCCTTTTTCCCTTCCAGCTCCCCCATGTCCGGTTCGGTTCGCATCGATCTGGGGGCCCTGGACGTATACCCCCGACCCGACTTTGACGCCACCCCCATCGCCCAGCTCTATGACGGCGCTCTGGTCACCGTCATCAACGAATACAATGGCTGGTACCTGATCCAGTTCGGCGATCAGGTGGGCTATGTGGCCTCGGATTTCATCGTTGTGGGCTGAGAAATTCATTCTTTTTTTATGTTCATAATTTGTTCACTTAAAGTTAGTAAATTATCCACTTCTTTTTCCTTGCCGTGTGGTATTCTATGATCGTACTAAGAAGTCAAACAAACATTACCTCTCTCTTTTCTCTCTCTTCCTATAATACACTGCAAAAGGCTGAACGCGAAGACGTTCAGCCTTTTGTGTTTCCAGGGGCACGCCTCGAGACTATATAGAAAAAGCGCCGGGGCAAATGCCCCAGCGCTTTTGTTTTTTGTAAGTAACTCAGAGCCGACGTCTTCTCGCTTCAGACCGTACTCTGCGAAACACCTTCACCATGTAATAGAACGAGGCGATGAAGTAAGGCAACCCGAAATAAGTCAGGGTGTAACGGCTTACGCTGAGATCCTTGAAAACACACAGGATACCAATCACTGCCGTGAACGCGCCGATGATCAAGAACGTCACGGATTTGTGCACTTTCAGGGCCTGGTAGGCCGGTCTCCGTTTATCACCGATCTTCTTCACGGCGTAAAAGTCGATGAGAGCAACGATGAGAATGCTGGCCACTGCGTAGATCATGATCTCCATCATGATCACGTTACTCGTTGCAATTGTTGTAACAGCTGACTGATTCATAGGGTTCTCCTTTTATCCATACCTGGGGACATTACTTGAGGGAAAGGGGGTTCTTACTTGTTGCGCATCGCGTCCAGATCCAGGTCGCCGAACATGTTCTTCATACGCTCGTGAGAAGACATCTTGCCTCTCTCGCCGCCAGCGGCAGCAAAGAGGATAAGGCCAACCACCAGGTAGATCACGAAGACGATCAGGGCCTTCTTGCCGGCGAAGAAGGGGGTGAAGGGCAACAAGGAGCCGACGAAGTAGATCACACCGGCGAGGGCAGCCCACACAGCGATGGGGGTAGCCAGCTTGTAGGGACGCTCCACATTGGGCATATCCTTCCGCAGCTTGAGCAGGGACAGGGAGGAGATCATCCAGGAAAGGATGAAAGCCACAGCGGAGAAGGTTGTCACCGTGTCGATGGCGTTGGCACCAGCGAAGGGGCCAATGAAGGACAGGATGGTAACCACATACAGGCCGTTGATGGCGATGCCGTTCTTATCCTGCTTGGCGAACCAGCCGGGGATCATG
>JALERU010000094.1 GCA_022764045.1 Clostridiales bacterium | reverse complement strand
TCCATCAGGCTCTGGGCCAGGACCTTGGCATTCTTCAGCACCTGCTCCTGATAGGTCTTAAACTCGGGCTTCAGGGCCTCGCCCAGGGCCACGGCCTTGGCGGTGATGATGTGCATCAGGGGGCCGCCCTGGGAGCCGGGGAAGATGGCCTTGTCGATCTTCTTGGCGATCTCCTCCTCCTGGGAGAAGATGATGCCGCCTCTGGGGCCGCGCAGGGTCTTGTGGGTGGTGGTGCTGGTCACATGGGCATAGGGGATGGGCGAGGGATGCAGGCCCACGGCCACAAGGCCGGCGATGTGGGCCATGTCCACGAAGAGGTAAGCCCCCACTTCGTCGGCGATCTCGCGGAAGGCCTTGAAGTCGATGATCCGGGGATAGGCGGAGGCGCCGGCCACGATCATCTTGGGCTTGTGCTTCTTGGCCAGGTCGCGGACCTGGTCATAGTCGATGCAGTGGGTCTTGGGGTCCACGCCGTAGGGGACGATGTTATAGTTCAGGCCAGAGAAGTTCACGGGGCTGCCGTGGGTCAGGTGGCCGCCGTTGTCCAGGTTCATACCCATCACGGTGTCGCCCACCTTGCACAGGGCCTGGTAGACGGCATAGTTGGCGGAGGCGCCGCTGTGGGGCTGTACGTTGACAAAGTTGGCGTTAAAGAGTTTTTTCGCCCGGTCACGGGCCAGATTCTCCACCACGTCCACACATTCGCAGCCGCCATAGTAACGCTTGCCTGGATAGCCCTCGGCGTACTTATTGGTGAGCACGGTGGAGGCGGCGGCCAGAACGGCCTCGCTGACGAAGTTTTCAGAAGCGATGAGCTCAATGTTTCTGCGCTGGCGGTCATACTCCGCCTTTACGGCGTTGCCCACCTGAGGATCTTGCTGGATCAGGAAATCAATGACATCTTTGACCACGATACTCTCTCCTTTTTCATTCAAATGAATCTGTGATGGCTTGGAATCTCTTTCATCGCCCCGCCGCCGGACATCGGGGGGCAGGCAGACAGGACGTTAAAATACAAAGTTACTGTGTTGTATTATACTCCAAGCTTCCAAAAAATACAATATATATTCTCCCCTGAAACAAACTCAGTCTAAAATCCGGTACCCGGCCTGGCTGAGGAGTTTTAGCAGCCGCTGGCCGTGCTCCTTGCCGCTGACCTCGCAGACCACGTGGATGATGGCGTCGCCGATATCCAGGTTGGCCTGGACCCGGTCGTGCTGGAAACGGATGATGTTGGCGTTCTGCTGGGCCACCAGGTGGGCGAAGCGCTCCAGAGCGCCGGGGGCATCGGGCATGATGGTGGAGAATTTCAGGTGGCGGCAGCGGGTGACCAGGCCCTTTTCCACGATGCGGTGGATGAAGGACACGTCAATGTTGCCCCCGGAGAGGACACAGCAGACCTTTTTCCCCTGGATATCCACCTTCTGGTTGAGCACCGCCGCCAGGGAGGCTGCGCCAGCGGGCTCCACCACCTGCTTGGTCCGCTCAATGAGCAGCAGGATGGCCTCGGCGATCTCCCCGTCGGTGACGGTGACCATCTGGTCCACATACTGGTTGATGTACTCCATGGTACGCTTGCCCGGCACCTTCACGGCGATGCCGTCGGCAATGGTGCGCACGGTGGGTGAGGAGACAATGGATTCCTGGTGGAAGGACTCCACAATGGAGTCCGCCCCCGCCGCCTGGACGCCGATCACCTGGATGCGGGGGTTGATCTGCTTGATGCAGGCGGCAATGCCGGAGAGGAGTCCCCCGCCCCCGGCGGGGACGAAGACCATGTCCACAAAGGGCAGGTCCGACAGCAGTTCCAGGGCGATGGTGCCCTGGCCGGCGATGATGTCCTCGTCGTCGAAGGGGTGGATGAGTTCCGCGCCCTCGGCCTCCACGATCTCACAGGCCTTGGCATAGGCCTCGTCGTAGATATCCCCGTGGAGGACCACCTTCGCCCCGTAGCCCTCGGTGGCGGAGACCTTGGCGATGGGGGTGGAACGAGGCATGACGATGGTGGCAGGCACGCCGATGCGGGAGGCTGCAAAGGCCACCCCCTGGGCATGGTTGCCGGCGGAGGAGGCCACCACCGCCTGGAGTCCCCCTTCCTCATACCGCTTCATGATCTTATTGTAAGCCCCGCGCACCTTAAAGGAGCCGGTCTTTTGCTGGTTTTCATATTTCAGATAGACCTCTGCCCCGGTCATTTCCGAGAAGGTTTTGGAGGTGGACAGTGGGATCGTGTGGATCACACTTTGCAGCCGGCGGGCGGCTGCCTGGAAATCGTTGACTGTCAGCATGGTATTCTCTTCCTTTTTTCTAAACTCACCCTTACAGTTTCCATTGGGGTTCAATGCGTTATCAAATTATTTTACACTATTTTTGGAGGGGTGTCTATAACGGAATCGATAAAAATCAGGGCGGCGGGGTGGTATCCTGCCACGGTGAAAGGTGGCGATGATCGTCTTCTACTCACCGATACACCATATCGCCCCCTCATCAGTCAGCTCCGCTGACAGCTTCCCCCCAAGGGGAAGCCTACGTGCTTTGCTTCGTTGGGAGTGATTGCTGCGATATTTTTCTACATAAGCCTTCCCCTGGGGGTCCAAGTAGGCAATAGGCCCACCAACCCATTCCCGAAAGGTGCCTCCCTCTCATAAAAATCCCTGATGACGGCAGAGATCCTTTGTGGTATAATTAAGATCATTCTATTTGCCCTTCCCAAACACCACACAGAGAAAAAGGATTTGGTCGCTTTATGAAACAGCCCAACGATGTCCTGGCCATTGTCCAGGCCTTGAAAGACTTATACCCCGACGGGATCTGCTCCCTGCAATACGCGAAAGACTATGAACTGCTCTTTGCCACTCGGCTCTCCGCCCAGTGCACCGACGAGCGGGTGAACCAGGTGACCCCCGCCCTCTTCGCCGCCTACCCCACCTTGGAGGCCCTGGCCAAGGCGGAGCCGGCGGACATCGAGCCTTACATCCACTCCTGCGGCTTCTTCCGGGCCAAGGCCAAGGACATCGTCTTTGCCTCCCGGATGCTGCTGGAACGATTTGACGGCAAAGTCCCCGGTACCATGGAGGAGCTTCTCTCCCTGCCCGGGGTGGGGCGGAAGACCGCCAATCTGATCCTGGGGGACGTCCACCACACCCCCGGCGTGGTGGTGGCCGACACCCACTGCATGCGGATCTCGGGCCTTTTGGGCCTCACCGACGGCACCAAGGACCCCGGCAAGACGGAAAAGCAGCTCCGGGCCTGCCTGCCCCCGGAGGAATCCAACGACTTCTGCCACCGGCTGGTCCTCCACGGCCGGGCGGTCTGCCGGGCCCGAAAGCCCGACTGCCCAAACTGCACCCTACGCCCCTGGTGTGATCATTTTCAACGTCAGAACAACTGAGCCAACCACGCCGCAAACCATTGCGGCGTGGTTTTTTGTAGCAAGAAAACCACTCGCTAGGCGAGTGGTTCAAAAGAAGCCTTGTGGCGATAATGTAGACAGGAAAACTCCCTTTGCTTTAGAATATAAGAGCGGTCTGCCAACTGCCCCCAAAAAAGCAAAGGGAGGTCAT
>JALERU010000052.1 GCA_022764045.1 Clostridiales bacterium | reverse complement strand
ACAACTGACGATGGGAAATTTCTAAACCCGTTTACGGGTAGCAAGTAGCAAAACTTTCGCGGCTGGCAGACCGTATTTGCGCGACGGGACGCGCGGGCTAATAACATAGGGCTTTGCCCGCATATGAAATACCCCCGGCTTGGCCGGGGGATATTTATTTAGATCTGTCAAAATTCAAGGTTGTAAACCGGCCCCAGGGCCACCGGGCCGCTGACCGTCAGGCGGCGCAGGCTGCCGCGCTGCAGGGAGGCAACGGACTGGAGAACGCCGCCGGGCTGCTGCAGGGCGGTTTTGTGGTGTCCCTCCCGCCCGTGGAGGGCCTGCCAGGCGGTGACAGCGGCGGCGGAAGCGGCGCAGCACTGGGGGCGGCGGAGGGCATCGGCCCCGGGAAGCAAGAGGGCCGAGGAGATGGTTCCGGCCCGGAAATCCCAGGCGATGGCGCCGGCGGCGGGGAGGTCCAGCCCTTGGGCCAGGGCCGCCAGGTTGGGGCGCAGGGTCTCATCTGACGGAAGCGCCGCCCCTTTGAGAATGACGTAGGCCGTGCCGGGAAACTGGAGGAGGGGAACCTCCTTCTCCCCAAAGGGATACTTCTCGACGGAATGGGGCGGGGGAAGCTCTGCGGTCACCTGGCCGGTGAGGGGGTTGGCGTGAACGGTGAGGGGCTCGTCGTATCCGGCGATCTCCAGGGAGAATTTCTTCTCCCGCCGGATACCCCGTGACACGGCAAAGGCCATGGCGGCCTGAAGCAGGCCGTTGCCGCTGAATTCGCCCCCTGCCGTCTCCAGCCGGAGCACCCCCCGTCCTGCAGGGGGCGTGAGAAAGACCACGCTCTTTGCGTTCAGCTCCCGGAGGGATAACAACTGCCGGGCCACCTGGGCCCGTTCCTCCGGCACCACGGCGGTCTGCACCAGCAGGGCGGCTTCCCCGGCGGGCTCTGCGATTTGAAAGGATAGCTTCATAAAGACCCCTCTTTTCTGATGGGAAAGTCCCATTCCTGGAAATGGGACGGGAACCGATTTTCTTTTGACCATATTGTACCATATTTCCCAGCCGGGGTAAAGAACAGGCCAGGATTCCGCCCAAAAACAGTGACAATATTTTGCAGAATCTTTACAAATTGGGTGTTTTCAGAGACGGGGAGATATGATATAATATCCTGAACTATGTAGAATTCAAGCGAACCCGATGACTTTTCTGTTCCAGAATGTTTGTCAGGAGGAGAATAGAATGCGTTACGACGATTACGATGATTACACCCGGTCCTACCGCTCCAGCGGCAGCTCCCGCCGGAGCTCTTCCTCCCGTTCCAATGGACGGGACTATGATCGGGATTCCTATCGGGACCGGGATTACCGGGACTACCGGGACGACTATGACCGGAGCTATTACGACCGGGACCGCTACTCCGACCGCTATAGCACCCGCGGCGGACGGGATTGGTACGACGACTTTGACCGCTCCGACTGGGAGCGCACCGCCCCCAACTGGGAGGACCACGGCGCGTCCCGGAAAAAGCGTTCCTCCGGCGGCCCCAGCCGGGGCGGGCGTCCCGCTTCCGGGGGGCGCAGCAGTTCCCGCAGCGGCGGCAGCAGCCGGAATGGTTCTTCCCGCCCGCCCCAGAACAGCCGCAACGGCTCCCGCCGTCCCCCCGAGGGACAGCGGAGGAACAGCTCCAACCAGCGGCGTCCCGCGCCCAAGCAAAAGAGCGCCATGCAGTTTGTGCCCATCATCCTGGGCCTGGTGGTCATCATCCTGGCGGCCCTGGTGATCCGCAACATGCTGGGGAACAAGGGCGACTGCGAGATTGTGTTTTCCACCAAGAGCGTTGTGATCGGGGAGACCGCCACCGCTACGCTGAAGGGAGCCAGCGTGGAAAACACGGCGGAGCCCGAGATCAAATGGAGCAGCAGTGAGAACAACGTGATCTCCGTGGAAGGCGAGGGCTTGGAATGCACCCTGACCGCCAAGGCCATAGGCACCGTGACCATCACGGCCCTGCAAGACGGGGAAAAGATGGCCAGCAGCACCATTGAAGCGGTGGAGACTGCCCCCGGCGTGATGGAAATTCGGGTCACCGAAGACGATATTAAGATCCCCTCAGGAGAGACCTATACCATTGACGCCAGCGTTGTGATGGAGGACGGATATTCTGAGCCTGCCATCAAGTGGAGCAGCAACGACACCTCTGTGGCCAAGGTAGACAGCGACGGCGTCATCACCGGCCAGGAGGTAGGGAAGGCCATCATCAAGGGCGTGGCCGGCGAAAAGACCGTGGAGATCGCCGTGGAAGTGGTGGAAAATCCCAACGCGACCCCCCACCAGTCCTCCGGCGACGTAGGCCAGGAGCCGGAACCGGGCGCCCAGCCCCCCGCAGATAACGGGGATAACACCACCGGCACTGGCGGCACCACCGGCACCGGAACTGGTGGAACCACCACCGGCGGCACGGGCACCACCGGGACCACCGGTACCACGGGCGGAACCGGCACCACCGGTGGCAGCGACGACAGTGGCACGACCGGAGACCAGGGGACCACTGGGACCGGCGGAACCACCACTGGCGCGGAAGAATGAATGACCAAAAGCGCGGGGAGATCCAGGGGATCTGCCCGCGCTTTTTGCAAAAGAAAAAAGGAGGAAATCAGATGAAAGACATTGGATGGATCGGCGTGGGAATCATGGGAAAGTCCATGGTCCGCAACCTGATGAAGGCGGGCTTTTGCCTGCACATTTACGCCCGAAACCGGGAAAAGGTGGAGGACGTCATTGCGGAGGGAGCGGTCTTCCATGACACCATCGGCGGCTGTGTCCAGGGCTGCCAGGCGGTGGTCACCATGGTGGGCTTTCCCCAGGACGTGGAGGAGGTCTATTTCGCCCCGGGAAACATCCTGGACCGGGCTGCGCCGGGGACCTATCTCATCGATATGACCACCACCAGCCCCACCTTGGCGGAGAAACTGGCCTGCCAGGGCGGGGAGCGGGGCTTTCGGGTGCTGGACGCCCCGGTGACCGGCGGAGACACCGGCGCCAGGGAGGGGACCCTCTCCATCCTGGTGGGCGGGGAGCGGGAAGACTTTGAAGCCTGCCTGCCCCTGTTCCGGGCCATGGGAACGAACATCAACCATCAGGGTCCCGCAGGCTGTGGCCAGCACGCCAAGCTTGCCAACCAGATCATGATCGCTGGCACCCTCTCCGGTGTTTGTGAGGCGCTGACCTATGCCCAGGCCAAAGGACTGGACCTGGAGGTGCTCCTCCGCTCCCTTTCCACCGGGGCCGCCGGCAGCAAGCAGTTGGATGCCTTTGGGGAAAAGATGATCGCCGGCGATTACGCCCCCGGTTTTTTCCTGAAGCATTTTGTCAAGGACATGGGGTTGGCCCTGGAGGAGAGCAAGGCCAGCGGCCTGGTCCTGGATGTCCTGGACCAGGTGCTGCGCCACTATCAGGACCTGGAAGCCCAGGGGTTTGGTGAGCTGGGGACCCAGGCGCTCATCAAATATTATCAGCAATCCCGGTGAGAGAAAGTTCTGTCAGGCTTCTCCCCGCCGCCGGCGGAGAGGCAGAAGGAGGCGCGTAGGTTGGAAGAGCACAGAAGGCGTGGCTCGCTGGGGGTCCAAATGCAGGTCTCTGAAACCATCCGGTTGGGAATTCTGCTGGCCCTGTCCGGCGGGCTGATGGACGCGTATTCCTATCTGTTCCGGGGAGAGGTCTTTGCCAATGCCCAGACGGGAAATATTTTGCTGATGAGTGTCTATCTCTCCCAAGGAAGCTGGCGGCTGGCCCTCAGCTATGCCTTTCCTGTGGCGGCCTTTGCCTTTGGCACTCTCCTGGCCTTTCTGATCCGGCACTGGTTTTGGGAGAGAAACAGCCCCTTTCACTGGCGGCAGTTAGGGGTGCTGGTGGAGCTGTTGCTGCTGGCTCTGGTGGCCTTTCTGCCCCAGGAGGTCAACCTGCTGGCCAATAGTCTCATCTCCCTGGCCTGCGGCTTTCAGGTGGAGGCCTTTCGGAAGATTCACGGCAACGCCATTGCCACCACCATGTGCATCGGAAACCTCCGGGCGGGAATCCACGCCACGGCGGAGTTCTGCGTCTCCCGGCGGCGAGAGGACCGAAACCGGGCGGCCACCTATTTCACGGTGATTCTGGCTTTTGCCCTGGGGGCGGTGCTGGGCAATCTGGCCATCCGCCGTTGGCAAAGCCTGGCTATCCTGTGCAGCAGCGCTCTGCTGGCGGTTTGCTTTGTGCTGATGTTTTTCCAGGCCCCGGAGGAGACCGGGAGAGATGGCGAGGTCCGGGAAAAAAGAAGGGGCACGCCGGATGAATCCATATGAAAATTGATTCAAAAAATCTGCATAAAACGCGGCCGGCCTGTCACAGGCCGGCCGCGTTTTCATAAAAAAGGACTCAGGAGCGGAAGAAACCCACGGTGGGGTTTACCAGGTCGAAGATCACCAAAAAGGCCAGAATCAGCACCAGGGCACAGCAGCAGATAAACAGCCGGTGAATCCAGGTGTTTTTGGACGCGATCATGGACTCATACAGGGCCAGAAGCTCTTTGCTGGCTCGGTCGCGCTGCTCCTCGGTGGGGGGTTCCTCTTTGATGCCCACCAGCTCGTCCAGAGAGCCGTCCATGGCCATCACCATGTCGCAGACCGCCTGAAAGCTGGGGTTGTCAGTTTGGCCGGAGAGGATGCGGTTAATGGTCCCCACAGGGACACCGGAAAGGTCGGAAAGCTGCTGGTTGGTGAGCTTCCGCTTTTCCTTCAAAAGTTTTAACTGGGTAGAAAGCATTATTTTATCACCTGTGATAACGACTTTAATCAAATTCGGGTGAAAGATCCGGCGGGCATTTATTCCTGCCATTGACGAATCCTGTCGAATTGGGTACCATAAAGTCAGTTCTTGGTTCCAACATAGGGGAAGGGACTGAATTCCAAAATATGGAATTCACCAAAAATAACCCTGAAAACTGTGCAATTCGTATAGGGTAGTATACCATTTTTTCTCCCCCTCTGTAAAGAACAATTTTTAGAAAGGAGCGGGCGATATGACAGAAAGAAACGGGTATTTGGGAGGAAATTGCGCTTCCAATGATGCCGCCCAGGCGCCTGAGCTCCAAGGCGTGCGCTATCAAACGGTCTGCTCTGTGGTTCAGGACAGCACGCAGGGCTACTGCACCTATGGACTGGAATGTTTGGCCGACTGTCAGGGCACCTGGGTCCAGATGGACATGATTGAGGACGTCTCCCCCAGCCGGGATAACGTTCTGTTCCTGGCTGATCGCTTCAACAGCCTGGGGCTCTCCCCCCTTCATTTCCGGGACGCGGTGCTGGATAGCCTGGATGAATAAAAAGTGAATATAATCCATTTGTGTTGGCAGGCACAGTGCCTTCGGGAAAACCTATGAAACAAAAAATGGCGTTTGAAGAAACGGAAACCGTTCTTCAAACGCCATTTTCTTAGGCTGTGGGGGGGCTGCCCCAGGCATCTGGCGAAGGACAGCAGAAAGAAACTTGTCCGTGCACCCCCCTTCTGACTTTTTTTGAAGGGCTGCGCGCCTATAATGGGAGACAAGTTTCCGGGGACACGAGGGGAGAGGATGCTGTGACCGTGGTCTATTTAGACGCCTTTTTGGCACTGAATTTTGTGGTGAACTACCTGCTGCTGGCCTGCGCCGGAAAGCTGGACGGCGGGTTCCTGTGCCGGAAGCGGATCGCCCTGGCCGCCGCTCTGGGGGCGGGCTATGGGGCCCTGGCCCTGGTCCCCGCCTGGGGGTTTTTGGAGCACCCGGCCTGCAAGGCGGGGGCGGCGGTGGGGATGCTTCTGGTGGCCTATGGCCGGTCAGATCGTCTGCTGCGGACGGGGGCCCTGTTTCTGGTCCTGGCCTGCGCCTTTGGCGGAGGACTGCTCCTGCTGGCAATGGTCCGGGGAACCGGCCCGGGCCAGGGGGGGCTGTTGGGGCCATCCCTGGGGATGCGGGGGATTCTCATCGCGGCGGCCCTGAGCTATGGGGGGCTGTCGCTGCTGCTCCGGGGCCAGTTTACCCACACACGATCCGGGGGAGAGCTGGGGGAACTAACCCTGACTCGCCAGGACCGGTCGGTGACGGTCCTGGCCCTGCGGGACACGGGCAACACCCTCCAGGACCCGCTGACCGGCCGCCCGGTGGTGGTCATTGAGGGGGAAAAGCTCCAGGGCCTTTATCCGGAGCTCCCCCTGGGAGACCGGGAGAGCCTTTCCCACCCGGTGGACCTGCTGCGAGAGCTGGAGGGGGAAACCCAAGGCCTCCGGCTGCAGCTGCTGCCCTACCGGGCGGTGGGGGTGGAGTGCGGCCTTCTGCTGGCTCTGCGCCTGGACCGGGCGTCCTATGGCCCCTGGGAATACCGAAACTGCCTGACTGCCCTCTCCCCCACGCCCCTGTCGGACGGGGGTGGCTACTGCGCCCTCATCGGCGGCGGGGCGGGGAGAGGATGATACTAGAACTTGATCAAAACCTTTCAAAAGGTTTTGATCGGGCGAAGCCCGTCAAGTTCTGTATCAGACGGCGCAGCGTGCCATCGCACGATGCGCGTGTGCGCAGCACACGGGTTTCTCGAGGAAAGGATTGCATCGAGAAACCGTATGAGAAGAAACAATGGGAGGAAACACTGTGAAAGGACCCTTACAAGGCTGGTACCTGGCCCTGTGCCGATGGCTGGCCCGCCACCGGCTCTATCGGCCGGGAAAGATCATGTACATCGGAGGCAGCGATGTGCTGCCCCCTCCCTTGAGCCGGGAGGAAGAGGGAAAGCTCATCGCTTGCCTGGCAGAGGGGGATCAAAGCGCCTCGTCCACCCTCATCGAGCACAATCTCCGTCTGGTGGTCTACATCGCCCGACGGTTTGAAAACACGGGGATTAACATCGAGGATTTGATTTCCATCGGGACCATTGGCCTGATCAAGGCGGTGGGAACCTACAAACCCGCTAAAAACATCAAGCTGGCCACCTACGCCTCCCGGTGCATTGAAAACGAAATTCTGATGCACCTGCGCAAAACCGCCGGTCAGAAAAGCGAGGTCCCCCTGGATGAGCCCCTGAGCACCGACTGGAACGGAAACGAGCTCCTCCTCTCCGACATTCTGGGTACCGAGAGCGACATCGTCATGAAACCCATGGAGGAGGACGCGGACCGCCAGCTTCTGGCCGACGCTTTGGAAAAGCTCACGGACCGGGAGCGGGAGATCATCACCCTCCGCTTCGGCCTGGGCGGCCGCCGGGAGCACACCCAGAAGGAGGTGGCGGACAAAATGGGGATCTCCCAGTCCTACATCTCCCGGCTGGAAAAGCGGATCATCAGCCGGCTGAAACGGGAGATTCTCAAGGTGATGGAGGTGCCGTAATCCCCCCGGAAAGAAACCGGCCCTTTGCCAAAAACAGGTTGGCAAAGGGCCGGTTTATCCTATGCGGGTTGTCTGTGGATTTGGGGGAAAATTTGTGCTATGATAGACCACAAATCATGGGATCTGTTTGAGGGGGCGTGTCTATGATCGCGAATTTGACCTATTATGACATTTGCTGGTATTTTTTACTCTACTCCTTCCTGGGCTGGGTGGTGGAGGTCTGCTACCAGGCGGTGACCAAGGCGAAAATCGTCAACCGGGGGTTTCTGAACGGGCCGGTCTGCCCGGTCTACGGCTTGGGGGCCCTGGCTTTGCTGCTGCTCCTGTCGGCCTTTGGCATGACAAACACCGTGGAGGCCAACCCCCTGGTCCTCTTCGGCCTGGGCCTGGTGATCACCACGGCCATTGAGCTGGTGGCCGGATGGCTGCTGGACCGGTTGTTCCACGCCCGGTGGTGGGATTATTCCGCGAAGCCCTTTAACTTCCGGGGTTATATCTGCCTGGAGTTCAGCATCCTCTGGGGCCTGTCGGTGACCTTTGCCGGGAAGGTGATCCACCCCTTTGTCCAGGGCGTCTCCGTGGCCCTCATTCCGGAGAAATACGGCTGGCCCATTTTGGGGGTTCTGTATCTGGTCTATTTTGCCGACTTTGTGGTGACGGTCTGCATGCTCCGTGGCCTGGACAAACGCCTGGCCGAGCTGGACGACATCCAGCGGCAGATGCGGGTGCTCAGCGACCGCATGAGCGAGCAGATTGGGGAAAACGCCCTGGAGGCCGCCCAGAAGCTCCAGAAGGCCAAGGTCCAGAGAGCTCTGGGACGGGCGGAGCTCCGGGAGGATCTGGAGGAGCGGAGAAAAGAACTGGCCGGGAACCTGCAAGCCCTGCGGAAGCAGGCTGAGGCCCGCTATCGAACCCTCTATGCCTCCCGCCACTTTGGCGTTGGGCGCTTCCTGCTGGCCTTCCCCTCCATGCGTCACAGCAGATATGACCACATTGTGAAGGAGCTGAAGGACCGGTTCAGCCAGAAGTGATATGGGACCGATGGGTCAGACCGCGCCCCAACAAAAAGCTGCCCAACAGGGCAGCTTTTTTCATTGGAACAGCGCCGGCGCCCGGGCGTGGGGAGGCAGGAGGGTCAGCTTCCTGCGACCTCTGTGAGCATGGTGCGGAAGATCTGGATGTGATTTTCCTCATCCTGGATGATCCTCCGGAGGTTTGCCACAATGTTGGCGTCCTGGATCAGCTCCGCCTGGCGGGAGTATTTCCGGATGGCGGCGGTTTCGGACTGGATGGCGTTGTGGAGCAGGGGAAGAAGCTGCTGGGGATAGTGCAGAAAGCCCGGGGTCCAGTACCGGTTCCGCCCATTGTGAGGCGCCCAGAGCCGGGGGTCCAGTCCCATCTGGTGGGCCATGGAGGCGAAAATATTCAGATGGTGCATCTCCACAATGCTGATTTCGTGAAAACAATGGGCAAAGGTCTCGTGCTGCGGGGTGAGGATGGTGCTGTTGTAAAAATGCAAGCTCACCGTGGATATCTCCGACGCGTCGCTGCCCACATTGCTGAGCATGGCGTAGGCGTAGTCTTTCCGGTGGGTCTCCGGCTGGACGGGGGGATAGGGCAAGTCCAGCCGGACGCAGTATTTGCCGTTTTGGTTGGTCTCCATAGGGGTACCCTCCTTGTATAAGATCCCTTCATACTAAAACTCGTTAAAAAACTTTCGTTTTTTATAGCGCGAAGCGCGTCGAGTTTTGTATGAGACGGGGCGGTGCGAAGCACCGCCAGCACGCGTAGCGTGCGTGTTTCAAAGGAAAGAATTTCATTTGAAATTAGTATCAATTTACGAGGGCGGGGGGAAAACTATGCCAAAAAGCCGGCACAGGACGGGAAGCCCTGTGCCGGCTGGCAGCTGATACGTGCAGGTGACGGGGGAAGGGAGACCGTCTGGGTTCCTTACTTGCCCACAGACTCGAATTCCTTCTGAATTTCCTCGGAGGGAGGCGCGGTAGCCAGGGAGACCACCACGATGACCGCGCAGCCCACCAGGAAAGCGGGCAGCAGCTCGTAGATGGCCCAGGCGCCGCCCATGGGGGCGATGAGGTACTTCCACACGAAGACCATCACAGCGCCGGCGATCATACCGGCCAGAGCGCCCTGCTTGTTGGTGCGCTTCCAGAACAGGGAGAAGAGCATCACCGGGCCGAAGGAGGCGCCGAAGCCCGCCCAGGCGAAGGAGACGATGCGGAAGACCGAGCTGTCGGGGTTCCAGGCCAGGAAGGCGGCCACGACGGCGATGCCAGCCACGGTGATCCGGGCAACGGTGAGGGACTGCTTGGCCGTCATCTTGATGCCGGCGAAGTCCTGCATCAGGTCCTGAGACACACCGGCGGCGGCGGTGAGGAGCTGAGAGTCGGCGGTGGACATGGTGGAGGCCATGATGCCTGCCAGCACCACGCCGGCGACGATGGCCAGCAGGGGACCGAACTGGCTGAGCAGGTTGGCCAACTGGATGATGATGGTTTCAGACTGGGCGCTGGTCTCCAGGAAGGGGACGTTGCCGGCCTTGGTGACGCCCAGGCCAATGATGCCGATGAGGATGGCCACGAACATAGCGATGGTCACCCAGATGGAGGCGATGCGGCGGGAGAGCTTCAGCTTATTTACGTCCTCGATGGCCATAAAGCGAAGCAGGATGTGGGGCATGCCGAAATAGCCCAGGCCCCAGGCCAGGGTGGAGGCGACGCTCAGCCCGCTGTAGGTGGAGGCTGTGCCGGTGGCCATGTCGTGGCCCTGGAAGAGGTTCAGGTAGCCGTCCAGAGAGGTGGCGTTGGCGGCCACGGCGTCCCAGCCGCCGGCCTGGCTGATGCCGAAGCAGACGATGACCACCAGGGCGATGGACATGACGATACTCTGAATCAGGTCGTTGTTGGCTACAGCCAGGAAGCCGCCCAACACGGTGTAGACGATGATGACCACGGCGCCCACCACCATGGCAATGTGATAGTCAACCCCAAAGAGGCTGCTGAAGAGAGTGCCGATGGCCTTAAAGCCCGAGGCGGTATAGGGGATGAAGAAGATAAGCACCACCAAGGCGGCGATGCAGGAGAGTACGTTGCGGTTATCCCGGTACCGCCGGGAGAAAAAGCTGGGGATGGTAACGGCCTTCACCGTTACGCTGTAGTTCCGCAGGCGCTTGGCCACGATGAGCCAGTTAAAGTAAGTGCCCACGGCCAGGCCGATGGCCGTCCAGCCGGGCTCGGCAATGCCGGAGATGTAGGCCAGGCCGGGCAGACCCATGAGCAGCCAACTACTCATGTCCGAGGCCTCGGCGCTCATGGCGGTGACGATGGGGCCCAGCTTCCGGCCGCCCAGATAGAACTCGTTAGAGGAGCCACCGGCGTTCTTTTTCCCGAAGTGGACACCAACGAAGATCATCAGGCACAGGTAGGCCACAATGGTCAACAGGATGCAGATTTGTGCAGTGGTCATGGCTATGATCACGCCTCCTTACGAATCTCGTTTTCTCTCTCAAAAACGGAAATTTTGTCGTTGCTTATCATACCACGACGAAGGTTAGAACACAATACAGAACACAGTATAGACTATATTCTATACTGTGTTCCTTCTGTGCTGGAAAAGAAAATGATTTTCAAGGCTTTTCTTCTGAACGAACCTTAGACGAATGATCGGGAAGAAAATCGAATAAAAAAATAGGCATTTGCCGGGCGGCGTAATCCCGCAGGGAGTATTCCCCCCCGCACAGGCACCAGTCGTACATCAGGGCCCGTTCGCACAGGGCGTAAACCTTCACCATATCGTTGACGCTGCGGTCTTGGCAGAGCTCCCCGGCCTCCTGGCCCTCGGCGATGATCCGCCGGAGGAGGCGGTAGTAGATCCGCTTGTGGTCCAGCAGGTGCTTTTCCCCGTTGGTCACCAGTTGGGTGGACAGCAGCCGGGCCAGCAGCTCCATGGAGACGCTGTTTTCGATCATCCAGAAGAGCTCCCGGTTGAGGAAGAGGAGCTTTTCCATGGCGGTCAATGCCGGGTCCATGGTGCTCTGGAGGTCCACGTATTTCTGGTCAAAGAGATCGCTGAGGGTGGACAGCAGGGCGTCCTTCCCGTCAAAATAGTGGTAAAAGGAGCCCTTGGAGGTGTGGGAGGATTCGATGATTTCTTCCACCGTGGTGTTCTCATAGCCCTGCTCATAAAAGAGCTGCCAGGCGGCCTCCACGATTTTCCCCCGGGTGTTCCGGGCGTTTTTCTTGGCCATGGCGGTCTCCTTTCCGGTTTTTAGGCGAAATAGGCTTCGATGTCCGCCCGGCTGGCGGTGACCGAGCCCTGGATCATGGTGGGCTGGCCGCCCCCCTTGCCGCCCAGGGCCTGGTTGAGCTCCTTGGCTTTGGCCCGCAGGTCCACGGTGCGGCTGCCTATCACATAGCGGTAGCCGGCCTGGTCGGACCCGGTGAAGACGGCGCAGATGCCGCCGCATTTTTCCATGCCGGCGTTGGCCAGGGTGCGGAGGCTGCCCGCGTCCAGGTCGGTTTCAAAGAGGCAGAGGTTTCCTTCGGTTGCAGGCAGGGTCTTGGCCTTTTCGGCCATAAGGGCCTGGCGGGCCTCCTTCAGGGCCAGGGTGACCTCCTGGAGCTCGTTTTTCAGCCGCGCCACCCCCTGGGCGGCCTGGGGCTGCTGCACCGACAGGGCGGCGGAGATGGCGGCTACGTTTTCCTGCTTCACCCGGTAGTCCTCCAGGGCCAGGCGGCCGGCCACCATCCACAAGCGGATGCCTCCCCGGTGGCGCATGGAGTCCAGCAGCTTGACCAGGCCGATCTCCCCGGTGCAGCTCACGTGGGGGGCGCAGCAGGCGCAGACGTCGCAGCCGGCCACGGTGACGATGCGGACGTTTTCCGTCAGGTCCAATTTGCTCCGGTAGTCCAGCTCTGCCAGCACCTCCGGGGCGGGGTACTCGGCGGTGACGGGGCGGTTTTCGGTGATGATTTGGTTGGCCAGGTCCTCGATGTGGGATAGCTGCTGAGGGGTCAGCTCCTTGTCAAAGTCCAGGATGACCTCGTTCTCCCCCATGTGGAAGCCCACGTTGGTGCAGCCGTAGAGGCTGTGGGCCAGCCCCGAGATCACGTGCTCCCCGGAGTGGCACTGCATCCGGCGGAACCGGAGGGGCCAGTCCAGTTCTCCGGTGACGGTTTCTCCGGGGGTGAGAGGGCCGTCGGTGATGTGGACGATGGCCTCCCCCTTTTCCCGGGCGTCCAGCACGTGGACGCTGCCCAAGGTGCCTTGGTCGGCGGGCTGGCCGCCTCCTTCAGGAAAGAAAGCGGTTTGATCCAGGATGATGTGCCATTTCCCACCCTCGGCGGGGGAGCAGGAGAGCACTTGGGCGGAAAAGACCCGGCAGTGGCTGTCCAGGTCGTAGAGTTTGGTTGTCATGGCGGTGATGTCCCTTCTTTACGGATTCTTTTTTTCTTCCTTGGTGATGACGTTGTATTTGACCAGCAGGTCCTCGATGGCCTCATCTAAGAGGCGGGTGGCGGGGATGCGGGTGCTGTCGGAAAGCCCTTTGAATTTTTCATAGAGCTTTATGTCGATTGCGGTGGACCATTGTCTTCGCGTGCGATAGGTACTACTCATATTGAACCCCCTTGGTGTATCAAGATACTTCTTTGTGTATCAAGGTATTATACATGGTTTTGGGAGGTTCAAACAAGACGTTGACATTTCATTATACATCATGATATACTGTGATGCGGAGGTGAACAAACATGTTCGACAAAGATTTTTTCCAACGGCTGAGCTTTCAGCAGATCTGCGAGTTTATCTGCACAGGGGACTTCCTGTATCCTGAAAATGTAGATGAGGGCACCTTGACCCAGCGGGCGGAGCGGTATAAACGGGAGCAGGGGGAAGCGCTCCGCTCCGCGCTGGAGCGGATGTATGACGCCGGCAGACGGGGGATGGGGGAGAACGAGAAGGAGAAATTCATAGAGGATCTCGGCGATGAAATATTTTCCATAGATTGGAAGGCGGAGCGCCTTTCCTTTGAAGCTGGCTTTGTGGCCGGCCTGTGGGTGGGGGGAAGCCTGGGCAGAATTGTTTGACAGAGTGTTTTGAACGGAGGATATCCCAAATCGCCCCCTCATCCGACCCGGCCTGCGGCCGGCCCACCTTCCCCCCCCCAGGGGAAGGCGATTGGCAAGACCTGGAAGGCTTACTGTAGAAACCTACCGTAGCAAAAACCACAACGTAGCCTAATAGCGTAGGCTTCCCCTCGGGGGGAAGCTGTCACCGAAGGTGACTGATGAGGGGGCGATATGGTAGTGACGGAGGGTAGAGGAATCCCGTTGCTACCTTGGGCTGGTGGGTCTATTACCCACGCCGAGGAATCCTCCAGGCCCGCCCTCATCCGACCCGGCCTGCGGCCGGCCCACCTTCCCCCCCAGGGGAAGGCGATTGGCAAGACCTGTCGGGTTTATGTAGAGAAATACCGTAGTAATTCCCTTCCAACGTACCGAAGTAGCGTAGGCTTCGCCTGGATTGAACCGAACTGTCCGGGGGACAGTTCGGTTCAATCCAGGCGAAGCCACCTGAAACCATAGCTGTCAGCGCAGCTGACTGATGAGGGGGCGATCTGGAATACCGTTGAACAGAAAAAGAAGGCCTCCTCCCCAGAGGAAGCCTTCTTCTCTTTCACAAAAAAGCATCACAGCAAAATAATCCCCGCGTTATGGCAGGTCTCCATGGTCTCATCATCCCAAGTAGACACCTGCACCTCGCCGATATGGGCCTTGCCCAGCAGGAACATGGACAGGCGGGACTGGCCGATGCCGCCGCCGATGGTCAGGGGGAGCTGATCCTCCAGCAGCAGCTTGTGGAAGGTGAGCTGGCGGCGGTCGTCGCAGCCGGCGGTGGTGAGCTGGCGGTCCAGGGCGGCGGAGTCCACCCGGATACCCATGGAGGAGAGCTCGATGGCGTGGCCCAGCACGTCGTTCCACAGGAGAATATCGCCGTTGAGGGTCCAGTCGTCATAGTCGGGGGCCCGGCCGTCGTGGGGCTTGCCGGATTTCAGGGCGCCGCCGATCTGCATGAGGAAGGTGGTGGGGTGGTCCTTCACCCAGGCGTCCTCCCGTTCCTTGGGGGTCAGGTCGGGGAAGGTGTCCTCCAGCTCCTGAGAGGTGACGAAGGTGACATTTTTATTCACCTGGGGCAGCACACTCAACTGGGGGAAGACCGACTGAAGGGTTTTCTGGGTGTCCACCATGGCGCTGACGATGGCCTGGACGGTGTGCTTCAAATAGTCCACATTCCGGTCCCGGGGAGCGATGACCTTCTCCCAGTCCCACTGGTCCACATAGATGGAGTGGAGGTTGTCGGGGATCTCATCCCGGCGGATGGCGTTCATGTCGGTGACCAGACCCTCGCCCACGGGGAAGTGGTAGTGATACAGGGCCATGCGCTTCCATTTGGCCAGGGAGTGGACCACCTGGGCGTCCCGGCCGGCGGCGGGGATGTCGAAGGAGACGGGGCGTTCCACGCCGTTGAGGTCGTCGTTGAGGCCCGAGGAGGCCTCCACGAAGAGGGGGGCGGAGACCCGGCGCAGGTGGAGATTGCCGCAGAGGGTGTCCTCAAAGACCCGCTTGAGGAGGCTGATGGCCTTCTGGGTGTCGTAGAGGTTCAGCAGGGGGGCGTAGTGGTCGGGGATGTAGGTCTTGCTCATATTGTTTAACTCCTTAAAAGATTGTAGTTTATTTTATGATGGAGACAAAGGGACCCATGACGCTCATCCGTGGTACAGCTTCGACGTTTGGTACTTGGGTTCGCTGCTCAGGCGCACCCCCAGGCGGCGGAAGCTGTCCTCGTCGGCCTCAGAGAGGATGACGGTGGTGTGGGCCTCGCAGCCCCGCAGCTTTTGCAACTGCCGGACCGCCTGCTTGGCGTTGGGATCGTTCACGGCGCAGATGGACAGGGCCACCAGCAACTCGTCGATGTGAAGCCGGGGGTTCTTGTTTCCCAGCACGTTGACCTTCAGGTTCTGCACCGGCTCGATCACCGAGGGGGAGATCAGTTGGACCTCGTCGGGGATGCCTCCCAGATACTTCAGGGCGTTGAGCAGCAAAGCCGAGGAGCAGCCCAGCAGGGCGGAGGTCTTGCCGGTGAGGATTTTGCCGTCGGGCATTTCCATAGAGGCGGCGGGGTCGCCGGTGCGCTCGGCCACCTCCAGGGCGGGGGCCACCACGGCCCGGCTGAGGGGGCTTAGGCCCAACTGTTTCATGAGCAGCTCGATTTTATAGACGGCGGTGCCGTCGGTGCGCCCCTGGCGGTGGCGGCACTGCTCGGTGTAGAACCGGCGGAGGATCTCTTCCTTGGAGGCCTGGCAGACAATCTCGTCATCAAAGATACAGTAGCCGGCCATATTGACCCCCATGTCTGTGGGAGACTGGTAGGGGGAGGCGCCGGAGATCCGCTCAAACATGGTTTTCAGCACGGGGAAAATCTCTACGTCCCGATTGTAGTTGACGGTGGTGACCCCATAGGCCTCCAGGTGGAAGGGGTCGATCATGTTCACGTCGTTCAGGTCGGCGGTGGCGGCTTCATAGGCCAGGTTCACCGGGTGCTTCAAAGGAAGGTTCCAGATGGGGAAGGTCTCATACTTGGCGTAGCCGGCCTGAATGCCCCGCTTGTGCTCATGATAGAGCTGGCTGAGGCACACGGCCATTTTGCCGCTGCCGGGGCCGGGGGCGGTGACCACCACCAGGGAGCGGGAGGTCTCCACAAATTCGTTTTTGCCATACCCCTCTTCGCTGACGATGAGGGGGATGTCATAGGGGTAGCCCGGGATGGGGTAGTGGCGGTAGACCTTCAGCCCCAGCCCCTCCAACTGGGCCTGGAAGATTTCGGCGGCGGGCTGGCCGCTGAACCGGGTGAGCACCACGCTGCCCACCTGGAAGCCAAAGCCCCGGAAGGCGTCGATGAGACGCAGGGTGTCGGTGCCGTAGGTGATGCCCAGGTCGCCCCGGACCTTGCTTTTTTCAATGTCCATGGCGGACACGGCCACCACGATCTCCACCTGGTCCTTCAGCTGCATGAGCATGCGGATTTTGGAGTCGGGATGGAATCCCGGAAGAACCCGGGAGGCATGGTTGTCGTCAAAGAGCTTGCCGCCAAACTCCAAATAGAGCTTCCCACCAAACTGATTGATGCGGGAGCGGATATGCTCTGACTGCATTTCCAGATATTTATCGTTATCGAAGCCGAGCCGTTCGATCATATCTATGCGCTTCCTCTCATTTCTCTCTCTTCCTCCGGCAAAGATACCGGAAATGACAATTCTTTATGGGATTAATTTACCAATGATTGTATGAAAAGTCAATATCGAGAGAAGAATATTGTGAAACATGACGAAGATGCATTTCTCCGGAAAATAAATAGGAAAAATGTTCTGTGCAAGCTGACAGGGGAAAAGACGGCGCCTCTATTGCCTACCCATAAATTTTATGGTATAATTTGACGTTCATAAGAGACAAAAACCCCGAAACACCTATGATATGATACTAATAGCAGCAAGGAGCTATGAAATATGCTGGAACTGAAAGGACTTTCCTATCAGGTGGAAGACAACGGAGGGCAGACGGATATCCTCCGGGGCATCGACCTGACCATCGAAGACAATAAGTTTGTGGTGATCACCGGCCCCAACGGCGGCGGGAAAACCACCCTGGCCAAGACCATCATGGGCCTGGCCAAATCCACAGGGGGCCAGATCCTCTGGAACGGTGCCGACATCACCGGCCTGTCCATCACCGAGCGGGCCAAGCTGGGCATCAGCTACGGCTTCCAGCAGCCCCCCCGGTTCAAGGGGCTGCGGGTGCGAGACCTACTGGGTCTGGCCGCCGGCAACAAGAACCTGTCCCGGGAGGAATGTTGTTCCTATCTCAACCGGGTGGGCCTGTGCGCGGCGGATTATGTGGACCGGGAGGTGGACACCTCCCTCTCCGGCGGCGAGGTCAAGCGCATTGAGATTGCCACTATTTTGGCCCGTCCCAACGGCCTGCTCATCTTTGACGAGCCCGAGGCCGGCATCGACCTGTGGTCCTTTGCCAAGCTGACGGAGACCTTCCGCATGCTTCACGGCAGAGGGAACAACACGATCATTGTCATCTCCCATCAGGAGCGAATCATCGACCTGGCCGATGAGATCGTGATGATCTCCGGCGGCAAGGTCCTCCGCCACGGCCCCAAGGAGGAGATTATGCCCCATATCCTGGCCGACACCGGCGGGATGTGCAGCTTTTTACAGCCAAACAGCGATAGCTGCCGCCAAAAGAAGGAGGGTTGAGCCATGAACAAAGTAGACACCCGGCTCCTGCGGGAGATCGCAGACCTGGAAGGCACCCCCAAGGGGGCCTATAACATCCGGAAAAACGGCCAGTTGGATTCCCGGAGTACCACGGCCAACATTGACATTGTCACCAAGGAAGATAAGCCCGGCATCGACATTCATATTAAGGCCGGAACGAAGCACCAGTCGGTCCATATCCCCGTCCTCATCACCGAGAGCGGCCTGGACGAGCTGGTTTACAACGACTTTTTCATCGGCCCCGACTGCGACGTGGTCATCGTGGCCGGCTGCGGCATCCACAACGCCGGCAACCAGAAGTCGGAGCACGACGGCGTGCATACCTTTTACGTGGGGGAGAACTCCAAGGTCCAGTATGTGGAAAAGCACTACGGCGAGGGAGAGGGCACCGGCGAGCGGATCATGAACCCCCAAACCGTGGTTTACCTGGAAAAGGGCGCCTCCATCCAGCTGGACACCACCCAACTGCGGGGCGTGGACTCCACCAAGCGCTACACCAAGGTGGTGGTGAAGGAGGGGGCCGAGGCCGTCATCAACGAAAAGCTCCTGACCCACGGCAAGCAGGTGGCCGAGTCGGAGATGGACATTATCCTGGCCGGGGAAGAGGCCAGCGGACGGGTGATCTCCCGGTCGGTGGCCCAGGACGAGTCCCAGCAGATTTTCTATCCTCGGATGATCGGCGACGCCGCCGGTTTCGGCCACGTCCAGTGCGACTCCATCCTCATGGGCAGTGCCAAGATCCAGTCCATCCCCGCCATCACCGCCAACCACCCCGACGCCCAACTGATCCACGAGGCCGCCATCGGGCGGATCGCCGGAGACCAGATCCTCAAGCTTATGACCCTGGGTCTGACGGAAGAGGAGGCAGAGGAGGAGATTCTCAATGGCTTCCTTGGCTAAAGAGGGACTCTTCTATGTGAAGGACGACCCCCAGCTTGGCCAGATCCGGGGGTTAGACCCCTGGGCTGTGGAAAACGGCATCCATCTCATCCGCATGGAAAAGGACGCCGCTGAGGGGATTATGATGATCCGGGAGAGCAACCAGCAGCAGTACGGCACCGTCCACGGGGGCATCCTGGTGGCCTTTGCCGACACCGTCGCCGGCCACAGCCTGGTGGCCCATGGGCGGATGTGCGTCACCCAGGGCAGCACGGTGAATTTCCTGCGCCCGGCCTCGGGGGCCTATCTCTTCTGCCGGGGCACCCCGGTAAAGGTGGGAAAGCGGATTTGCGTGGTCTCTGTGGAGCAGCGCGACGACCAGGATGAGCTGGTGACCACGGCCCTGTTTACCTTTGCCGTGGCAAAGGAAATCGAGCCGGTGATCCTTCCCCCGAAGCATCCGGGGCTGCAATTTTGAAGGAAGAGAGCGGAAAGAAAAAGGCCGGAGCGGATGGCTCCGCTCCAGCCTTTTTATCAGAAGAAATCAGATGTCCCAGTCCTCAAATTCATCGTCACAGGCACCTTCCCCGCAGGGGCAGGTGCGGCAGAGCAGTTCCTTCTTGGCCTGGACCTTGGCCCACAGGGCGGCCAGCCAGTCGGAAATGCGATCCATGTTGGCCATGATCAGGCAGATGACAGCGGCCAGGGTAAGGACCGCGGCGGTGATTTTCAGGATCAAATTCGTAATTTTCATAGAAAAAACCTCCAAGTTACAGTTGCGCGACTTCCGTGGTGTATGGTAGTATTCTACATGATAATGCGCAAAAATACAATCCGAAAGTGTATTTTTTTCCACAGGTTTCTCATAGAAGGGCCGGGACCCCTGGGTCCGGCACGGAAAGGAAAGGTTACAACGTATGCGGTTTCAAAATGAGAAAGGCGAGATCCAGATCAGCAGTGAGGTCTTCACCACCATTACCGGCGCCGTGGCCACCAGTTGCTTCGGCGTGAAGGGTATGGCGGCCCGCTCCAAAAAGGACGGCCTGGTTCATCTGCTGCGCAATGAGTCGATGGCAAAGGGCGTCCGGGTCCTGTTTGAGGAGGACGATACGGTGTCCATCGAGCTTCACATTATCGTGGACGCCGGGGTCAACCTGATGGCAGTGAGCGACTCCATTATGAGCGAGGTCCGCTATGCCGTGGGGAACATGACCGGCGCCCAGGTCCGGGCGGTGGACGTCTATGTGGACTCCATGCAGATCGACTGAGAGGAGAGAGAAGAGGAACTATGGTACAGTCAGTTGATGGAAAGACACTGGCGAGGATGCTGATCCACGCCTCCGCTTCTCTGAATGCGGAAAAACAGAAAATCAATGAGCTGAACGTTTTCCCGGTCCCGGATGGGGACACGGGCACCAATATGGGCCTGACCATCGGCACTGCCGCGGCGGAGCTGAAGCAGAAGGCCCCCACCACCGTGGGTCAGACCACCGCCATCTGCGCCTCGGCCATGCTCCGGGGGGCCCGGGGCAACTCCGGCGTCATCCTGTCCCTCATCTTCCGGGGCTTCTCCCGGGCCATGAAGGACAAGGGGGAGATGGACGGCATCGACCTGGCCGACGCCCTGAACGCCGGGGTCATCGCCGCCTACAGGGCCGTGATGAAACCCGCCGAGGGCACCGTCCTCACCGTCTCCCGGCTGGCCGGGGACCGGGCGGGCCGGGCGGCGGAGGAAAACACCGCCTTTGAGTATGTTCTGGAATCCGCCATCGACCGGGCCCGGGAGGCCCTGGACGACACCATCAACCAGAACCCCGTGCTGAAAAAGGCCGGGGTGGTGGACGCCGGCGGCATGGGCTTTGTGGTCATTCTCCAGGGGATGCTGGATGAGCTCCGGGGTGTGGCCGCCCCCCAGGAAGGGGAGGATGGCGCCGCCGAGCAGAAGGAAAAGGCCGACTTCGGCGCCCTGGCCGATGAGGAGATCACCTTCACTTACGACACGGTCTTCATCGTCCGCCGGACCACGAACAAGCCTTTGGAGGAGTACCGGGCTTATCTGGAGAGCATCGGCGACAGCCTGGTCATCGGCGAGGGAGACGAGGAGTTCAAAGTCCACGTCCACACTGACATCCCCGGCGAGGCGCTCACCAAGGCCCAGGAGTACGGCACCCTGGAACTGGCCAAGATCGAGAACATGCGCACCCAGCGGGATCAGTTGGCCGCCGGCCAACAGGCCCAGAGCACGGATGATCTGGAGGCCATTGAGGAAGAGCTGGAGGCCATGGAGCAGACCCACGCCGCCCCGGAGAAGAAGTACGGCTTTGTGGCGGTGGCTGCCGGTGAGGGTTTGGCCAAGGTCTTCTTTGACCTGGGCGTGGACGGCGTCATCAGCGGCGGCCAGACCATGAACCCCTCCACCGAGGATATCCTCAAGGAGATCCAAAAGACCCCGGCGGAGATCGTCTATGTGCTCCCCAACAACAAAAACATCATCATGGCCGCCCAGCAATGCGTGGACCTGGTGGAGGACAAGAAAGTGATCGTCCTCCAGGCCAAAACCGTCCCCCAGGGCATCTCCGCCATGATCGCCATGAACCCCGACGGGGAAGAGGCGGAGAACACCGCCGCCATGGAGGAAGCCATGGGCATGGTCACCACCATGGAGATTACTTACGCCGCCCGAGACTCGGAGTTCGACGGCAACTCCATCCAGGCGGGGGACTATCTCCTGCTGGTGGACAATCAGCTCTTCGGCACCGAGAAGGACCTGGACGTGGCCCTGGAAAAGCTGGCCAAGGAGAGCCAGAACCGGGGCGGCGAGTTTATCAGCATCTTTTACGGCGAGGGCGTGGAAAAGAACCAGGCGGAAAAGGCCCTGGCCCACTTTGAGGCCAACTGTCCCGAGGCGGAAATCACCATGCTGGAGGGCAGCCAGCCGGTGTATCACTATCTTATTTCCGTGGAATAAAAAACAGCGACAGACCAAGGGCGCGGGAATTTTTCCCGCGCCCTTTTCGTGCCGTCAGGGGACATGAGGACAGCCACGGAAAAGGCATCTCCCTCCCGTGGCTGTCCTCTCCCGCTGGACGCGGGCTTTCACGTTCCTTTATATTTGCGCCTGGTGGCGATACCGCCACGGATGTGCCGCTCAGCTTTGTTCAGGTCCAGGACCTCCTTGACCTGCAGGTACAAAGGCCGGTTAAAGGCCGGAAGCCGCTGGGACAGATCCTTATGTACGGTCGACTTGCTGATGCCGAACTGCTTCGCGGCAGCTCGGACGGTCGCCTGGTGCTCGATGATGTACAGGGCCAGGTCACAGGCGCGTTCTTCCATATCAGTCCGCAAGTTCCACCACTCCCAACATTGTCCGTGTCACCACTGTATGCGAGGGAGGGGAGAATTAGACCCATTGGCAAAAAAAGCCCCGTCTCCGGCCCGTGAAACTTCCGAAGAAGTCAGGGGCGGAAGACGGGGCTGGCGGAGGGAGCTCAGGACTCCATGTGGCGGCCCAAAAAACCGGCGATGGTCTGGGCCAGCTTGTATTCCGACTCGCCCACGGCCATGTGGTCCTTTTCGCACAAAAAGGCCACACAACCCAGCACGTCCCCCTCAGAGAGGATGGGGGCGGCGGTGGAGATCACATAATGGTCGGTGTAGTCGCTCACCGGCAGGGCGGGGGAGCCATCCTGGTGCTGATAGATCTGCCGTCCCTCCATGATCTGGGCCAGGGCGGGGGAGATGTTTTTGTCCGTCAGCTCCCGCCGCCCGCCCCCTGCCACGGAGATGCAGGCGTCCCGGTCTGTGATGGTGACCATCTTCCCGGTGGTTTTATACAGGGATTCACAGAGCTGCGCTGAGAAATCTCCCAGCCCACCCATGAGGGAATACTTCTTAAACACAACGCCGCCGTCGCTGTTGGTGAAAATCTCCAAGGGGTCGCCGTCACTGATCACATTGGCACAGAAGACCTTGTCCGGGCGGCGGTTTGCCCGCTGGACAAGCTCTACCTGATGGGAACGAATGGTCCCTTCGGCAGGGGGAACGAGCGATTCTGTGCCTTCAGGAAAATTTAGGGAGTCCTCCCGGCAAATGGACATGGCCGCCACCGCGTCTTCATTTTGGGAGAGGTCACCGCTCTGAAGGATGCTGTCGATGTCAGCTTTGAGCCGGACTTCCACATGATCCTCATAGACCAGAATCTTTTCGATGATGAGCTGGAGATCGTTGCGGTCCAGCTTTTCCTTGGTCAAAATATCGTCAAACACCTCGATAGCCGTTTTGGCGGCCCGGTTCACTTGGATGATGGTATTCCGCTTATCTGCTGTCATTTGAATCTGGTTTTTCAGACCTTCGATTCGGCGGAGAAGATCGCTCTCCAGCTCGTCATAGGTCTCCGCCAAGAGGTCCTCTTGGTCCGGGTGTTTCATCAAATCCCGAACCCGTTGGCGCTTGGTGGCCTTTAATTCTTCCAGCAGATCATTCAGAACCTGCTCAAGATGAGCGACGCTCTGCTGCGTCTCCTCAAGATGCTCGGCTTCCTTTGCCAGGTCAGCGTTCAGGCGGTTCAGCATGTCGGCGGAATGATCCTTTACCTTTTGGATGTAAAATTTCAGCAGTTCATCCAGGGTTTCCACCCGAATATGATGGCTGGTACATCCCTTTCGCCCCCGGCGGTGGTAGGTCCCGCAGCGGTATGCGTCCTGCAGGTCGGCCCGGCTCATGGCGAACATGGGGGAGCCGCAGTCGCCGCAGACCAGAAAACCGGAGTAAACGTTGTCATATTTTTTGATCCCCCGATAATGGGAGGTCGAGCGGCTTTCCTGCAAAGCCCGGGCGGTGGCAAAGGTGCGATAGTCAAGGATGGCCTGGTGATGCCGCTCTATGACAATATGCTCCAGAGAATCCCGTTTGATCTCCCTGCCGTTGATTTTTTTTCGGGTATATTTCCCCTGACGGAGGGTGCCGATGTAAAAATCATTGCTGAGGATCCCCTGAACGGTGGCAATGGCCCAGGCGGATTTCGCCTGACGGTTGCAGGTCTCTCCCGCTGCTTCCTTCCGCTGCCGCTCTGCCATGCGGGGGGTGGGGATGCCTTCCTCAGTGAGGTAATTGGCGATTTTTTTGTATCCCCAGCCATCCAGATAAAGCTGGAAAATATTCCGAATGACATCGGCTTCGGTGGGGACGATTTCAAATTCCTGCCGCTTATTGATTACGTAGCCATACGGGGCGGCGCAGATCCACTTGCCATCCTGCTGGCGGCGCTGGATGACGGACTTTACCTTTTTGCTGGTGTCTGTCACAGGCATCTCATTGATGAGAAACTGGAATTGGATTTTAAGCCAGTCGTCGTCGTTGGGGAAATCAATGCCATCTCCAATGGAGATGATGCGGACGCCGGCGTCCCGCAGGTCTTCCAGCTCTACCAGCCCCCGGCTGTTGCGCCGGGAGAACCGGGAGAAGTCCTTGACAATCAGAATGTCTTTTTTATGGCACATCAGCTCCCGGCGCATGGCCTGGTAGCCCTCCCGCTGTTCGAAGGTATAGCCCGAGCGGTCTCGGTCCTCGTAAAAGGTGAGGGTGGAGCCGGGGAACCGCTGGCGGACAAAGTCTTGGATGATGGCCTTCTGGTTCTCGATGGAGGTATTGTCTCGGTCTAGCTCCTCGTCTACTGAGATGCGGGTGTAGCCCGCAATGTCAAAGCGTTCAATCACAATGTCTCCCCCTAACTGGGTATGGATGGGATAGGCGCTGCTGTCCTGTGCTCGGGGATCGTGGGCTTGGACAGTCCGTCCTGGATATCCATTTTAATTACTTAGTTTTTCTTTGTTCAGATAATATTGTATACAATAGGAAAGGAAATTGCAACAAGAAACTGAGAATAGAATTCCGGGCAAAGCGGGAATCACAGCCGCCTTGCCCGGATGTTGATTTGATATCATGAAAGGGATCCGCCCTTACGCGCCGTTCCTGTTCCCGGTGGCCTCCGCATGGGCCATGCGATTGCGGTTACAGCACAGCAGGGAACTGGTCAAGCTGGTCAAATCTTCGCGGCCGGATTGAAACTCCACCGCAAGATAGTGCTCCGCTTTGCACTGCTGGTATAGGCACGTAAGCTGCTCCCGTACATGAGGGTTTTCCTTTTCCTCGTGGGTAAGCCAGACCTCTACGAGCTTCTTTTCCTCCCTGACATGAATTTCCAATAGGCGGTCACTCCTTTGCAGATCGGGGCGCTCTTTTGTGCGTGCTGCCCTGCGTGGTCGGTATCACACAGCAGGCGGAAAATGGAACTGATATTATGATTTCCAAATTTTGGCGTTCTATTCCTCGAACCAATAGGCCTGAAAGAGGGTGCCGTCTGAAAGGAGGAAGCGGCCACTGGCATCTTTGGGGATGAACTCTGCGGCGTCGGTGTTGTCTAAAATGATCTGGGATAGGATCTTATCCGCCCTGCCGCAGGCCCGGAAGTCAATGTTGTTTTTGATCTGGCCGGAGAGAATGTTGGCGTCTGGCCGTTGGGTGGCCAGCAGCAGGTGGATTCCAAAGGCGCGGCCTTGCCGGGCAATGGTGGCCAGCTTGCTCTCAATCAGGCCGACGGTTTCCTTCCGCTCCTTCGACAGTCCCGTCTTATCCAGCAGTTCGGCGACCTCGTCGCAGGCGAAGATATGGCGGGGGAGATTTGCGCCGGGAAGCTGGTTGAAGGCGTCCAAATTGGGGCAGTCGTTGCTTTGAAACACTTCTTTCCGATAGGCCAGCTCCACCAGCAGCTCGTCTAAGATTTCCAGAAGAATAGTCTCGTCAAAACACATTTGGCACGTTTGGCGCCAGACCTTGGGGAAATCCACACCACCTTTGAAATCTGCGATATAGACCACTGCCCCTTTCCGCAGGGCTTGCATCAGCAGGAGCTTGAGCAGGACGCTCTTCCCTGAGCCCGTAGAGCCCCCCAGCAGGATGTGGGGGATGTGGGCCAGGTTGACGGTCACCGGGCCGGTGAGGCTTTCTCCCAGAGTAAGCACGAAGCTTTCCGGGGATAGAAATTCGTCCTGCCAGTAGAGCAAGGAGGGGAAATCGCTTTCCGCAGGGGTGGCGTAGACACAGATCCGCTTCCGGCCCTGCTGGTACTCCATTTTTGCGATGGTGAGATCCAGCGCCACCTCAATGCTTCCTTGCCGGTCCTCCCACTGGGATAACGGGATCCCGCAGGGATCAAATTCCCAGATTGTGAGCTTTTTGATGTTCCCATCAGGGCGCTTTGCCACCATCACGGGGGCCTCTCCGGCGTAGTTTGTCAGACCGGCCCGGAGCAGGCCTTGCCGTACCCTTCTGCTGCCCCGGGGTGTGCCCAGCAGGAGCAGGAGGACGACCAGCCCCAAGACAGCAAAGAAGATGATTTCACGGTCCGCCAGGCGGTTGAGGGTGGGGGCGAGAAGGTTTTCCGGGCTTTTGTAAAAAAGCGCCCTTCGGAAATGCCAGATGATATAGATGGCAAAGCAGTAGAGAATCAAGATCCCTCTGGCCTGTCGGGTTTCTTTGGCGTTGATTGCACCGGCTTTGATCCGCCGGGCCAGAGACCGCAGCGTCGTTTGGCGATGGAGGGTTGTTTGTTCATTTTGGGTCATATAGGCCTCCTTCTTTCGCTTTGTGACAGAGGATTTTCCCATCGGGCAAGAATTCCACGATGTTGTGAATGCGGCGGAGAAAGGCCCGTCAGGTCTCCGGGACCATCTGCTGGGCGGAGATGTATTGCTCCTCAATGGGGCGGTTGGAGGTTAGGTAGACTTTCGTGTAGCAGGCGACGCGATCACTGTACCGTGCGGGGAGGTTGAGGGGGTACACATCCAAGTAGTTCAACATTTCCTCGATAGAAATTTGGCTATTAAACTCCTCAAAAACAAGCACATCTTGATTTTGATAACCATCGAAGGAGACGCCCCTTCCTTTGCGATAATTTGTCACCCGGCAGATATCCTTGCCGCTGTGGCGTGCAAAGATGCTCCTGGTTTTTCCTGCTCCGCTGACCCCATAGAGGTAGCTGACCTCGATTTCTCTGCGTTCCTCTGCATACTGTTCACTCAATAATGTTTGCCGCAGAATCTCAAGATCCCGAACTCGGAATACTAGTTTTGGCGAAGCTTTGATCATCTCAGAGACTGTCATACCGGCTTTAATACTATCAAAGATCCACCTGTGATCAGAAGCTGTTTCCACCTGTTCCAGCGGAAGTTCTCCCCATTCCTCAAAGGTATCCGGCACAGAGGTCTCCGCTTTTTCCGTATCAGCCCAGTGGCCTTCCTTACGGATATAATCACGATTTTCCTGAACACTGCCATAGGCTTTCTCAATGTGAGCCGTTGGGAAGCGTTTTTTAAGTGTTGAGAAACGAATGGGGGAGGGAGAGTAAAGAAAAATGTGGGTGTGATATGTCCCTGTTGTGGCGATCTCGTCGGACAGACAGTAATACTGTGGTAGGAATTTTTGGAGGATTTCCTTTATGCTTTCATGCTCTAAATTGCACTGTTTGGGATTGTTAATGGTCAGATTCCACTTGCGGGATTGGCGATTATTTTCCATAATTCACCTTTTTCTTGCTACATGCTACATGCTACTCATAAGGGGTAATACTACCCCTTATGGGGGCGGTGGCCCCGATGGGGATGCCGGGGGGATTTTGAAAGAAATCCCTTCCCGTCACCCCCACCGGTCCCACCGGTCAGTCAGGGCTTGTCTTGCACCGGATGGATGCCCTTGGCCCGTGCGCCTACCTGGGGCTGGCCCTGGGACCAATAGATAAACACTTCCAGGTTCTGGAATTCAACATGAGAAAAATCCTTGGGCTTGTCCATGCACTTTCCACCGTCGATCCGGACGTTGATTTTTTCAAATCTCCGTTCGGGGAGAACAATAGTGTACCGGTAGCCGACGATCTTTTCGGTGCGCTGACCATTGGTGTACTCATAGGCGGGCAGCACGTCCACCAGTAGGAATTCGCCGCCTAAGCTGTGGGGGTCGATGACTAAATCGGTTAGTTTCAATTTTAGATCTCCTTAAAATTAGATTTGATCCGGATCATGGAATAATTATATCTTAAAATTAGCGATAATAAAAGCGCAGAAGTGACCTGCAATAGGTCATTTCTGCGCTAAATTTAAGATATTTAATTAGTTTTCTTATAAATCACCCGCAATCTCGCTAATTTAGCCCATTGGAATTTTGAGATACGTACAAATATCTTGAATGCAGCTATATCGACCGTTATCGTTCTCCTCAATCCCCTGAATCATTTTCACTGAATGACCAATCTCTTCTGAGAGCTGAAATTGAGTCACATTTTGCACCTCCCTGGCAGTTCTGATTCGCTTACCGATAGGCTTACACATAAGGTCTTCCTGATATGCGTTTTTTTCAAACATTGGAATTTTAAGATATTCGCAAATAGCTTGAATGTTGCAGTATTTACCGTCATTACTCTTCTCGATTCGCTTAATGGTTGACGCTGAGCAATCTACCATTTTTTCGAGCTGAGATCGAGTCACATTTTGCGCCTTCCTGGCACTTTTAATCTGCTGGCCGATAGGTTTCAGCTTAAGGTCTTCCCAATATGCGTTTTTTTCAAACATTATTATAAAAGGGCGAGAGGTTGCGGAGGGGAAGGAACAGGTATACTAAATTTTAAAATAAGTTATAATGTTTATATACAAGTTCAAAAGCTTCTTTGGGTCCCCCGCAACCGTTCTGGATCTCGGGCCTCATCCCGAGGGCCACCAGAACATAACACCCATTAGTTAATACTGATTATAGTTGTTATCTCTAAAAAAAGAAATTTTCTTTCTGTGGGTGAAAGAAAATCTCTTGAATATAACTTAAAATTGTGTGCCTGTAGGCATTTTATCCCTAGGATAAATAGTTCTTTTAATGATCAAATAATACCACACTTATAGTGCCCTGTCAATGTTGAAAAAATGACAATCCATGGTTTTTTCATGTTTTTCTGCGCTTACCTCTGCTCAACTTGAGCAGAAGTTGTGCCAGCGACGCTTTTTGCTGGCACCTCTTTCTCTATGACGAAAGGACAGACCTTAGAGATGGATAAGGTCTGTCCTTTGAAGCTGTAGGGTAATGCGAAAACGAGTTCATATCACACTTTTATATAGATTGATCTCAACTGTTTTTTCCCAAACACAGGGACAAAACAGCTTCTAAATTATGCGTGTCGAACACAGACATCTCCATTGCCACCAACAGGTGATCCACCGGAACGGCGGCCCAGTTGACCACATATCCATTTCGGGCATAGAGCTGACGCATAAACTCCCGTGTGGCCCGACCGTTCCCCTCCCGAAACGGGTGAATATAATTCAACTCCGCAAAATAATAGGCGCTGCGCGTAATAAGGGCCTCGAAAGAGAGTCCAGATAAGAGGTTTTCTCCGCGCAGCTCGTGCAACAGCTGCGTCAGCTTACGAGGAATATCACCGTGGGCCAAAAAGCGGGTAGATCCCTTCTGAATATCCTCCCGGCGGAAATGGCCCGCAAAGCGGTAAATATCTCCCAAGAGATAGCGGTGTATCCTGCAAAGGTGGTTGGGGGTGAAGCGGCCCGGAATGGGATGCTCTAACAGAGCATTCTGCCGGATCAAAGAGAGATCCGCTTCCACTGCTTTCAGCTTTGCGCCATCCCGCAGGCCGAAGCGGTTTTTCAGCACATTTGTGCCACGATAGCAGTAAATGGAGCCTGCCACAGTGTACACATCATATTTCCCAAAGCCCTTACCCACGGTCAGATCCCTGCTTCAAGCCATAAGCCTTTAAAACAGACGCCACCGCTTCCTTGGCGCTGAGCGTGCCGTCAGACATCTGCTCACACAGGCGCAAGGCCTCCTTGCTGGGAAAAAGCCGCTCAATGGCGTGGGTGGAAAGTGCATATTCCATTTGCTGCGCTTTCTTTTGTGTCATGCTGGCGCCTCCTTTTCTCTGCTATGTGTCCAGTATATCGGGATTTCCCCCAAAATGCAAGGGGAACTGGTCCTGCATATTGCGGCAGGAAACGTATTGAGCAGTGACGAAGCCACTGCGGTCCAGGTAACGAATCCTATTATGCCGGCCATACGTCCCCTTAACTGGCGTTCTCCCAATCTGGTCCTTTCTTCTTTTTCAAATTTTGTAACACATCATTGACAAGCCTATAACCACCGAACCGGAGCGGGAAAAGGAGGGACGCTATGCGCACAGGCCGCCGCGCGGAAATTTTTCCATGCGGCGGCCTGTGTGTTCATTTTCCAAACAAATCGCTGTGTGTTCCGGTGCGGGCCAGGGTCAGCACCAGCACATCGTCCTCAATGCGGTAGATCAGCAGCCAGTCCGGGAGGATATGACACTCGCGGTGTCCTGCCCAATTCCCGGTGAGGGGATGGTCTTTGTTTTTCTCAGAAAGTGGTTCGCCCAGCGCAAGGGTGGTGATCACATCGTTCAGCAGATTGATGTTCAGTCCGCGCTTCATCGCCAGCTTGTAGTCCTTTTTGAACTGCGTGGTGGGCTTGACGGTATACTTTGTTTTCCTCATGCTTTCAGGTCTGCAAAGAGCTCATCCAGGTCGGTATACCCTTTCACGGACGGGTCCTTTGCAATCCTTTCCGATTCCAGCATGGCGGCCATGGTTTCCTTATTGGGCTGATCCAACTTTACCTCAAAGGGAAATCCACCGACACGCAGCGACTGGCGCAGGAAAACATTGATGGCGGTGGTCAGGTTCATGCCTAACTCACCGTAGAGCATTTCACACTGCTTTTTCATATCGCTGTCCATGCGGACGCTAAAGTTTGTTGTATTTGCCATGATAACAACCCTCCTTGCATTTCACTGTACTGATAGTATATGCGATTTGCAATGCAAAATCAATGCATTGGCTGTAGAAATTGCAAATTTTAAGGAAGGCAAACCGCAGGGGAGGTGCAGAGCAGAAAAAAGCGCTTCGATATAGACAATGATACCGTCAAGTTCCCACTGAAAGGCGCCGGTTTTGAGAATCTTATTGGCCATATAGATTCACTGTCTGTCAAAGAAGTTATTGTAGATAGTAGAGTTTATTATCCCAAACGACACCCTATGAGTAACAGTTGTTTTTTGTCGATCTGCCTTGTATAATGAAGAAAACAAACAATAGACAGGAGAGGTGGAAATGGCAGATAAAAATATTACCACCATTGGCTTTGAAAAACAAATTTGGGATGCAGCTTGCGTCCTGCGTGGGAATATCGACGCATCCGAGTATAAGTCGGTTGTTCTTGGTCTCATCTTTTTGAAATACATATCGGATCGATTTGAGATCAAGTATCAAGAGTTGGTGGATGAGGGCGATGGGTTTGAAGAGGATTGGGATGAATACGTTGCAGAGAATATCTTCTTTGTCCCAGAAAATGCCCGTTGGAGTGTCATTTCCGCTGCTGCGCACACACCTGAAATCGGTACGGTGATTGACGATGCCATGCGGAGCATTGAGAAGGAAAACAGCCGTCTCAAAGATATTCTCCCGAAGAACTTTGCTCGTCCTGAGCTGGATAAACGGAGGCTCGGAGAAGTCGTTGACCTTTTCACCAACATCCAGATGATCGAACACGGGAACAGCAAGGATATACTCGGGCGCACCTACGAATACTGTCTGTCCAAGTTCGCGGAGCAGGAAGGAAAGCTCGCCGGTGAATTCTATACCCCCTCCTGCGTAGTCCGTACTCTCGTTGAAGTTTTGCAGCCCTATAATGGGCGCGTTTATGATCCCTGCTGCGGCTCTGGCGGTATGTTTGTTCAGTCCTCCAAGTTCATTGAAAATCACGGTGGAAACATCAAGAGCATTTCCGTATATGGTCAGGACTCCAACCCGACCACATGGAAAATGGCGCAGATGAATCTTGCCATTCGCGGCATTGAAGCCGATCTCGGCAAGTTCAATGCAGACACCTTCTTTAATGACTGCCACCCTCAGCTTAAGGCTGATTTCATCATGGCAAATGAGGCTGTTATTTGTGGACTAACACCCGAAAAAGCCTGTAATTTCAAGGAATTTGCGGCATAAGCCCTTGCATTTGGGCAATGCCGAAACTGAATAGCTGATGTTGTACTGGGAGTAAGCGATGGACGC
>JALERU010000078.1 GCA_022764045.1 Clostridiales bacterium | reverse complement strand
ACAACTGACGATGGGAAATTTCTAAACCCGTTTACGGGTAGCAAGTAGCAAAACTTTCGCGGCTGGCAGACCGTATTTGCGCGACGGGACGCGCGGGCTAATAACATAGGGCTTTGCCCGCATATGAAATACCCCCGGCTTTGCCGGGGGATATTTATTGCAGATCATTGTGCCAAAAGGGTCTCCAGACGGGCGCGGATGAGCTTCATGAGCTTGCTGTTTTCGGGCATCTCCTTCAGCTCGGCGGGGTCGCAGAGGGAGGCCAGGTCCTCGGAGAGGTAGCCCTCCTCAAAGACGTCCAGGCCAGCCTGGCTCAGGCAGTCGGCGTAATGGATGAGGGGTTCGTTGCCATCCAGCTCCCCCCGCTTTTTCAGGGCGCCGGCCCAAGCGGCGATGGTGGCCAGGGGGTTGGAGGACAGGTCCTCCCCCTTCTGGTGGCGGCGGTAGTGGTCGGTGATGGTGCCGTGGGCAGCTTCGTACTCAAAGTTGCCGTCGGGGCTCACCAGCACGCTGGTCATCATGGGCAGGGAGCCCGAGGCGGCGGCGATGAGGTCGCTCATCACGTCGCCGTCGTAGTTCTTGCAGGCCCAGATCATGCCCCCTTCGGAGCGGATGACCTTGGCGGCCACGTCGTCGATGAGGGCGTAGCGGTAGTGCAGGCCCGCGGCCTGGAACTTGTCCTGGAACTCCTCCTCAAAGACCTTCTGGAAGAGGAGTTTGAAGGTCTGGTCATAGTCCTTGGAGATGGTGTCCTTGGAGGAGAACCACACGTCCTGGCCCACCTCCAGGGCATAGGTGAAGCAGCACCGGGCGAAGGAGAGGATGGAGTCGTCCCGGTTGTGCATTCCCTGGAGGACGCCGGGGCCCTTGAAGTCGAAGATGGTCTGGCGGGAGGTCTCCACGCCGTTTTCGTCGGTGAAGACCAGCTCGGCCTTGCCGGGGCCGGGGACCCGGTACTCCACGGCCTTGTAGATGTCCCCGTAGGCGTGGCGGGCGATGGTGATGGGCTTTTTCCAGCAGGAGACCACCGGGCGGACCTTGGAGATGAGGATGGGGGCACGGAAGACAGTGCCGTCCAGGGCGGCCCGGATGGTGGCGTTGGGGGAGCGCCACATTTTTTTCAGGTGGTACTCCTCCATCCGCTGGAGGTTGGGGGTGATGGTGGCGCACTTGACCCCCACGTGCCAGTGCTTGATGGCCTCGGCGGCCTGGTGGGTGATCTGGTCGTCGGTGGCGTCCCGGTTGGGCAGGCACAGGTCGTAATACTCGGTGTTCAGCTCCACAAAGGGGAGGATGAGCTCCTCCTTAATCATGGCCCAGAGGATGCGGGTCATTTCGTCCCCGTCGATCTCCACGATGGGGTTTTGCATTTTGATTGGTTCCATGACTTCCTCCTCAGGCCTTGTTCTGGGCGGCGTAGTGGTTCATCAGGCAGCCGGTGAGGAGAAGCTCCCGCTCCTCCGGGGTAGCGGCGGGCAGGCGGAGGGTGAGCTCTACCACCTTGCCGCCGGTGAGGGCCAGGGCGGGGAAGGTGTCGTCTCCGGCCAGAACCTTGGCCTTTACGTTGGGGACATAGATGAAGTCCCCGGGCTGGCAGGGGAATTCCGCCCCCTGGTCCAGGATGAAGGGGAGCATGCCCCAGTTGACACAGTTGGAGCGGTAGCGCTTGGTGGCAAACTCATAGCAGATGTTGGCGCAGCCGCCCAGCACCCGCTGGCAGGAGGCGGCCTGCTCCCGGGCCGAGCCGTCGCCGGGCTTGTTGGCAAAAATCACGGAACCCACCTGGAAGGCGGCGGGGTCCACGGTGCCCCCCAGCTTCTCCAGGGCCTGGCGGAGGACAGGGGGCAGGGAACCGGCCTGACGGGCAGTCTCCAGGGCCTGGGTGTCCAGGGCCCGGGGGACATAGTCGGGGTCCCGGCGGGACAGGGCGAAGGAGGCCAGCTTCATGGGGTTGGAGCGGTAGGAGGAGGTCTCCCCGGAGGGGATGAGCTCGTCGGTGGTGGTGACGGGGTCCCGCAGGACAGAGGCCACCTGCATGAGGAGGTTGTCTGCCAGGGCGGGGATCTTGGGCCACTCGGCGATGTTGGGACCGAATTTCAGGTCGGCCTCGGGCTGGGGATGGCCGAAGCCAAAGTAGACCCGGCGGTCGTAGACCTTGCTGTCAAAGGTCCGCTGGCCCTGCTTGGGCTGGGTGTAGCTGACCTCGGTGGCGGGGGTGAGGACGCCGTGGTTCCGGGCGGTGGCGGCGATGGACCGGGCGTCCATGAGGACCACCCCGGCCAGCTGCCCGTCGCCGGGCTTGGAGCCCTCCCGGTTGGGGAAGTTCCGGGTGGTGTGGCGCACGGACAGGCCGTTGTTGGCGGGCACGTCTCCGGCGCCGAAGCAGGGGCCACAGAAGCAGGGCTTAAACAGGGCGCCCGCCTCCAGCAGGGACTGCTGGACGCCGTTGTGGATGAGCTCCAGGTTGACCGGCACAGAGGAGGGGTAGACCGACAGGGAGAAATAGCCGCTGCCCACGTCGTGGCCGTCCAGAATGGCGGCGGCCTCGGCGATGTTGTCGTACATGCCGCCGGCGCAGCCGGCGATGATGCCCTGGTCCACCAGGAGCTTGCCATCCACCAACTTGTCCGTCAGGGAGAGGGTGACCTTGCCGCCGAACTGCTCGGCGGCCTGCTTCTCCACCTCCCGCAGGATGTCCCCGGGGTTTTTCAGCAGCTCCCGGATGGGATAGGCCTCCGAGGGGTGGAAGGGGAGGGCGGCCATGGGCTCCACCTTAGACAGGTCGATGGTAATCATGCTGTCGTAATAGGCCCCCTCCTGGGGATGGAGGGCCTCATAGATCTCGGGCCGGCCGTGGAGGGCCAGGTATTCCTCCACCGCCCCGTCGGTCTCCCAGATGGAGGACAGGCAGGCGGTTTCGGTGGTCATCACGTCGATGCCGATGCGGTAGTCCATGGGGAGGTTTTTGATGCCGGGGCCAGCAAACTCCAGGACCTTGTTTTTCACAAAGCCGTTTTTATAGACCTCTCCACACAGGGCGATGGCCACGTCGTGGGGGCCCACCCCCTGGGCGGGCTCACCGGTGAGGTAGACCAGCACCACCTGGGGGCAGGCGATGTCGTAGGTGTTGCTGAGCAGCTGCTTGACGATCTCGGGGCCGCCCTCGCCCACGCCCATGGTGCCCAGGGCGCCGTAGCGGGTGTGGCTGTCGGAACCTAAGATCATCCGGCCGCAGCCCGACATCATCTCCCGGGCGTACTGGTGGATGACGGCCTGGTTGGCGGGCACGAAGTTGCCGCCGTACTTCACGGCAGCGGAGAGGCCGAACACGTGGTCATCCTCGTTGATGGTGCCGCCCACAGCACAGAGGCTGTTGTGGCAGTTGGTCATCACATAGGGGACGGGGAACTCCTTCAGGCCGCTGGCTTTGGCGGTCTGGATGATCCCCACGTAGGTGATGTCGTGGGAGATGAGGCTGTCAAACTTCAGGTGGAGCTGACCGGCCTCTTCCCGCCGGTTGTGGCGGCGGAAGATCTGGTAGGCGATGGTCTTCTCCCGGTCGGCGGGAGTGGCCACCTGGGCGGGGACGGGGGCGCCCTGCTGCCAGCGGACGCCGTTGGAATGTAATGTAATCATAATCGTGATAGACACCCTTCCTGGGAAAAAGTTCTTAGGGCCCATATCAGCGCTCTGAATTTGTATGATATGAGTGGTTTCAAGTATAGCACAATCTGTCCCGGAAGCAAAGAAAAAAGAATGAACTTTTTAACTTCTTGCAGGGTGAACTAAAATGAAGGACAAAATTCATGATATCCCACGGAATTTCCAAAAGAAATGACTGAATAGAATTTTTTCTTGCAGAGAAAGTGAAAGAGAGGTATAATGATCCCATCATAAAAAATTGGAACAGCATGGAAACCCTCCCTGGCGGCTTGGAACGGGAGGGGCATGAAGGAAAGGGGAACCATACTATGCGAGAGAATGGGACCGGGATCCTGGAGCAATACACAGGTTCCCTCAGCCAGCACATCCAGCGGGAGTATCACATTGACGAGTCCTATTACCGGGGGGATATCAAGCGGGGCCTGCGCAACAGCGACGGCACCGGCGTCCCCATCGGGGTCACCCGGGTGGGCTCGGTTCAGGGCTATATGATTGAGGACGGCCTGCGGATTCCCGTCCCCGGCCAGCTTTACTACCGGGGCATTGAGCTGACGGAGATTGTGGAGGCCCACCGAAAGGCGGGGACCTTCGGCTTTGAAGAGGTGGCCTACCTGCTGCTGATGGGCTACCTGCCCTCCCAGAAGGAGCTGGACCACTTTAACGAGATCATGAACCGGGCCCGGAAGCTGCCCAACGGCTTTACCGAGGACATGATTATGAAAAGCCCCAGCCGGAACATTATGAACAAGCTGGCCCGGAGCGTGCTCTCCCTGTATTCCTATGACGAGAACCCCGACGACACCTCTCTGGAAAATATTCTCCTCCAGTCGGTGAAGCTCATCGGGGCTTTCCCCAGCATCGTGGCCAACGCCTATTCGGTGAAGCGCCACTACTTCTACGGAGGCTCCCTCCACATCCACTTCCCGGTGGAGGGGCTGTCCACGGCGGAAAACTTCCTGCGGATGATCCGCCCCAACACCAAATACACCGAGGAAGAGGCCCATCTGCTGGACATGATGCTCATGGTTCACGCCGAGCACGGCGGCGGCAACAACTCCACCTTTGTCTGCCGGGCCCTTTCCTCCAGCGGTACCGATACTTACAGCGCCATCGCCGGGGCGGTGGGCTCCCTGAAGGGCCCCCTCCACGGCGGCGCCAACGCCAAGGTCATGGAGATGTTCCGGTATGTGAAGGAGAACGTGAACCCCAAGGACGACGGCGCCATCAAGGACTATCTGGCAAAGCTCCTGCGGAAAGAGGCCGGGGACAAGTCGGGCAAGATTTATGGCCTGGGCCACGCGGTTTACACCATCTCCGACCCCCGGGCGGTGCTGCTGAAAAAATACGCCAGAAGCATGGCGGAGGCCAAGGGCTATGCCGAGGATTTCCAGTTGCTGGAGAAGATCGAGACCTTTGGCATCCCCATGATCCTGGAGAAGACCGGCTCGGAGACCCCCATGTGTGCCAACGTGGATATGTACTCCGGCCTGGTGTACACCATGCTGGGGATTCCCGAGGACGTGTTCACCCCCCTCTTTGCCTCGGCCCGTATCGCCGGTTGGTGCGCCAACCGCATTGAAGAGGTGGTCACCTGCCACCGGATCATGCGTCCGGCCTACCGGGCGGTGGTCAAGCGGGCCCATTACTTGCCCATTGAGGGCCGTCAGGGGCACCGGAAACTGGAAGAATAAGCGATCCATTGGGAGCGCGGGCGTTCGTCCGCGCTCTTTTTTTGTCGTTTTTTCGGGAAATTTGATTTTTGAAACTATAAAACTTAAAAAAAGTAAAAAATGTGTCCAAAAACAGGCAATTCAAGCGTCTATATAAGTAGAGGGTTGTTTCAAAACGAGAGGAAGCGTGGGGAAGACCCCGTGGCACGAAAACATAAGATTTTCTTAAGATTTATTTCACATTCTCGCCATGGATTGACCCTAAAATTGAAGGTAGTATACTGCGCGTTTCTGACGAAAATGGTCCGCCGGAAAAGAAAGGAGGCTTTTCCCATGAATGAATTCTCTGCTGTTGGGGTGTTGCTTTATTCCGTGCCCCTGGTCGCCATGGGGCTGACCTGGAAGAAGCCCCTGCCCAAGGCCCTGGGGGCCATTGTATCCAGTGAGCTGGTGGGGATTCTCCTCTTTTTCCCCCTGTACGCCCTGGTGGGGATGCTGAGCTGGCAATGGTTCCGCTGGGGCGGCGTCCGGTTACAGGACATTTTCGCCTTTTGGGAGGGGGGCGGCTTCACCGCGGCCCTGTGGATCTGGCCGGGGGTGACGGAGACCGCCCTGGTGCTGCTGGTCCGCTGGGTGGTGGAGGCCCTGCGCCAAAAGGGCGCCCTGGCCAAAGGGGAGGGCGGCCGATGACCCAAGGACACAGCGGGAAAGGAGGGGGAATGGAGCCAAAAAAACGGACCGGCGGAGACCGCCGCCTGGGTGTTCTGGCGGATCTGCTTCTCATGGGGACTCTGTCCCTGGCGCTGGTGGCGGCGGCCTGGCTGTGTGTCCCCCAGCCCCTGGTGGAGGACCCGGTGCAGACCGAACTGCTCTACATCCAGGTGGAAACCGGCGGCCGGGAGACCGCCCTGTGGAAGCCCAGGACCATGGTGGAACGTCAGACGGCCCGGGCCATTGTGGACCACATGGCCACCCTGCACAAACGGCAGACCCTGCGCCCCGCCCCCGAGACCCCAGAGGGCAGGACCAGGATGTATGTCTACTTCCGCACCGAGGACGCCTATCAGGTGGTGGCCCTGGGAGACGGCGGAAGCGGCCAGGCGGGGGTGAGCTACTCCCGGGACCGGAAAGGCCTGGATCTGGCCGCCCAGGTCCTTCAGGCCCAGGAGCTGGAGGATTACATTTGGAAGCAGATTCACAGTGATTTGCCCCGGAGCGGTGGACGAGCTTCCCACAAAATTGTGCAAAACCGCCGTGGATTCTAAGAGAAAACCCGGCATCTGTTGACGAAATGTTAAAAACCTGATATGCTGAATGGGAAAGAGGAAACCAAGAACTTGAGGAGGAAACCAATGATGAAACGGAATTTACTGGCCTTATCCCTGGCACTAGTCCTGGCTTTGGCCCTGTGCGCCTGCGGCGGCAGCGAAGACGGCAAGCTGGCCGGGGGAACCTGGACGGAGTCACCGGAGGCCATTGAAAACATGGCCAGCTTTACCGACAGCTATCGTGCAGAGGATATCACCGGCCCCATCCCCGCCGACTGGACCCTGCCCGAGGGCTTCACCGTGGGGGAAAAGACCCGAGTGGAAGTCTGCGGCGATCAGATCCTTGTTGGCGAATTCAACGACCAGGGCGTGATGGAGGGCTTCACCGTGTCCACCTATGCCGACGGCGAGCTGACCACCATCTATGAGTTCAAGAGCGGCGTGGTGAGAAGCTGGCAGCGGTTCTTCAGCCCCGACGGCACCAAGCTGGTGGCGGTTTGGGCCAAGGACGCCGACGCCCCGGAGTGGAACGTGACTCTGGTGGACCTGACCACCGGGGGCGAATCCCAGCTGGAGCTGCCTGAGATGACCTTTACCTCTGTCAATAAGGAGACCGGCCAGGAGGAGACCAAGACCGCCGAGTTCCTGCTGCCCAAGTGGCAGGACGACACCCACCTGGTTGTCACCGGCTGCCCCAAGGAATTCAACGATGACGTGAAGCCCATCACCTACGTCTATACCCTGCCCGCCGCCTGACGACAGCGGCTTTCCCACGCACCGAAGCAAGGAAACCTCAGACATGACGGAAAGGAGAACACCATGAAAAAATACCATCTCATCCTGCTCCCGGCCCTGCTGGCTTGCCTGCTCCTGTGCGCCTGTGGAACCCAAGACCAGGAGACCGGCAATCCCCCGGAAAAGACCCCGGGAGAGTCCAAGGGAACTTGGACCCAGGTGACCGACGCCGAGTGGACCATGGAGGACTATGACGCGACCACCAACAAAGACATCACCCAGGTCCCGGAGGACTGGACCCTGCCCCAGGACGTGGAGATCGACAGCTTTACTCGGGTGGAGGTCTGCGGAGACCTGATCCTTTACGGCCCCACCTATGAAACGGCTATGATGGAGGGCTTTACCGTGGCCCGCTACGCCGATGGAACCCTCACCCCCATCTACACCTTTGACGAGGGGATGACTGATTCCTGGCAGAGCTTCTTCAGCCCGGACGGCAAGCACATCGCTTTCCCCTGGAAGATCTCAGACGGGAAGCCCGGTGGCTGGCAGATCCGGGTGGTTGATCTGGAAGGGGACTTGGAAGAGGACGTGGCCCTGCCCCAGTGGGAGAATGAGATCTCGATCCTCTTTGTCAAGTGGTATGATGACACCAACCTTCAAGTTACCGCCTGGGGGATTGAAAACGGAAACATCAGCCCCGAGGAAACCGCACACTGGATCTACACTTTCCCCACAGAACCGTCCGAATAACAGAACCATAGCATGCAAAACCCTGGCCCGGACCGGCACACTTGCCGGCCCGGGCCTTTTGCTGTTTTTTTCAGGGGACAGGCAAGGCGGCCGAGAGGGGCGCATAGGGTTGGTAGTGAGTTTTTGGGAGAGGAGAGACGGGCCATGGAGGAAAAGGAACGACGGAAGCGGAGCCTGCGGGAGCGGACCGCCCAACTGCTGGATCTGCCGGCGGACGGGGCGGCGGGGCTGCCCCGGGCGGAGCTCACCGGAGACCGGGAGCTGTATTTGGAGCACTACAAGGGGATTCTCTCCTATGGCCGGGAGGAAATCCATGTGGACGGCGGGGCCTGGGTGCTGCGGGTGCTGGGCCGGGATCTGGAGCTGAAAGCCATGCGGGAGGGGGAGCTGCGGATCGTGGGCTGGGTGACCGGGCTGGAGATTTTATAAAGAAACGGGGGATGGGTTGTGAAGACGTTGTTAGGCTGGCTGTTTGGTACCGTGACTGCCAGGGTCACCGGAGCGCAGCCGGAGGATTTCCTGAACCTCTGCGCCCGGGAAAATCTCATCCTGTGGAAGATGCTCCAGCGGGACCGGTTTACCCTGGAGGTTCAGGTCACCGCCCGGCAGTTTTCCCGGCTGGCGGAGCTGGCCCGCCGGGCGGGGTTTGAACTGGACGGGGAGCGCCGCCGGGGACTGCCCTATTTTCTGCTGGGCTTTCGCCGGCGGTACGCCCTGCTGGCGGGGCTGGCGGTGTGCCTGGTTCTGTTTGGGGTGGGGGCGCGGACGGTGCTCACCATCGACGTCACCGGCAACGAGAGCCTGACCAAAGAGGAGATCAACAGCCAGCTCCGGCTGTGCGGGGTCTCCGTGGGGACCTATGCCCCGGACATCCCCGTGCGGGAGGTGGAAAACCACATGATGCTGGCCATGGACCAGCTGTCCTACCTGGCCCTGAACCTCCACGGCACCCGGGCAGAGGTTATCGTCCGGGAGAAGGACCCCGCCCCGGAGCTCCGGGCGGAGCGGGTGCCCACGGACGTGATCGCCTCGGCCTCGGGGGTCATCACCCACATGGAACCCTGGGTGGGGGACGCCCGGTTCCAGGAGGGGGACGCGGTGCTGAAAGGGGATATTCTCATCTCCGGCCACATGCAGATGGATATTGTGCCCCAGGAGTGGGAGGAAGAGGGGCCCGTTCTGGGGGAAATGCTGGTCCACGCCGAGGGGAAGGTCCTGGCCCGGACCTGGCACAAGCTCACCGCCCAGATCTCCCTCACCGCCCCCACCAAGGGATACACCGGGGAGAAGACCACCCGGTACAGCCTGTCGGTGATGGGGAAACGGGTGAAATTTTATCAAAACAGTGGAATTTCCTATGAGAACTATGATACAATAACAGAATTGAAATCCTGGACCCCCATTCCGGGCAAGACCCTGCCGGTGGTTTGGGAAAAGGAGACCCACCGGGCCTATGAGACTTCCTCTGTGGCCCTGGACCCCGCCGCGGCGGAGGAGCTGCTGCGCCAAAAGCTCCTGGCGTCCTTGGAGGAACAGATGGACCAGGGCAAGGTGCTGCAGACCGACTATACGGTGACCCGGCAGGGGGACCTTCTCCAGGTGACCCTGCTGGCCCAGTGCGACGAGCAGATCGGCCGCATCACCGAGATGGACACCCAGGAGAAGGTGGTGGGTCCCCGCCACCCCGCGCCGGGAACCACCGGGGCCGACGAGAAAGCCCAGGAGGGGGAAACGCCCTCAGAGCAAGACACGAAGGAGTAACACGCCCATGATCGAACAGACAGTCAGCATTGAACGGATGGAGGACGCCATCGACATTTTCGGCTCCTTCGATGAGAACATCCGCCTCATCGAGCAGGAACTGGGGGTCCGGGTGGTAGGCCGGGACGACCAGCTAAAAATCAGCGGGGAGCCGGAGGAAGTGATGTACGCCGCCAAGGTGATCCAGGGCCTCATCGGCCTGTCAGCCCGGGGGGAGACCATCAACGAGCAGAATGTGCGCTATCTCATCCAACTGGTGAAGTCGGGCAACGAGGACAAAATCCAGACCCTGGCCGCCGACGTGCTCTGCGTCACCGCCAAGGGAAAGCCCGTGAAGGCCAAGACCGTGGGCCAGAAAAAGTACGTAGACGCCATCCGTCAAAACACCATCACCCTGGGGGTGGGGCCCGCCGGCACGGGGAAAACCTATCTGGCGGTGGCCGCCGCCGTGGCGGCCTTCCGGGCCAAGGAGGTCAACCGCATCATCCTCACCCGTCCGGCGGTGGAGGCCGGGGAGCGGCTGGGCTTTTTGCCCGGCGATCTCCAGAGCAAGGTGGACCCCTATCTGCGCCCCCTCTACGACGCCCTGTTTGAAATGCTGGGGCCGGAGAGCTACAATAAATATGTGGAGCGGGGGAACATCGAGGTGGCCCCCCTGGCCTATATGCGGGGCCGGACCCTGGACGACTCCTTTATCATCTTAGACGAGGCCCAGAACACCTCCCGGGAGCAGATGAAGATGTTCCTCACCCGCCTGGGCTTCGGGTCGAAGATCGTCATCACGGGGGACGTGACCCAGATCGACCTGCCGGGGGACAAGGTCTCGGGCCTGAAAGAGGCCATGCGGGTGCTCAAGGGGGTGGAGGGCATCGCCATCTGCCGCCTCACCGACAGCGATGTGGTCCGCCACGTGATTGTCCAGCGGATCATCAAGGCCTATGAGGACGACGAAAACAGAAGAAAGGCGAAACGATAACGATGAAACACGATATTTATATCGACTGGGAGCTTGGGGGCACCAACCCCTACAAGCCCCTGCTGACCCGGGTGATCACCGCCGCCCTGGCGGCAGAACACGTCCCGATTCCCTGCGGGGTGGACGTGCTGCTGACCACCGACGAGGGCATCCGGGAGATTAACCTGGAGCAGCGTCAGATCGACGCGGCCACCGACGTGCTCTCCTTCCCCATGCTGGAGCTCACCCCCGGCACGCCCCCCGACGGCACCGGGGAGGATGAGCTGGACCCCGAGACCGGCCTGTGCCCCCTGGGGGACATGGTGATCTCCGTGGACCGGGCCAAGGCCCAGGCGGAGGAGTTCGGCCACAGCGTCCAGCGGGAGATCGCCTATCTGGCGGTCCACTCGGTGCTCCACCTGCTGGGCTATGACCACCTGGACGAGGGCCCCCAGAAGGCCCGGATGCGGGCGCGGGAGGAGGCCATCCTGGAGGAGCTGGGGATCACCCGGGACCACTGGAATGAGGAACTGGATGCACCCCTTACCGAGGAGGCCCCGGAAGAGGTCCCGGTGAAGCGCTGCGGTATGATTACCCTCTGCGGCCGGCCCAACGTGGGCAAGTCCACCCTCACCAACGCCCTGGTGGGGGAGAAGGTGGCCATTGTAAGCAGCAAGCCCCAGACCACTCGGAACCGGATCTGCGCCGTCCTCACCCGGGGGGAGAACCAGTTTGTCTTCCTGGACACCCCCGGCCTGCACAAGGCGGCCAACCGCCTGGGGGATTACATGGTGGACGTGGTGAAAAAGAGCGTGGCCGACGTGGACGCCGTCCTGCTGCTGGTGGAGCCCATCGCCCATGTGGGCGGGCCGGAAAAGGAACTCATCCAGCAGATCAAAGGCATGAAGGTCCCCTCGGTGCTGGTCATCAACAAGATCGACACCGTGGAAAAGGGCCAGCTCCTGGCGGTGATGGAGGCATACAGCAAGGAACACGACTTTACTGCCATCCTGCCCATCTCCGCCAAACGGAAGGAGGGCCTGGAGGAGCTGCTGGACCTGGCCGCCACCTTCCTGCCCGAAGGGCCCCAGCTCTTCCCCAGGGACGTGGTCACCGACCAGCCTGAGCGGCAGATCTGCGCGGAGATCGTCCGGGAGAAGTTGCTGTACTGCCTGGACAAGGAGATCCCCCACGGCACGGCGGTGGAGGTGACCAAGTTCTCCGAGCGGGAGAGTGGCATCATCGACCTGCACGTGACCATCTATTGTGAGAAGAGTTCCCACAAGGGGATCATCATCGGCAAACAGGGCAGCATGCTGAAAAGGATCTCCACCATGGCCCGGGAGGACGTGGAGCGGTTCATGGGCACCAAGGTCTATTTGGAGACCTGGGTGAAGGTGAAGGAGAACTGGCGGGACAACCTGAATCTCATCCGCAACTTCGGCTTTGACAGCCGGGACTAAGGCGTGTTTGACAATTGACAAAACGCCCGCCAGCGGGTCTTTTCCCGCCATACTTTGCTGATTTTTCTTGACGTACATCCAGTACGCCTGCGAAAAATCATCTTCGTCTGGCAGAAAAATCCCTCGCTGCCCGGCATTCCGCCAATTATCAAACAAGCCCTAAAATTTACCGAACATAAAAGGGCCGCCAACCTGTCAGGCTAACCAGAGAAGACCAAGACAGGAGGAATGGCCCATGACAGCCGAGCAACTGCGGGACCTGTTTTTTCGGACAGGCCTGCCCCAGGCCTACTGCCTGGCCCAGCGCCGGGCGCGGCAGGAGGCCCAGCAAACACAGGAGAGAGGGAGAGCCCATGCGCCTGAGCACCCAGGGGATCGTCCTGCGGGAGACCCAGTATAAAGAGGCCGACAAGATTCTCACCGTCCTCACCCGGGACGATGGCAAGCGGACGGTGAAGGCCCGGGGCTGCCGGCGGAAGAACAGCCGGCTCGCGGCGGCCAGCCAGCTGCTGGTGTATTCCGAGCTCACCCTCTATGAGCGGGGGGAGTTCACCACCCTCACCGAGGCTGACCCCCTGGAGCAGTTCTGGTCGGTGCGCCAGGACCTGGAGGCCCTGGCCCTGGCCTCCTACTTCGCCGAGGTCACCGAGACCTCGGCCCAGGAGGGGGAGGCCTGCCCGGAGCTTCTCTCCCTGCTGCTCAACTGCCTCTACGCCATCGACACCCTGAAAAAGCCCCTGCCCCTGGTGAAGGCGGTTTTTGAGCTGAGGCTCCTCTGCCTGACGGGCTATGAGCCCCTGCTGGGGGCCTGCGCCGTCTGCGGGGAGCCCCAGCCGCCCAAGGCCCGGCTGAACCTCTCCCAGGGGGTTCTCCACTGCGCCCGGTGCCGGGAGCAGGTGGGGGGCGGGGTTTCCATGCCCCTGTCTCCGGGGGCGCTGGCGGCGGCCCGGCATATTGTGGGAGGGAATCCCAAGAAACTCTTTTCCTTTTCGTTGGCGGAGGAGGGCTTGCGGCAGTTGGGGGAGGCTGCGGAGGCCTTTCTTATGACCCAGCAGGAGCGGGGGTTCCGTACATTGGATTATTATAAGCAGATTGCGCGGGGGAGTGGCCCTATGGGGTAGGGGTCCGGCCCCTGCGGGGCCGGGAGAGGAAACTTGCGCCCTCTGTGGAACCACACTTCTTCTCTAACATCGAATGGGCGGTTCGCAGCGCAAGGGGTAGGTGGGTTGGAAGCCTGCCACAGTGGAAGGTGGCGACAGTATTCTTCTACCCGCCGGTACTCCACATCGCCCCCTCATCAGTCAGCTGCGCTGACAGCTTCCCCCCGAGGGGAAGCCTACGTGCTTATGCTACGCTGGGGTTTTTGCTACGGTAGTTTTCTACAGTAAGCCACACAGGGTTTGCCAAAGCCTTCCCCTGGGGGGGAAGGTGGGCCGGCGAAGCCGGGTCGGATGAGGGCGAGCCTTGAGGGTTCCACAGCGTCGGAAATAGACGCACCACCCCTCCCCAGCGTCGCAGACTTCCGCTTTCCGCAGAAAGCGGAATAAAATCAAATCATTTTTTCGCCGGCTCCGCCGGTGAAAAAATTCCTCTCACCTCACAAGTGTGCGGCCCCACCGGGGCCGTGCGCGCAGGGAGGTGCAATCCCCTAAATTTTGGAGCCCAGCGAAGCGGGTCCAAAATTTCCTTAAAAGGAGGAATCCCATGACGGATCTATTTGAAAAATCCATAGAGACTTTGGAGCTCCCCCGGGTCCTGACCCTCCTGGCCGCCCAGGCGGTCACCGAGGAGGGCAAGGACCGGGCCCGCCGGCTCCGCCCGGAGACCGACCCCGTGGAGGTGGCCCAGCGGCTGAAGGAGACCACCGCCGCGGTGGACATGATGGTGCTGCGGGGCAGCCCCTCTTTTACCGGGGTGAAGCCCGTGGCCGGGTCGCTCCAGCGGGCGGACATGGGGGGCAGCCTCAACACCCGGGAGCTGCTGGACATTGCCGGGGTTCTGGCGGCGGCCCGGTCGGCCAAGGCCTATGGGGAGGGGGATGAGGAGAAAAAGACTCCCATCGACTTCCTCTTCCACGCCCTCCACCCCAACCGGTTTTTGGAGGATAAGATCACCGGCTCCATCGTGGGGGACGGGGAGCTGGCCGACTCGGCCAGCCCTGAGTTGGCCTCCATCCGCCGGCACATGCGGGCCACCGAGAGCAAGGTGCGGGATATTTTGCAAAAAATCATCTCCTCCTCCCAGGCCAAGTACCTTCAGGAGAGCATCATCACCCAGCGCTCGGGGCGGTATGTGGTGCCGGTGAAGTCGGAGTTTAAGAATGAGATCCCCGGCCTGGTCCACGACCTGTCGGGCTCGGGCTCCACCTTCTTCATCGAGCCCATGGGGGTGGTGAAGGCCAACAACGAGCTGCGGGAGCTCCAGGCCAAGGAGGAAAAGGAGATCGACCGAATCCTGGCGGAGCTGTCGGCGGAGGCCGCGGCCTTCAAGGAGGACATCAACCTGAACTATGACCTCCTCATCCGCCTGGACAGCATCTTTGCCCGGGGCAAGCTCTCCAACCAGATGGGGGCCATGGAGCCGGGGCTGTCGAAAAAGAGCCTCTGCCTGCGCCGGGCACGGCACCCCCTGCTGGAGAAAAAGACGGCGGTGGCCAACGACCTGGAGCTGGGGGAGACCTTCGACACCCTGGTGATCACCGGCCCCAACACCGGCGGCAAGACGGTGACCCTGAAGACCATCGGCCTGCTCACCCTCATGGCCCAGTGCGGCCTCCACATCCCCGCCGGGGACGGGAGCACCGTGAAGGTCTGCCGGCGGGTGCTGGCGGACATCGGGGATGAGCAGTCCATCGCCCAGTCCCTGTCCACCTTCTCCTCCCACATGAGCAACATCGTGGGGATGCTGGCCGAGACCGACGGCGAGACCCTCATCCTCTTCGACGAGCTGGGGGGCGGCACCGACCCCGTGGAGGGGGCCGCCCTGGCCGCCGCCATCATCGAGCACGCCCGGGGCCTGGGGGCCCTGGTGGCCGCCACCACCCACTACGCCGAGCTGAAGGTGTACGCCATGACCACCGCCGGGGTGGAAAACGCCTCCTGCGAGTTTGACGTGGAGACCCTGGCCCCCACCTACCGGCTGCTGGTGGGGATTCCCGGCAAGTCCAACGCCTTCGCCATCTCCAAGCGGCTGGGGCTGTCGGAGGAGATCATCCGGCAGGCCAACGCCCGGGTCAGCGCTGAGAACATCCGCTTTGAGGACGTGCTGACCAAGCTGGACCAGCAGCGCCAGGAGATGGAAAAAGAGCAGCGCCAGGCCGCCCAGCTCCGGCTGGAGATGGAGCAGGCCGCCGCCAAGGCCCAGGAGTACCGGGACTCCCTGCAAAAGGAGAAGGAGAAGAACGAGGCCCGGGCCAAGGCCGAGGCCCGCGCCATCCTGGAGGAAGCCCGCCGCACCGCCGACGAGGTCTTCCGGGAACTGAGCGACATGAGGAAAAAGGCCAAAAAGGAGCAGGACTGGCAGGAAGTGAACGACCAGCGGGCCGGCCTGCGCCACCGGCTCAACGAGGCCGAGGGCAAGCTGGGGGCCCCGGAACAGGCCGCGCCGCCCCCCATGCTCCGCCCGGCCCAAAAGGGGGACACGGTGACCATCCTGAAAACCGGCACCCAGGGCACCGTCCTGTCGGTGAACAAGGAGGGCGTCCTCCAGCTCCAGGCGGGCATCCTGCGCATCACCGCCAAGCAGGAGGAGGTCCGGGTGGTGGAAGGGGAGACCCAAACCCAGAAGGCCGCCCGCCAGTACATCCGCCGCACGGAGCACAAGCTGCGCTCTCTGGGCGCCAAGGCCGAGGTGGACCTGCGGGGTATGACCACCGACGAGGCCGAGCTGGCCCTGAGCCAGTTCATCGACCGGGCCATCGTGGGCAACCTCACCCAGGTCACCGTCATCCACGGCAAGGGCACCGGCGCCGTGCGCAAGGCCGTGCACACCTATCTAAAGCGCTGCAAGGGGGTGGCCTCCTTCCGCCTGGGCCGGTTTGGCGAGGGGGAGAACGGCGTGACCATTGTGGAGCTGAAGTGATGGGAGAATCCGAAAAGGGCCGAGAATGGCCGTTCGGTGAAAACTGCAAGGGAAAACATAAAAAATTCAGCATAAATTCTGTGCTTTGCCGGGAAAATTGGCATTGACGGAGCCTCGGAAATTTGCTATTCTTATGGTAGTATTTTAGGGAAAGAATTTGGGAGGGACTTTTATGTATATTAAGCAGGCAACCGTTAATAACCAGGTCGGCCTTCACGCGAGACCTGCCACCTTCTTTATTCAGAAGGCAAACGAGTTCAAGAGCACCATTTGGGTGGAGAAGGAAGAGCAGAGAGTAAACGCAAAGAGCCTGCTCGGTGTTCTCTCCCTGGGTATCATCAAGGGCAGCACCATCGACCTCATTGCCGACGGCACTGACGAGAAGGACGCCGTGGACGCCCTGGTGGAGCTCATCAGCTCTGACTTTGCTGACTGAGCAGACAAAAGGAGCCAAAAAAGCGCCGCGATGTGCGGCGCTTTTTTTTCTCGAGAAATGAGAAGGGGGACAGAGGATGACCTTTGAGGAACTGAAAGAAAAGGCCCTGAGCCTTCCCCTGAAGCCCGGGGTTTACCTGATGATGGACCAGGCGGGCACGGTGATCTATGTGGGAAAGGCCAAGGCCCTGAAAAACCGGGTGAGCCAGTATTTCCACGACCAGGCCAGCCACACGGAGAAGACCCGGGCCATGGTGGCCCAGATCGACCACTTCGACACCATCGTGGCCGGGTCGGAGTTTGAGGCCCTGGTGCTGGAAAACTCCCTCATCAAGCGCCACAAACCCCGATATAACATCCTGCTCAAGGACGACAAGGGGTATCCTTACATCCGCTTGCCGGTGAAGGAGGCGTACCCCCGGTTCTCTCTCCAGGGGCGAATCGCCGACGACGGCGCCCGGTACTTCGGCCCCTTTGGGGGGCGGCACGACACCCAGACCATCCTCGACGCCCTGCGGGTGGCCTTGAAGCTGCCCTCCTGCGGGAAGAAGTTTCCCCGGGACCAGGGAAAGGAGCGGCCCTGCCTGAATTACCACATGGGCCAGTGCGACGGCTATTGCCGCCGGGAGGTCCCCCAAAGCCAGCACCGCCAGGCCATCGACCAGGCCGTCCGCCTGCTGGAGGGCAAGTTTGGCGAGGTGGAAAAGGACCTGCGCAGCCAGATGGAGCAGGCGGCGGAGAACTTAGAGTTTGAAAAGGCCGCCGCCCTCCGGGACCGGCTGCGGGCCATCACCCTGCTGGGCAAGCGGCAAAAGGTGGTGGCGGGGTATCTGGCCGATACCGACGTGCTGGGGCTGTACACCGGCGAGGTCCGCAGCGCCGTGGCTGTCCTCCACTTCCGGGAGGGGGAGCTGGCCGGGCGGGACCTGGAGCTCTTCCCCACGGCGGGGGAGGAGGCGGAGGAAATTCTCTCGGCCTTTCTGGTGCAGTATTACGGGGCCCGGGGGCTGCTGCCCAGGCAGATCCTGCTGCCGGAAGAGCTGGAGGGCGGGGCGGATATCAGCCGTCTGCTCTCCCACCAGGCCGGGCGGAAGGTGGAGCTGGTCACCCCCCAGCGGGGGGCCAAGGCCGACCTGATCCGCATGGCAAGGGAAAACGCCCAGACCGAGTGCGAACGGGTAACCACCGGGGCCGAGCGCACCGCCAAAATCCTCACCCTGCTGGCGGAGAAGCTGGAGTTGCCCGCCCCGCCCCGGCGGATTGAGGCCTATGACATCTCCAACACCGGGGCCTCGGACATCGTGGCGGCCATGACGGTCTTTGAGGAGGGCAAGCCCCGGAAGGGGGCCTACCGGTATTTTAAGCTCCGGGACCTGGACGGGCCCGACGACTACGCCTCCATGGACCAGGTGATCACCCGGCGCTTCCGCCACGAGAAGGAGGGGGACGAGGACTTTGCCCGCCGGCCGGACCTGCTGCTCATCGACGGCGGCGCCACCCACGCCGAGGTGGCCCGGAAGGCCCTGCGCCAGTACGGCCTGGAGATCCCCATTTTCGGCATGGTCAAGGACGACCGCCACCGGACCCGGGCCCTGGTCTCCCCCCAGGGGCAGGAGATCGGCATCCAGGCCGTCCCCGCCCTCTTCGCCTTCATCGGCCAGATCCAGGAGGAGACCCACCGCTCTGCCGTGGGGTATCACCACAAAAGCCACAGCAAAAGCGGCCTGGGCTCTACCCTGGAGAAGATCCCCGGCATTGGGGAGAGCCGGCGGAAAAAGCTGCTGAAGTCCTTTGGCAGCGTGAAGGCCATCAAGGCGGCCGACCTCCAGGAACTGGAGGCCGTGCTCCCCAAGCAGGCGGCCCAGGCCGTCTACCACTACTTTAGACCCACTGGGGAGACCCAATGAGGGGACCAACGAGGAGGAATTGACCATGCGCGTGATCACAGGAACCGCCCGGGGCCGGCGGCTGAAGGAGCCCACCGGCCTGGAAACCCGCCCCACCACCGACCGGGTGAAGGAGGGCATCTTTTCCAGCATCCAGTTTGAGATCGAGGGCCGGCGGGTGCTGGACCTCTTCGGCGGCACCGGCCAGATGGGGATCGAGGCCCTCTCTCGGGGCGCGGCCCACTGCACTTTCGTGGATCTGCGGAAGGAGGCGGCGGGGATCATCCGGGAAAACCTGTCCACCACCGGCTTTTCCGACCGGGCCCAGGTGATCCAGGGGGACTACCTGGCCTTCCTGACCCGGTGCCGGGAGACCTTTGACGTGATCTTTCTGGACCCCCCCTATGGCAGCGGGATGTTAGAAAAGGCGTTGGAGGCCATCACAACGATTGACATTGTGTCCGAAAATGGTATAATAGTCTGCGAAAATGGGTCGAATACGGGCTGGCCGCCGGTCAAAGCCCCTTATCAGATGCAAAAAGAATACCGGTACGGAAAAATCCGAACGGCCCTGTATCGCCGCCAGGCGGACTAATCTTCCCGCCCCGGCGGAAGACGGAAAGGACAGCGTAGATATGAAAACCGCAATCTATCCAGGAAGCTTTGACCCGGTTACTCTGGGACATATCAACATCATCAAGCGGGCCGCCCAGGCCTTTGACAAGGTGATCGTGTGCGTGATGGTAAACTCCGGAAAAAATGGAGGCCTCTTTACCCCAGAGGAACGGATCGAGCTCATGCGGAAGAGTATCCAGGTGGAAAACGTGGAATTTGACGTGAATTATGGCCTGGTGGCCGATTATGCCAAGGAAAAGGGCGCCAACATTCTGGTCAAGGGCCTGCGGGCCATGTCTGACTTTGAGCAGGAGGTCCAGATGGCCATGGTCAACACCAAGCTCAACCCCAGCCTGGACACGGTGTTCTTTCCCTCCACCGAAAAGTACACCTACCTCAGCTCCTCGGTGGCCAAGGAACTGGCCCGGTACCACGCCAACCTGGATGAGTTTTTGCCCCGGGAGATCATTGACGATGTGAAAAATAAATTGGACATAAGGAGCGATGAATGCAATGGCAGGCAGTATTGAAGAATTATTGGACCTCTTATATACCGAAATCGAAGAGGCGAAGAACGCCCCCCTAAACAACGATAAGTGCGTCATCGACCGGGACCGGGTCTTGGACATGATCGACGACGTAAAGGCGGAGCTCCCCGTGGAGATCAAGCGGGCCAAGGACCTGGTGGCCAACCGCAACGACTACATGGCCAACACCAAGCGGGAAGCCGAAATGATGCGCCAGAAGGCCGAGGACTACGCCCGGGAGCTGCTGGACAAGCACGCCATCACCCGGGAGGCCGAAAAGCGGGCCGAGGAGATCATCTCCCAGGCCGAGGAGGAGTGCCGGGCCCTGAAGGACATGGCCAGTGACTACTGCGAGGACACCCTGCGCCGGATGGAGGAGGCCGTGGCCGACACCTATGACGAGGTCAAGCACACCTGCGCCAAGTTCCGCTCCGCTCTGGGCGCCGCCTCCGGCGGTTCCGCCCCCCGCAACCAGCCCCCCCGCCGGGCCATGTACGACGCCGAGGCCGACGAGGATTGATTCAACTGCAAAAAAGAGACCGCTTGTGGGAGGGCGGTCTCTTTTTTCTTCGCTCTGCTCCGTCCTTGCAGACCCGGCTGTGGGGAGAGCGGTCAAAAGGGAGAAAAAGCGGCTGGGGCCAAAAAACTGTTGCTTTTTACAGGGAAGGCCTCTATAATAAAGGAACCAATGTCGGCGAGAGCCGGGTTGGGGAGAGAAGAATGAGAGAGGAAACTTTTTTCCTATCTTATATCGTCCCATCAACAAACAGCGAGGGCATTTGCCCTCTGAGGAGCTTTTACGCCAATGAGTGGAGCATACACACACCGCCCGGTCCTGCTGGAGGAATGTATCCAGGGGCTGAAGATCCAGCCCAACGGGGTTTATATCGACGGCACTTTGGGCCGTGGCGGCCACTCGGAAGAGATCGCCAAACGCCTGGGGCCCAAGGGGCGGCTCATCTGCATCGACCGGGACCGGCAGGCCTTGGAGGCCGGGCAGGTCCGGCTGGCCCCCTGGGGGGATCGGGTGACCTTTCTCCATGGAAACTTTGGGGACCTGGCCGCCCTGCTGGACGAGGCCGGCGTGGAACAGGCCGACGGTATGCTCTTTGACCTGGGGGTTTCCTCCCCTCAACTGGACGACCCGGAGCGGGGCTTTTCCTACATGCACGACGCCCCCCTGGATATGCGCATGGACCGGGAGGACACCCTCACCGCCTGGACGGTGGTGAACCAGTGGCCCCGCCAGGAGCTGCGCCGCATCCTCTCCCAGTATGGGGAGGAGCGCCACGCCGCCGCCATCGCCGGGGCCATTGAGCGGGCCAGGGAACAGGCCCCCATCGAGACCACCGGACAGTTGGTGGAGATCATCCGCTCAGCCATGCCGGCGGCCGCCCTGCGGGAAAAGCAGCACCCGGCCAAGCGGAGCTTTCAGGGCATCCGCATCGCCGTGAACGACGAGCTCACAGCCATCTCCCACATGCTCCAGGGGGCCATCCCCCGGTTGCGGGCAGGGGGACGGCTGGCAGTGATCTCCTTCCACTCTTTGGAGGACCGGATTGTGAAGAGTGAGCTGGCCGCCGCAGCCAAGGGCTGCGACTGCCCCCCCTCCTTCCCGGTCTGTGTCTGTGGAAAGACCCCCCAGGTGAGGCTGGTGAGCCGAAAGCCCATCCTGCCAAGCCCCGAGGAGCTGGAGGAAAACCCCAGAGCCCGAAGCGCCAAGCTGCGTCTGGCGGAAAAGCTGGCGGAAAACCAAGAAAATCGACTGGATTGAGGTGGAGCCAACCGTGACAGCAAACGCGAATGGGGGCGCCGCGGCCTATGACGGCACGGCGGCCCTGAAAATGGCCGCGCCGGAGGCGCCAGCCAAAAAGAAACCCTTCCAAAGAAAGCGACGCAAGGACAGCGGCGGTCAGGAGACGGCCTCCAAGGCCAAGGGCCCTGACGCCGGGCGTAAGGGTCCCGCCGCCGGGCTGCTGGCCCGGAGCGGCAGGATGACGGTGCCCGGCGCCATCGGCGCCATCCTGGTGCTGGCTATGGTGGTGGTGATCACCCTGGCCAGCTACGCGCAGCTTGTGGTGGTCAACGACAAGGCCGTGGAGCTGCGCAACGAGCTGAGCCAGCTGAAAACCGAGGAGACCAAGCTGTTGGCCCAGTATGAGCTGGCCTATGATCTTCAAGAAATTGAGCGGCAGATGCTGACCAGCGGGGAAATGATGCAGGTTCAGAGCTGGCAGACCTATACCCTGGAGCTGTCGGAGCCGGACGAGGTGGAGTATCACCAGGCCTCCGACCTGCCGGGCCGGATTATGGCTTTCGCGAAGGACCTTGTCTCCGCGGTGAAGGAATATTTCTGAACGTGGAATACATAAGATAGGAAAGAAAGCGTGAGGGCGTAAGAAAGAGGGATTTCTTGCGCCCTCATCTTGCCATCGACGAGAACAGAAAGCAGGTGGAAGCCCATTATGGCAACGAGACGAAAGACAACCAGCCGCCGTCTGGGCGGCAAGGGGATGCAGCGAATCCTGGTGCTCAGCGGCATTTTCGGGGTGCTGACCTTCGTGGTCCTCTTCGGCAAGCTGTGGCAGCTTCAGGTGGTGCAGCATGAGGAACTGCAGAGCAAGGCCATCACCCAGCAGACCAGAGAGATCTCCTCCTCGGCCAACCGAGGGACCATTTACGACGCCAACGGAGACGTTTTAGCCATCAGTGCCGCGGTGCAGAACGTGATCCTCTCCCCCCGTGACGTGGCGGAAACGGTGAAGGTAGATGAAAAGGACGAGTTTGGCAACCCCCGGTCGGAAAGCGTCATCGAGGCCGAGCGGGAGACCAAGCTCCAGGACACCTACGACCTGATTGCCGACAAAATGTCGGAGATTTTGGGGATCGACCGGTCGGATGTGGTGAAACGGCTGAAGAACACCAAGTCGGCCTATGAGATCCTGGCCAAGAAGGTGGAGGACGACGTGGCCGACCAGGTGCGGGCCTTCATCGACGAAAACGAGCTGGAGGGCTGCCTGTATCTCACGGCGGACTCCAAGCGGTATTACCCCTATTCCACCATGGCCTCCCAGGTGATTGGCTTTGTGAACAGCCAGAACACGGGGGCCTATGGCCTGGAATCCCTGTATAACCTGGACCTGTCCGGCCAGGACGGCAAGCTCATCACCGCCAAAAACGCCTCGGGCACGGAGATGCTCACCTCCTACTCCAGCTTTACCGACGCGGTGAACGGCTACAACGTCCACACTACCATCGACTCCACCATCCAGATGTACGCCGAGAAGACCCTGGAGGAGGGCATCCAGAAATTCCGGGTGACCAACGGCGGCTTCTGCCTGGTGATGGACCCCGACACCGCAGCGGTGCTGGGGATGGCCAGTTCCCCGGACTATGACCTGAACGACCCCAACTCCATTGTGGACGCCACCCTGCTGGCCCAGCTGGAAAAGCTGAAAAACGACGCCACCGTCAGCGAGGAGGACTACGCCGAGGCCCTGAGTCAGGCCCAGTTTAAGCAGTGGAGCAACAAGAACCTGAACACCTCCTACGAGCCCGGCTCCACCTTTAAGCCCATCGTGGTGGCCTCCGCCCTGGAGGAGGGGGCCATCCATGACGGAGATACCTTTGTCTGCACCGGCGCGGTGAAGCGGGACACCTGGACCATCCGCTGCTCGGCCCGAAGCGGCCACGGCACCCAGACCCTGCGGAAGGCCGTGATGAACTCCTGTAACCCCGCCCTTATCAACATCGGCGACCGGCTGGGAGGGGAAAAGTTCTATGAGTATTGGGAGAACTTCGGCTTCACCTCCACCACGGGCATTGAGCTGCCCGGAGAGCAGAAGAGCGTCTTTTGGGATAAGGAGGTTTTCGTCAGCGACTCGGGCTACACCGAGCTGGCAACGGCCTCTTTCGGCCAGCGTTTCACCACCACGCCCATTCAGCTCATTACCGCCCTGTCCGCTGTTATCAACGGCGGCCACCTGATGGAGCCCTATGTGGTCCAGTCGGTGACCGACAGCGACGGCAACGTGGTCAGCTATCACGAGCCCCAGGAGGTCCGCCAGGTGATCAGCCAGGAGACCTCCGACCTGGTGCGCTCCTACATGGAGAGCGTGGTCAACGACCCCGGCGGCACCGGGAAAAACGCCAAGGTGGCCGGCTACCGCATTGGCGGCAAAACGGGCTCCTCCCAGACCCTGGACAGCACCGATCACATCATCGTCTCTTTCGTGGGCTTCGCCCCCGCCGACGACCCCGAGGTCATCGTGCTCCTGGGCTATGACTGGCCCCAGCCTGCCGCCCCCGGGGAAAACACCACGGCGGACGGCGTGTACATCAGCGGCGGTAACATGGCCGCCCCCATGGCGGGCGAGCTCATCGCCAACATTTTGGACTACCTGGGCTACCAGAAGTCCGGCAGCGACGTGAACGAAAACAGCGTGACCATCCCCAACCTGCTGGGGAAGAACCCCGGCGAAGCCCAGGGAACCCTGAACAATCTGGGCCTGAACGTCCGAGTGTCCGGCCAGGGGGCCGTGGTCACCGACCAGATGCCCGCCGCCGGAAGCACGGTGCCCAAGGGGAGCTCCACCGTCCTCTACCTGGGGGAGGAGAAACCCAAGGAGACCGTACCCATGCCCGATCTGACCGGCATGACCTATGCCCAGGCCAAGGAGGCCCTGGAAAAGGTGGGGCTCTATCTGGAAGCCACCGGCACCGGGGAGAGCGGCCAGGTCTTTGAACAGACGGTGGCGCCGGACACCATGCTGGAGATTGGCACCACGGTGGAGGTCCGCTTCACCGATAACATTCAGGACGAGGAGGGGTTGAACGCCACCGGCGGCAACTGGGTAAAGAAGGAAGAGTGACCCCGCCGACCAGGAAGTGAAAGGGACGTTCCGCTCCGGCTCCGGCCTGGAAAGCCAGGCCGTGGGCCCCGCGCCATGGAGGTGGACCCTTGCTGTTATCCCGGCTTACCCGGGGCGTTGCCCTGGCAGACCAGTGCGGTCAGGACGTAGAAATCACTTCCCTCACCTGCGACACCCGCACCCTCCGCCCCGGCGGCCTCTTCGCCGCCTTTCGGGGGGCGGAGACCGACGGAAACCGTTTCATCCGCCAGGCCCTGGACCAGGGGGCGGCGGCGGTCCTCTGCGAGGCCCCGCCCCCGGAGCCCGGCCCCTGGCTGGTCTCCCCGGAGCCCCGGCGGGCTTTTGGCCAGTTGGCCGCCAACTGGTTTGGCCGGCCGGGGGACCGTATGACCCTGATCGGGGTCACGGGGACCAACGGAAAAACCACCACGACATACTTATTAAAGTCTGTGCTGGAGGAGGTCTGCCGGGCCAAGGTGGGCCTCATCGGCACCAACCAGAATCTCATTGGGGACCAGGCCCTGCCCGCCCAGCGGACCACCCCCGACGCCTATGCCCTCCAAGAGCTTCTGGCCCGGATGGAGGAGGCGGGATGCACCCATGTGGTGATGGAAGTCTCCTCCCACGCCCTGGCCTTGGAACGGACGGCGGGGCTGTGGTTCCGGGCGGGGATCTTCACCAACCTGACCCGGGACCACCTGGATTTCCACGGCACCATGGAGGCCTACCGCCAGGCCAAGGGGAAGCTCTTTTCCCAGTGCCGGGCGGGGATCTTTAACCTGGACGACGGGGCGGGGGAATTTCTCTCCCAAACTTCCCTCTGCCGGGTGGTGACCTTTGGCCGAGATCGGGGGCAGGTCCGGGCCGGGGAGATCACCCTGGGCCCCGACCGGGTGGATTTCCGGGTAACAACCCCTCGGGGAAGCTGCCCGGTGGGGCTGTCCATTCCCGGGGACTTCACCGTCTCCAACGCCCTGGGCGTGCTGGCCTGCGCCCTGGAGCTGGGGCTTCCCCTGGAGGAGACGGCGGCGGCTTTGGGTCGCGCTCCCGGGGTGAAGGGCCGGGTGGAGGTGGTGCCGGTCCCCGCCCCCTACACGGTGCTCATCGACTACGCCCACACCCCCGACGCCCTGGAAAAGGTCCTGGCCGCCGCCCGGCGGGGGACCAAGGGGAGGCTCATCTGCCTCTTCGGCTGCGGGGGAGACCGGGACCGGACCAAGCGCCCGGTGATGGGCCGGGTGGCGGCGGAGGGGGCGGACCTGGTGATCCTCACCTCCGACAACCCCCGCACCGAGGACCCGGAGACCATCCTGGACCAGGTGGCGGCGGGGTTCCCGGCGGGCTTTGCCGCCTGGGTCCGGCAGGCAGACCGGCGCTCGGCCATCCGCCAGGCCCTGGCCCTGGGCCGGCCGGGGGACGTGATCCTGCTGGCGGGCAAGGGCCATGAAACCTACCAGGAAATTGGAAAAAAACGGGTTCCCCTGGACGAAAGAGAAGAAATCGCTTCCTTTTTTCGGGAGAATACGGTATAATATACGTTCGACGCGCGCCGGTCCCGGTTTCGGGACCCGGCGCCCCTGACACAAGAGAGAAATGAAGTTGAAAATTCGCGGAGGTGTAAAGGAATGGACCCCATTCTGTCTCAATCTCTGGTGGCGCTGGTTTTGGGTTTTCTCATCAGCGCCATCCTGGGCCGGTGGCTGGTGCCCGCCCTGCGCCGGTGGAAGGCCGGCCAGGCCATTAAAGAGGACGGCCCCACCTGGCACATGTCCAAGCAGGGTACCCCCACCATGGGGGGACTGATGTTCATTGCGGCTGTGGTGGTGGCGGTGCTGGTGCTCAACGGCCCGGCCATTGCGGCGGGAGATCTGACCAGTGTGTTTGTGCTGCTGCTGGCCCTGGTCTTTGGCTTTATCGGCTTTTTGGACGACTATGCCAAGATTAAGAAGAAGGAGAACACGGGCCTGACCGCCAGCCAGAAATTCTTGCTCCAGCTGGCCGCGGCCATCCTGTTTATCGTTCTGCTGCGGAACCAGGGTATTCTGTCCCCCAACCTTTACGTCCCCTTCTTTGGAGTGGAGTGGAAGCTGCCCTGGGTGGTGTACATGATCTTCGCCGCCCTGGTGATCACCGGTACGGTGAACGCGGTGAACATCACCGACGGCATCGACGGCCTGTCCAGCTCGGTGACCCTGCCGGTGTGTGCCTTTTTCGCCGTCTCCTTTGGCTATGCCTACCTCCACTGGAACCGGCCGGGGAGCGCCGGCATGGCGGTCTTTGCCGCTTCCCTCTTTGGGGGGCTGGTGGGCTTCCTGATCTATAATTTCTACCCCGCCAAGGTTTTTATGGGGGACACGGGCTCCCTGTTTCTGGGGGGAGCCGTGTGCGGCATGGCCTTTGCCCTGGATCTGCCCCTGATCCTCATTCTGGTGGGCATCATTTACATCGCCGAAACCATGTCCGACATCATCCAGGTGGTCTATTTCAAGGCCACCCACGGCAAGCGGATCTTCCGCATGGCCCCCCTCCACCACCACCTGGAGATGGGGGGCTGGAGCGAGAAAAAGGTGGTATTCGTCTTCGCCGGCATTTCGCTGGTGTTCTGCATCCTGGCCTTTTTCGGGGTCACGGGGCGTTTCCCCGCGCTGTGAGACGGAAAGGCTGAGTTGGGAGGGATCCTTTCGTGCCAAATCCATTCGTGAAATCCAGAGCCCAGGCCAAACCCGCCGGGAGCCTGCCCAAAAGCCGCCAGATCCAGGGGCAGGTGGATATGCCCTTTCTGCTGCTGACCGTCCTGCTGGTCATCATCGGCCTGATTATGCTGCTCTCGGCCTCCTACCCCTCGGCCTACTACGACCTGAAGGGGAACACCGGCGGGGACCCATTCCACTACTTTAAGCGCCAGGCCATTTACGCCTTGCTGGGCTTCGGGGTGATGTATCTGGTCTCCAAGCTCAACTACCAGGGCCTGCGGGGCCTGGCGGTGACCATCCTGGTGGTGGCCTGCCTGATGATGCTGGCGGTGAAGGTCCCCGGTCTGGGCCACTCGGCCAACGGCGCCACCCGGTGGCTGAAATATCCCGTTTTGTGGCAGCCCTCTGAGCTGGGGAAGATGGCGCTGATCATCTATTTCGCCTCTCGCCTGTCCCGACGGGACCAGCGACAGCCCCTGACCTTCCGGCGGAACACCGTCCTGGGCCGCTTTGGCAACTGGCTGGAGCGCATCGGCTTTTTCGAGCTGGTGCCCTACCTCTTTGTCATCGTGGTGATGATTGCCATCCTGGCGGTCCAGCACCACATGTCCGCCACCATTCAGATGGTGGTCATCGCCGCTGCCATCCTCTTTGCCGGGGGCATCGCCGTGGGCTGGTTTATCGCCGGCGGCGCTGCGGTGGGCGCGGCCCTAGTGGTCATCATCCTGGGCACCGACTATATGACCACCCGTATCCAGATGTGGCGGCATCCCGAGGAGGATGCCCTGGGCGCGGGCATGCAGGCCATCCAGTCCCTGCTGGCCATCGGTTCCGGCGGGGTGACCGGCCTGGGTCTGGGGAACGGGAAACAGAAGTTTTTGTACCTGCCCGAGGCCCAAAACGACTTTATCTTTGCCATCGTCTGCGAGGAGCTGGGCCTCATCGGGGCCTGCCTGATTTTGATCCTGTTTGCCCTGCTGATTATCCGGGGCTACTGGCTGGCCCTCCACGCCCGGGATAATTTTGGCTCTTTGATCATTGTGGGGGTTACCACCCTCCTTGCCTTCCAGGTGTTCGCCAACGTGGCGGTGGTGACCAACCTCTTCCCGGTGACGGGCATCTCCCTGCCCTTCTTCAGTTCCGGGGGCTCGGCCTTGGTCATTCAGTTGGCGGAAATGGGGCTGATCCTTGGCATCAGCCGACAAAATCCCGTTACTTAGCGCCAAGTGGGGCCCTGGGGGCCCGGAAAGAGAGGTTTGTATGAAGGTGCTGTTTACCTGCGGCGGCACGGCGGGGCATATTAACCCCGCGGTGGCTCTGGCCCGCATGTTTCAAGAGAGAGTGGACGACTGCCAGGTCCTCTTCGTGGGGGCCAAGGGCGGCATGGAGGAACGGCTGGTCCCCAAGGAGGGGTTCTCTTTGGAGACGGTGACCATCAGCTCCTTTTGGCGCAGCCTGAGCCCGTCGGGGATCAAGCATAATTTGAAGACCGTCCGCAATCTCTCGGTGTCCAAAAAGGAGGCCGCCCGGATTCTGGACGGCTTCCAGCCCGACCTGGTGGTGGGGACGGGGGGCTACGCCTCCTATCCCGTGGTGAGCGAGGCCGCCCGCCGGGGCCTTCCCACGGCGGTCCACGAATCCAACGCGGTGCCGGGGCTCACCACCCAGCGCCTTTCCAAGGTGGCCGACCGGGTGATGGTGGGCTATGAGGAGTCCCGGGAGCACTACAGCCGCCCGGACCGGGTGGTGGTCACCGGTACCCCCGTCCGGGGGGACTTCTTCCGGCAGAGCCGCCAGCAGGCCCGCCAGGCCCTGGGCCTCACCGACGACCGCCCGCTGGTGCTGTCCTACTGGGGCAGCCTGGGGGCGGATGTGATGAACGGCTACATGGCCGACTTCATCCGCCGGGCCGCCCGGGAGGGGGCTCCCTTTCACCACATTCACGGGGCGGGGCGGAACTTTGAGACCATGCAGGCCGCCCTGGCCGGCGTGAAGCTCCCCCCGGAGCTTCAGTTGCGGGAGTACATCTACGACATGCCCACGGTGATGGTGGCCGCCGACCTGGTGCTCTGCCGGGGGGGCGCCTCCACCCTGTCGGAACTGACGGCCATCGGCAAGCCGGCCATCATTGTGCCCTCCCCCTATGTGACCAACCACCACCAGGAGAGAAACGCCAACGTCCTGGCCAAGGAGGGGGGCGCGGTGGTCCTGCTGGAGCCCGTGTGCAGCGGGGACACTCTGTATGAGACCACCCAGACGCTGCTGGCTGACTCCCAGCGCCGGGAGAGCATGGCCCAGGCCATGGCCCGGATGGGGATTCCCGAGGCGGCGGAAAAGATCTATGAGACCCTGCTTTCCCTGTTAAAAGACGACTAACGGAACCAATCCCTCTCCTCCGGCATAGGATGGCCCGAACCACAAAGACCAGGATCGGGGGAGAGGATATGATGGAATATTTCGCGGTGCAAGGCGGCAGGCCCCTGGAGGGGCGGGTTCTGGTCCACGGGGCTAAGAACAGCGCCCTGCCCATTTTGGCAGCCACCCTGCTGGCCGACGGGGAGAGTGTGATACATAACTGCCCGGACCTCACCGACATCTCCGCGGCCCTGGGGATTTTATCCTGTCTGGGCTGCCGGGTGCGCCGGGAGGGGGCCACCGTGCTGGTGGACACCACCGGCCGGCGAGACCACGTGGTGCCCGACGAGCTCATGGGCCGGATGCGGGCCTCGGTCCTCTTTCTGGGGGCCCTGCTGGCCCGGGACGGGGAGGCGGTGGCCTGCTGGCCCGGGGGCTGCGCCCTGGGGGCCCGGCCCATCGACCTGCACATCCGGGCCTTTCAGGCCCTGGGCGCCGAGGCCAGAAGCTGGAACGGACGGCTGTCCTTCTGGGCCCGCCGGCTCCGGGGACGGCGGCTGGCCCTGCCCATCCCCAGCGTGGGGGCCACGGAGAACGCCATGCTGGCCGCCTGTGGGGCCCAGGGGGTGACTTTGATCGACAACCCCGCCCGGGAGCCGGAGATCGTGGATCTCCAAGGCTTCCTCCGCTGTCTGGGGGCCCAGGTTTCCGGGGCGGGCACGGGGCGGATTACCGTGGTGGGGGGGCGCCCTCTCCACCCGGGAGAATACACGGTGATGGCCGACCGGATCGTGGCGGCCACCTACCTCTGCGCGGTGGCTGCCGCAGGAGGGGAGGGGGAGCTGCTGGGGACCGACGGGGCCCATCTCGCCCCGGTGCTGGAGGCCCTGGAGACCGCCGGCTGTGAAACCGGCTGGGAGCCGGGAAGGCTTTGGCTCCGCCGCAAGGGCCCCTTGGGGGGCGCGGGCAGCCTGTGCACCGGCCCTTACCCCGCCTTTCCCACCGACGCCCAGCCTCTGCTGGCGGCGGCCCTGGCCGGGGGAGAGGGCAAGAGCAAAATCACCGAGACCATTTTTGACCATCGCTTTCGCTACACCCAGGGCTTGGTTCAAATGGGGGCCTGCATCCAGGTGGAGGGCGACACCGCCTGGATCGACGGGCGCCCTCTCCACGGCGCCCGGGTGGAGGCCGCCGACCTGCGGGGCGGCGCGGCCCTGACGGTGGCCGCCTTGGGGGCCCAGGGTGCCAGCCAGATCTGGGGCCTGGACCATGTGGACCGGGGCTACGAGTCCCTGGAGCAGGGGCTGCGGGCCCTGGGAGGCCGGATTTGCCGGGAAGCGGCAGGATAAGGGAATGAGGATATGGCAAAGAAAGAAAAGGAAACAACCAAGGAAACCCGCTACCGGAAAAAACGGGGAGGGATCCTTTATACCGTTGTGGCGGTCATCCTCATTGCCGCCTCGGTTGTGGCGGCCTGCACGGTGTTCTTCCAGGTAGAGACGGTGACCGTAGAGGGCAACGAGCGCTACACCCAGGAGGAGATCCTGTCGGTGGCTTCGGTGGAGATGGGGGCCAATATGATCCTCACCCCCGGGGAGCAGATTGCCCAGCGGATCTATGGGGAGCTGCCCTATGTGGACCGGGTGGATGTGCAAAAGAGGTTTCCCACCACCCTGAAGCTGGAGATCACCGAGTGCCAGCCTGTGGCGGTGCTCACCGGGGCGGCTTCCGCCTGGGTGATCGACGCCAAGGGGAAGCTGCTGGAGGAGGCCGACGAGGCCATGGCTCAGGAATACGCCACGGTAACCGGCTTGGAGCTGCTGGAGCCCAAGCAGGGCGAGCTGGCCAAGACCACCCCGGAAAACGAGAAGCAGCTGCAAAATCTGACCACCTTTACCCAGGCTCTGGTGGAGTACGGCATGATGGACCAGGTGACCTCTATCGACGTGTCCTCCCGGACGGAGATCGTGATGGTCTACGACGGCAGGCTCACCGTGAAGCTCCTCAGCAGCACCGACTATGACGGCAAGCTGCGGGCTCTGAAGACCATTGTGGCCATGGCCGGCGAGGACGGCAGGGGAACGGTGAACATGAAAGGCAAAGACAGGGTGATTTGGTCGAAAGAGGGCTGATTGCCCCGGTAGGCAGGGAAAAAAAGAGGATTTTTTTTCAAAAAGATGGGGAAGAATTCAAACTTTTCTATTGACCTGCCGCAGAAAGGGCGATACAATAAAAGAAACTCTAAATTCATCGAATAGTTTAAGATAAATACACTTAGGAGGATCGATCATGGCGATTGGATTAGATACGGGAGCAGAGTCCGTTGTAAATATTAAGGTGATCGGTGTTGGCGGCGGCGGCAGCAATGTGGTCAACCGCATGGTGGAGTCCGGCGTCAAGGGCGTGGAGTTTATCGCGGTGAACACCGATAAGCAGGCGCTGGCTGTCTCCAGCGCCACCCATAAAATCCAGATCGGCGAAAAGCTCACAGAGGGCCAGGGCGCCGGCTCCAACCCTGAGGTGGGCCGTCAGTCCGCCGAGGAGAGCCGGACCCAGATTTCCAAGGCCCTGGAGGGCACCGACATGGTGTTCATCACCGCCGGCATGGGCGGCGGCACCGGCACCGGCGCGGCTCCCATTCTGGCAGACCTGTCCAAGGAGATGGATATCCTCACCGTGGGCGTGGTCACCAAGCCCTTCTCCTTTGAGGGCCGCCGCCGGATGCAGCAGGCCGAACTGGGCATTGAGAACCTGCGCACCAAGGTAGACTCCCTGGTTATCATCCCCAACGACCGGCTGAAGTTTGTCACCGAGCAGAAGATCACCTTGGCCAACGCCTTCGAGGTCTCTGACAACGTGCTCCACCAGGCCGTGCAGTCCATTTCCGACCTGATCAAGAACACCGGTTTCATCAACCTGGACTTCGCCGACGTGTCCGCCGTCATGAAGGACGCCGGTATGGCACACATGGGCGTAGGCCGCGCCTCCGGCAAGAACAAGGCCGAGGAAGCCGCCCGGAGAGCCGTTTCCAGCCCCCTGCTGGAGACCTCCATCAACGGCGCCCGGGGCGTGCTGGTGAATGTCACCGGCTCTACCGACGTGGGCCTGGAGGAAGTGGAGATCGCCGCCAACCTGGTGCAGGAGGCCGCCGATCCCAACGCCCTCATCATCTTCGGCGCCACCTTTGACGAGAAGCTGGAGGACGAGATCTGCGTCACCGTCATTGCCACCGGTTTTGATGAGAAGATTATGAACAACAAGTCTACTACCGCCGCACCCGAGAAGGGAACCAAGGCCTCTGGCCGGGGCGCCGCTGAGAGCAGCGCTGCGGAGGACGACGATCCCTACAAGGAGATCTTTAAGATCTTTAACCGGGAGAGATAATTCCATCCAGTTTGATAGGAGAACAGCCCGCCGGGAAACCGGCGGGCTGTGTTTTGTGGAAAAAGAGCCATACCAATCCTCGATGAAAAGGACACGTTCGTTACCGGGCGCAAAGCCTTTTATCAGCAGGAGGTTGGCAGCGAATGAAAGTTCTTTTTGATCCTTTTTCTTTCAAGAAAAAGGATCAGGGCTCCAGGACGAAGGTTTCCACCCCCCGGCGCATGGCGTAGGCCAGGGTGTTGAGGGTGCCCCCCTGGGGGATGCCGTCATAGACCGCGATGAGGAGGGCGGAGCGATCCACCATGTATCGGTTGCGGCGGTGGAGGCAGCCGGGGGAGTAGCTGTGCTGGACCACGGTTTCCAGGTCGCACTGGTCCAGCAGGGCCAGGCGGCGGGCCTGGTCGGCGGGGGGCCAGTGGCCGGCCTGGTCCTCATAGGGGATGGCGGCTTCCAGGGTCACATCGGGATGGGCCCGACGCAGGGCCAGCACAGCCTCGCAAAAGTAGAGGTCCGCCCCCTGGGCCATGCCGCAGAGGAAGTGGCGAAAGCCCCGGGCATAGGCCTGTTCCAGGGCCTGGTCCAGGCGGGCCTTCAGGGCTTGGCAGCGGGGGTGGCTCTCATCCTCTCCCCAGGGCAGCCGGGGCGGGCGATGGCCGGAAAAACAGCAGGTGGTCCGGGGGTCCATGGAAAGCCTCCTTTCCCGGGCGTCTTTGTCTCTATGGTATACCGGCCTTTGGGGAAAGTCAACGAAAAATCAGAGGAGGGAAGGGTCACTTCCGGGACAGATGGGGGATTTTGGGGGTTGCTTTTTTGATAGAAGGCGATATAATAGAAACGACAACGAAATAGAATGTCTTCAGGGCGGGGTGAAAGTCCCCACCGGCGGTACAGTCCGCGAGCGCTTTGGCCACGGCCAAAGGCAGCTGACCCGGTGAAATTCCGGGACCGACAGTGAAAGTCTGGATGGGAGAAGACGTGCTGGCGCACCGGCTGTGTGGTGTGATGGCGGAAGGCCTGCGGGCTTTCCGACTTTTGAGCGCCCCCAATCGACCTGTTAGCACCTGGAAGACATTGGTTTTTCGGGTGTTAAATTTGGACGTTGGGAGTGTTTTTTTATGAACGGAAAATTGGAGAACATTCGGAAGCTGGTGGTGATGGCCATGCTGGTGGCGATCTCCATTGTATTGGTCTATCTCATCCACCTGCCTCTGATCCCCGCCGTGCCCTTCCTGGAGTATGACCCGGCGGATATCCCCATTCTCATCGGCGCCTTTGCCTATGGCCCCGCCGCCGGCATCCTGCTTACGGTGGTGACCGCCGTGGTCCAGGGCCTGACGGTGAGCGCCGGCAGCGGCCTGTATGGGATCATCATGCACATCATCGCCACCTCTGTGCTGGTGCTGGTGGCCTCCGGGATTTATCGGAGAAAGCACACCAAGAAAGGCGCCATTCTGGGCCTCGTCTGCGGCAGCCTGGCCATGGGCCTGGTGATGATGCCCGCCAACCACTTCATCACCCCCATTTTTATGGGTGTGCCTACCCCGGTGCTGGACGCCCTGCTGCTGCCGGGTATCCTGCCCTTTAACCTCATTAAGGCGGGGATCAACTCCTTGGTGACCTTCCTGATCTATAAGACCGTCTCCCGCCACATCATCCACGGCGAGGGCTGGAAGAAGAGCAACAAGGAGACCACCAACGACCAGGCCCAGCAGTGCCGGGCGGATGGCTGATTGATTTAACACGGCGGGCCGGCAACGGCCCTTGGCAGGGAAAAGCGACGGCGGAAGCCCGTCGCTTTTTCCTGTTTGTCCCGGAGAGGAGGATAAGGGATGGACCGGGTGATCTTCCACTGTGATCTGAATTCTTTTTACGCCTCGGTGGAGCTGCTGAGCTACCCCGAGCTGAAGGGCAAGCCTGTGGCGGTGTGCGGAGACCCCACCGCCCGCCACGGGATCATCCTGGCCAAAAATGAGGCCGCCAAGGCCAGGGGGGTGAAAACCGCCGAGACCATCTGGCAGGCCCAGCGGAAATGTCCCGGCCTGATCCTCCTGCCTGCCCACCACGAAAAATACCGCTATTATTCCCAGCTGGCCGGGGAAATCTACCGCCGGTACACCGACCTGGTGGAGCCCTTCGGCATCGACGAGAGCTGGCTGGACGTGACGGGGACCCTCCACCTCTTCGGAAACGACCCGGTGGCCCTGGCCCACCGGCTGCGGGAGGACATGAAACGGGAGCTGGGCCTCACCATTTCCGTGGGGGTGTCCTTTAATAAGATCTTCGCCAAGCTGGGCAGCGACTATAAAAAGCCCGACGCTACCACGGTGATCCGCCGGGAGGATGTGGCGGGGTTGGTGTGGCCCCTTCCGGTGACCGACCTGCTCTTTGTGGGCCGGGCCTCGGCCAAGCTCCTGGCCGCCCACGGCATCACCACCATCGGGGACCTGGCGGCCACCCCCCGGGAGAACCTGGTGCATCTGTTGGGGAAGAACGGGGGACAGCTCCACGACTACGCCACCGGGGAAGAGCACAGCCCCGTCCGCCCGGCGGGGGAGACCCCGCCCCCCAAGTCGGTGGGCAATGGCCTCACCTTTCGCCGGGACCTGGTGGGGGAGGAGGAGATCCGGGCGGGGGCCCAGATGCTGGTGGAGCGGGTGGCCCTGCGGCTGCGGAAGCACCAGATGAAGTGCACCACCGTTCAGGTGGCCCTGCGCAGCCCGGAGTTTAAGACCGTCAGCCGCCAGAAGGCGGCCCCGGCGCCCACCAACGTCTCCCGGGTGATTCTGGCCTGTGTGATGGAACTGGTCCAGTCGGCCTGGAGCTGGTCGGCCCCCCTGCGGGCCATGACCATCACCGCCGCGGGCCTGCTCCCCGAGGAGGAGGCCGGGGAGCAGATGAACCTCTTCGCCCCCCAGGCGGCGGAGCGCCGGGAGCGGCAGGAGAAGCTGGAGCGGACCATGGACCAGCTCCAGGACCGCTATGGAAAAAACGTCATCGGTTACGCCTGGCGGCGGACCCAGACCGCCCGGGAAATCACCGGAGACCAGGAGAAAAAGGAGGAGACGCCATGAGCACGGCGCTGCTGCTATGGGTGCTGGTGTGGAACATCATCGCCTTTGCCCTGATGGGTGTGGACAAATGGAAGGCCCGGCACGACCGCTGGCGGGTGCCGGAGAAGGTCCTCTTTCTCTCGGCCTTGGCGGGAGGGAGCGTGGGGGCCCTGGTGGGTATGTCCTGTTTCCACCACAAAACCCGCCACTGGTCCTTCCGCATTGGCATGCCCGCCATCCTGATTTTGCAGGTGGCGGCCCTGTTGGCCTGGTCCTATTGGCGGTTTTTCCTCCGCTGAGAGGCCCGCTTCCGCCCCAAAAGACAAAATGAACAAGGAAACCGCCGCCGGGGGGAGAAGTTCGCACAGTGTGACCACTTGACGGGATTGGAAAAATGTGATACAATCCGACATTGCGATGAACTATTTTTGGGAATATGTGTTGCCCGAAATAGAAGAGTGGGGCCAGAGAAAACCGGCCTGGAAAGGGGCGAGGCCACGTGCTCACCGAGTTAAAAACCGCCAAAAAGGTCACCGGGGCCAAGCAGGTTACCCGGGCCCTGAAAAACGGCGCCGCCCGCCGGGTCTTCCTGGCCCAGGACGCCGACCCACGGGTCACCGAGCCCATCCAGATGCTCTGCCAGGAACAGGGCGTGGAGATCCAGAGCGTCGACACCATGACCGCCCTGGGCGCCGCCTGCGGCATCGCCGTGGGAAGCGCGGTGGCCGCCTTGATAGACTAAAGCCCCCGCTTTTTTCGATATTCGCCGCATAGGCTTGGGCCTTGCCGGTTAGAATATAAATCCATTGCATTTTTTAGGAAAGGAGGAACAATATGCCTACTTTTAATCAGCTGGTTCGCAAGGGAAGAGATCAGGTGACCTACAAGTCCAACTCCCCCGCCATGCAGAAGGGCCTGAACACCCTGAAGAACAAGGAGACCGACCTGCCCTCCCCTCAGAAGAGAGGTGTGTGCACTGCCGTGCGTACTTCCACCCCCAAGAAGCCCAACTCCGCCCTGCGTAAGATCGCCCGTGTGCGTCTGACCAACGGCTACGAAGTGACCGCTTATATCCCCGGTGTGGGCCACAACCTGCAGGAGCACTCCGTGGTGATGATCCGCGGCGGCCGTGTGAAGGACCTGCCTGGCGTTCGTTACCACATCATCCGCGGCAGCCTGGACACCCAGGGCGTCAACGGCCGTATGCAGGCCCGTTCCAAGTACGGCGCCAAGCGTCCCAAGGCCGGCAAGAAGTAAGTTTACTTCCCAAAAACATTCAACTGCATTTTTGCGCTCAGCGCAAAGCAAAGGCTTTGCCGTGAGTCGCTTACCATAGAAATCCGGTACTGTGTACAGGGTTTGGGGAAGCTCTCAAGGCAGGCACGGGGCGGGAAGCCCCGCCCCACACGGAAAGCGAGGAGCTTTTCGAGTACCTATGAAATCATTTTTTTATGAAGGAGGGAAGCAAAGTGCCCAGAAGAGGAAACGTACCCAAGCGGGAAGTGTTGCCCGATCCCATGTACCGTTCCGTACTGGTAACTAAGCTGATCAACAGCATTATGCTGGACGGCAAGAAGGGCGTCGCACAGAAGGTTGTCTACGGCGCCTTTGACATTGTCAAGGAGCAGACCGACAAGGACCCCCTGGAGGTCTTCACCGCCGCCATGGAGAACATTATGCCGTCCCTGGAGGTTAAGGCCCGCCGCGTGGGCGGCGCCACCTATCAGGTGCCTATGGAGGTGCGGCCGGAGCGCCGCCAGACCCTGGGTCTGCGCTGGCTGACGACCTATGCCCGCAAGCGCAGCGAGAGAACCATGAAGGAACGCCTGGCCGGCGAACTGATGGACGCCGCCAACAACCTCGGCAGCGCCGTGAAGAAGCGCGAAGAGGTCCACAAGATGGCTGAGTCCAACAAGGCATTCGCACACTTCCGTTGGTAATCGGGAGGTTAAAGAATGGCACGTAAAGTTACCCTGGAAAACACCAGAAATATCGGCATCATGGCCCACATCGACGCCGGTAAAACCACCACCACCGAGCGTATCCTGTATTACACCGGCGTCAACTATAAGATTGGCGAAACCCATGACGGCACCGCCACCATGGACTGGATGGCACAGGAGCAGGAACGTGGTATCACCATCACCTCCGCCGCTACCACCTGCTACTGGACCGGCACTGCCGGCCAGATCCCCCAGACCCGGATCAACAACATCGACACCCCGGGCCACGTGGACTTCACCGTGGAAGTGGAGCGTTCCCTGCGCGTGCTGGACGGCTCTGTGACCGTCATGTGCGCCAAGGGCGGCGTGGAGCCCCAGTCTGAGACTGTGTGGCGCCAGGCCGACCATTATCAGGTCCCCCGCATGATCTACGTCAACAAGATGGACATCATGGGCGCGGACTTCTACAATGTTCTGAACATGATCCATGACCGCCTCAAGTGCAATGCCGTGCCCATCCAGCTCCCCATCGGCAGCGAGGATACCTTTAAGGGTATCATCGACCTGGTGGAGATGAAAGCCGACGTCTATTACGACGTGGAAGGCAAGGACATGCGCGTGGAGGAGATCCCCGAGGACATGATGGACCTGGCCCAGGAATACCGGACCAAGCTCATCGACGCCTGCGCCGACCTGGACGAGGAGCTGATGATGCTGGCCCTGGAGGACGAGCCCATCCCCGCCGAGATGATCCGGGCTGCCCTGCGTAAGGGCACCATCGAGAACCTGCTGGTCCCCGTGACCTGCGGCACCTCCTACCGGAACAAGGGCGTTCAGAAGCTGCTGGACGCCATCGTGGACTATATGCCCTCCCCCCTGGACATCCCCGCCATCAAGGGCGTGGACCCCGACACCGGCGACGAGGACGAGCGTCCCGCCGACGACAAGGCCCCCTTCTCCGCCCTGGCATTTAAGATCGCAGCCGACCCCTACGTGGGCCGCCTGTCCTTCATCCGTGTGTACTCCGGTGCGCTGAACACCGGTACCTCCGTCCTCAACTCCACCAAGAAGCAGAGAGAGCGCATCGGCCGTATCCTGCAGATGCACGCCAACCACCGGGAGGATATCGAAACCGTCTACTCCGGCGACATCGCCGCCGTGGTGGGCCTGAAGAACTCCACCACCGGCGACACCCTCTGCGACGAAAAGGCTCCCATCATTCTGGAGTCCATGGAGTTCCCCGAACCCGTCATCCGGGTTGCCATCGAGCCCAAGACCAAGGCCGGTCAGGAGAAGATGGGCATCGCCCTGATGAAGCTGGCCGAGGAGGACCCCACCTTTAAGACCTACACCGACGAGGAGACCGGCCAGACCATCATCGCCGGCATGGGCGAGCTCCACCTGGAGATCATCGTGGACCGTCTGCTCCGTGAGTACAAGGTGGAAGCCAACGTGGGCGCACCCCAGGTTGCCTATAAGGAAACCGTGAAGAAGTCCGTTGAGCAGGACACCAAGTATGCCCGTCAGTCCGGCGGTAAGGGCCAGTACGGTCACGTGAAGATCCGTCTGGAGCCCAACGAGTCCGGCAAGGGCTATGAGTTCGTCAACGAGATCGTTGGCGGCGCCATCCCCAAGGAGTATATCCCCGCCGTGGACGCCGGCATTCAGGGCGCCATGGAGTCCGGCATCCTGGCCGGCTACCCCGTGGTGGACGTGAAGGTCACCCTGTACGACGGCTCCTACCACGAGGTGGACTCCTCCGAAATGGCCTTTAAGATCGCCGGTTCCATGGCCTTTAAGGAGGCCTGCCGGAAGGCCAACCCCTGCCTGCTGGAGCCCATCATGAAGGTCTCTGTCATCGTCCCCGAGGATTACATGGGCGACGTCATCGGCGACCTGAACTCCCGCCGTGGTCAGATCCAGGGCATGGAGGCCCGCCCCGGCGCCCAGCAGATCGACGCCCTGGTCCCCCTGTCCGAGATGTTCGGCTACGCCACCGACCTGCGCAGCCGCACCCAGGGCCGCGGCCAGTACTCCATGGAGCCCCACAGCTATGTGGAGATTCCCAAGTCCATCACCGACAAGATCGTTGAGAAGCGCAACGGCGCCGACTAATCCCAGAAATTTCTGGAATCCGGCGAGAAATGTGCATTTTCCCGTTGTATTTTCAAGGGAAATCTTGTAAAATAAGACTGCGAGAAGGTCTCATTATCAGTAACACAGCTTTTGTCTGTATTTTGAGGAGGATTATCAATCATGGCCAAGCAAAAGTTTGAAAGAACCAAGCCCCACGTAAACATCGGTACCATCGGTCACGTTGACCATGGTAAGACCACCCTGACCGCTGCTATCACCAAGTACCTGGCAATGCAGGGCAAGGCTCAGTTTGAGGATTATGCCAGCATCGACAAGGCTCCCGAAGAGAGAGAGCGTGGTATTACCATCAACACCGCTCACGTTGAGTACGAGACCGAAGCCCGTCACTATGCTCACGTTGACTGCCCGGGCCACGCCGACTATATCAAGAACATGATCACCGGCGCTGCTCAGATGGACGGCGCTATCCTGGTCATCGCCGCCACCGACGGCCCCATGGCTCAGACCCGTGAGCACATCCTACTGGCCCGTCAGGTTGGCGTGCCCGCCATCGTTGTCTTCCTGAACAAGGTTGACCTGCTGGACGACGAGGAGCTGCTGGAGCTGGTGGAGATGGAAGTCCGCGAGCTGCTGAGCAAGTACGAGTTCCCCGGCGACGACCTGCCTGTGGTCAAGGGTTCCGCTCTGAACGCTCTGACCTGCGAGAGCCAGGACCCCGCCGACCCCGACTATGCCTGCATCAAGGAGCTGATGGACGCTGTTGACAGCTACATCCCCACTCCTCCCCGTGATGACTCCCTGCCCTTCCTGATGCCCGTCGAGGACGTCTTCACCATCACCGGCCGCGGCACCGTGGCTACCGGCCGTGTCGAGCGTGGCCAGATCAAGATGGGCGACCCCGTGGAAATCGTCGGCCTGGCCGAGGAGAGCAAGAAGTCCGTTATCACCGGCATCGAGATGTTCCGCAAGCTGCTGGACTATGCTGAGGCTGGCGACAACGTGGGTACCCTGCTGCGTGGTATCGACAAGAAGGAGATCGAGAGAGGCCAGGTTCTGGCTAAGCCCGGCTCCATCAAGCCCCACACCAAGTTCTCTGGCCAGGTTTACGTCCTGTCCAAGGACGAGGGCGGCCGTCACACCCCCTTCTTCAACAACTATCGTCCTCAGTTCTACTTCCGTACCACCGACGTTACCGGCAT
>JALERU010000024.1 GCA_022764045.1 Clostridiales bacterium | reverse complement strand
TAGGTCATGCAGGCCTTGCACAGCCGGTGGGGCAGCCGATACGCGCCGCACTTGGGGCAGGTCGTGACTGCGGGAGCTGCCAGCTTCCAGTTGGCACGCCGCTTATCCCGTCTCTGCTTAGAGACTTTACTCTTCGGAACCGCCATTTCGAGACACCTCCTTGGTGATGCCCTGTCGGGCAAAGTGGATTGGTTACTACTCAGTTTTTATCAAGTAGCTGCTCGAGAGCGGCCCATCTGGGATCGGCCTGTTTCTTACACCGGCAGGGCTCCTGGTTTAGGTTCACGCCGCAGCCGGGGCAAAGCCCCTTGCAGTCTTCTGAGCATAAGTGTTTTGTGTCCATATCGAGAATAAAGGCTGTGTAGGCCAAATCGCCGACGTCGATCTCGCCGTCGTCCAGAAGAACGATTTCGCCGTCGTCCTCCCCTTCCAGCGTTTCCGCCAGCAGGAAGCTCAGGCCAACAACCTTCTCCCGGCTGAATCTGCTCATGCACCGGTCACAGGTATAGTCTAAAAGGGACTTGGCTTCCCCCTCCAGCACCAGCACATCGGCGATGTTTTTCACCTGCCCCGTGACCGTCACCGGCCGGGTGATGGGCTGCTCCCCGAAGAAGTCCTCCTGGCTCAAATCCAGTTGAAACTCGAAGGGGAGACTGGCGCCGGGTACATGAATGATCTCTCGAAGATTCAGTCGCATAGCACACTCCTCACATGGTACAGGGGATATTGTAGCAAAAAAAAAGCGGGTTGTCAAATACTTTTCTTCAAATTTTGGCCGTCTGCGTCAGGATGCTTTCCATCAGATTCACGAAAAAAGCCGTTCCTCTTGAAACGGCCCCTAATATAGTAGAATACACTATCGTTTCTCCTGGGTCAAGAGAAACTTGCTGGGTCAAAAGAAAATTTCAAACCTGCCCGGGCGGCCCGCTGCGGTCTTGCAACCGGCGGGATAATACGGTATCATAAAGTTCACGACAGAATGAGAGGATCGGACCCATGGAAATTATAACCTATCAGGAGCAATACAAGCAGCAGATCATCGACCTGATTCTGCACATCCAAAACGACGAAGCGGGGATCTGCCTGTCTCTGGAGGAGCAGCCGGACCTGCTGGATATTCCAACCTATTACGAAAAGGACGGCGGCGCCTTTTGGCTGGCCGTGGAGGACGGCGCTGTGATTGGCACCCTTGCCCTCATGAACATGGGAAACGGCAATGGGGTGCTGAAGAAAGGGTTCGTGAGCAAGCCCTTTCGAAAGGCGGGCATTTTAACCTCCCTGTATCAAACCCTGCTGGCCTACGCTGAAAAGAACCAGATCCGCCAGCTGCTGTTTGACTCCCCCTCGGTTGCCACAGATTGCCACAGGTTTTTTGAGCGGGCGGGGTATCGCCGCATCGACAAAAGCCAGCAGCCCTTCGACTATGTGTATCCAGATCGGGACTCGTATTTATACTTATTGAAGCGGTAATGCCTCCTTGGCTGTGTCAGCCAAGGCCCTGTGAAAGGGAAATCCTAAGATCTTGTAGATAGAAAGGTTGTGACCCCATGCGGGAATTCACAGTGGGCCCCAACGACGCCGGCCAGCGGCTGGACCGTTGGCTGGCCAAAACCCTCCCCCTGCTGCCGGCGCCTCTGGCCCAGAAATACATCCGCATCAAGCGGGTGAAACTCAACGGCAAGGGGGCCAAGCGGGACACCAGGCTGGTGAAGGGGGACCTGCTCCAGCTTTACATCAACGACGAGTTTTTCGACACCCCCACCCCGGCCAACGCCTTCCTGTCGGTGTTCAAGCCCCAGCTGGACATCCTCTATGAGGACGAAAACCTGCTGCTGGTGAACAAGCGCCCCGGCCTGGTGGTCCACCCCGACGAGCACGAGCGGGTGAACACCCTCATCACCCACATCCAGGCCTACCTCTATCAAAAGAAGGAATGGAGCCCCTATTGGGAGAACTCCTTCGCCCCCGCCCTGTGTAACCGCATCGACCGGAACACCGGGGGCATCGTCATCGCCGCCAAAAACGCCGAGACCCTGCGGGTGATGAACCAGAAAATCCGGGACCGGGAGGTGGAAAAGTCCTATCTCTGCGTCATTCTGGGGGCTATGTCCCCGGCGGAGGGGAAGCTGGAGGGGTTCCTACGCAAGGACGAGGCCAAAAAGCAGGTCTCTGTCCACAAAAAGCCCGTGGAGGGGGGGCGCACCGCCGTGACCCTCTACCGCACCCTGGCCAAAAAAGGGGGCCTGTCCCTGATGGAGTGCCGGCTGGTCACCGGGCGGACCCACCAGATCCGGGCCCAGTTCGGGGCCGCAGGGCATCCCCTTTTGGGGGATGGGAAGTATGGGCGGGAGCGGGAGAACAAGAAGTTCGGCCGCACCTCGGGGCAGGCGCTCTATTCCTACAAATTAGAATTTCAGTTTACCACCGACGCCGGGTGTCTGAACGGGCTAAACGGCCGGGTTTGGACGGTGGATAAAGTGGATTTTGTGGAGGAGTATTTTCCGGGGGTGGCTTGGTAAGATGCAGCGGCTGTTCCTTACGCTGGGGAACCCTCCAGGCTCGCCCTCATCCGACCCGGCCTGCGGCCGGCCCACCTTCCCCCCCAGGGGAAGGCATTGGCAAACCCTGGAGGCCTCATTGAGAAAAATACCACAGCAATCATCCCAACGTACCGAAGGAGCGTAGGCTTCCCCTCGGGGGGAAGCTGTCACCGAAGGTGACTGATGAGGGGGCGATCTGGTAGTAACGGTGGGTAGTGCACCCCCCGCCCTGCCCCCCCTCGACACCAAATTCTTTTTCTTGACATCCCCTGTCATTTCTGATAGACTACTTTTATCTTAAATTGGAAAATCAGGTTTTTGAGTCTTTCCAAAGCAAGACACGACCGCCGGACGGGCAGCCTCTGCCCCAGGGCTAAGGCCACACGGACAGCCGGGTCGAATGCCGAGTTCCGCATGATGCGGCGGCAACTTCTGTTGCCTTATTGATTGGGTTCAAAGCCCAAGTTTTATAAGTTGGTAACTATAAACCGGTGCCCCGATGGGGCACGCAGCGCCTTAGAGGGCATGCAAACTTGTGAAATGGTCAATAAGAGTAGTAAAAGTAAGTTTCTTTGCTATATAGACTCTAAAACTCCAATTCTTCCACCCTCTCTTCCCCTATCCGGGGACGTTTTGTGGAGTCTTTCCAAGTGACTGTATGCCGCCGGCGTACAGTCACTTTTTTGCGTTTTTGGGAGGGTCGTGTATGAAGAAAATCATCGAGCTGAAAAACATCACCAAGGCCTTTGACGGCGAACCGGTGCTCCAGGGCATCAACCTGGATATTTACGACAACGAGTTTATCACCCTCTTGGGCCCCTCGGGCTGCGGGAAGACCACCTTGCTGCGGCTGATCGGCGGCTTTGAGACCCCCGACGAGGGAGACGTGGTCTTTCTGGGCCAGCGGATCAACGACGTGCCCCCCTACAAGCGGAACGTCAACACCGTTTTTCAGAAATACGCCCTCTTCCCCCATCTGAACGTCTTTGAAAACGTGGCCTTCCCCCTGCGGGAGAAAAAGGTCCCCAAGGAGGAGATCGAGGCCAAGGTCACCGAAATGCTCTCCCTGGTGGCGCTGAAGGGCTTTGAGCACCGCTCGGTCACCCGGCTCTCCGGCGGCCAGCAGCAGCGGGTGGCCATCGCCCGGGCCCTGGTGGCCCACCCCCAGGTGCTGCTGCTGGACGAGCCCCTGGGCGCCCTGGACCTGAAGCTGCGCAAGGACATGCAGGTGGAGCTGAAAAAGATCCAGAAGCAGACGGGGATCACCTTCGTCTTCGTCACCCACGACCAGGAGGAGGCCCTGTCCATGTCCGACACGGTGGTGGTCATGTCCGAGGGCAAGATCCACCAGATCGGCACCCCCATCGACATTTACAACGAGCCCCAGAACGCCTTCGTGGCTGACTTCATCGGCGAGAGCAACATCCTCGACGGCATCATGCTGGAAGACTACAAGGTCTCCTTCTCCGGCCAGACCTTCCAATGCCTGGACAAGGATTTTGGCAAAAACGTCCCCGTGGACGTGGTGGTCCGGCCCGAGGACGTGGACATCGTCCCCCTGGAACGGGGCCAGCTCACAGGCGTCGTCACCTCGGTCACCTTCATGGGGGTCCACTATGAGATCATCGTGGACGTGGGCGGCTTCAAGTGGATGATCCAGACCACCGACTTTGTGGACGTGGACGAGCACATCGGCATCGAATTGGAGCCCGACGCCATCCACATTATGAAAAAGTCGGAATACTCCGACCTGTACGGGGACTACTCCTCCTTCTCCAACGAGCTGGATGAGCTCTCCGAGGTCAGCGAGGAGGAAGACGAATGAGAGAACACATCACCCGGGATCAGCGGCGGATTCTCCGGGCCGACCACCTGGCCCTGGGCCCCTACACCCTCTGGGCCGCCCTGTTCATCCTGGTTCCCCTGGTCTTTGTGGCCTATTACGCCTTTACCGATGTGAATTTCCAGTTTACCCTGGAAAACGTCCAGCGGTTTTTCACCGCCACCTCCAGCATTCTCCAGGACGACGGCACCTCGGTGGAGGCCCGGACCTATCTGCTCATCTTCTGGCGCTCCCTGAAGCTGGCGGTAATCTCCACGGTGATCTGCCTGGCCCTGGCCTATCCCCTGGCCTATATCATGGCCCGGGCCGAGCCCAAGGTCCAGAAGACCTTTATGACCATCGTGATGATCCCCATGTGGATGAACTTCCTCATCCGCACCTACGCCTGGATGACCATCCTCCAGGACACGGGTATTTTTAACAACTTCCTCTCCCTGCTCCACCTGCCGGGGGTCCACATCATCGGCACCGAGGCCGCCGTGGTCATCGGCATGGTCTATGACTACATCCCCTATATGATCCTGCCCCTGTACTCCATCATGGCCAAGATGGACGTGAAGCTGCTGGAGGCCGCCCGGGACTTGGGCTGCAACGGCCTGGGGGTCCTGCGCCGGGTGGTGTGGCCCCTGAGCCTGCCCGGGGTGATCTCCGGGATCACCATGGTGCTGATCCCCTCGGTGAGCACCTTCTACATCTCCCAAAAGCTGGGCGACGGCAAGATCATGCTCATCGGCGACGTGATCGAGGGCCAGTATGTGGCCAACAACCTCCACTTCGCCGCCGCCATCGCCTTTATCCTCATGATCCTGCTGCTGGTGTGCATGGCCCTCATGCGGAAGCTGGCCGGGCGCCGCGTGGAAGGAGGTCTGTAAGCCATGAAACCCATCGCGAAAGTCTACACCGCCATTCTTTTCCTCTTCCTCTTCGCCCCCATCGCCATTCTGCTGGTGTTCTCCTTTAACAGCGGCAACAGCCTGTCGGTGCTGTCGGGCTTCTCCCTGTACTGGTACAAGGAGCTCTTCCACGACGCCAACACCCTGGGGGCCCTGCGAAACACCCTGGTGCTGGCCCTGTGCGCGGCGGTGATCTCCACCGTCATGGGCACCGCCGCCGCCGTGGGAATCAACAAGCTCCGCAGCCGGTCCATGCGGGCGGCCATGAACACGGTGACCAACCTGCCCATGATGAACCCCGAGATCATCACCGGCATCTCCCTGATGCTGATGTTCGTCTTTGCCGGCCGGCTCATGGGCCTGGCCACCAGCCTGAACTTCGGCACCATCCTCATCGCCCACGTGACCTTCTGCCTGCCCTATGTGATCCTCCAGGTGCTGCCCAAGCTGCGCCAGATGGACAAGGCCCTCCCCGAGGCCGCCATGGACCTGGGCTGCACCCCCATGGGGGCTTTCCTCAAGGTGGAGCTGCCGGAAATCCTCCCCGGCGTGCTCACGGGCATGATTATGGCCTTTACCCTGTCCCTGGACGACTTCGTCATCAGCTACTTCACCTCGGGCAACGGCTTTGAGACCCTGCCCATCCGCATCTACAACATGACCAAGAAGACCGTGACCCCCAAGATGTACGCCCTGGCCACCATCATCTTCTTTGTGATCCTGGCCCTGCTGCTGGTGACCAACCTCATGGACGACGACGCCGTCCGGGAGCGGAAGGCCCAGCGCAGAGGCAAGAAGGAGCACACCCTCTCCGACCGGGGCAAAAAGACCCTGGCCGGCTCGGTGATGGGGGTGGCCGCCGCCCTGATCATCGTGGTCTCGGTGGCCGGCGGGGGGAACACCCTGGAGCTCAACGTCTACAACTGGGGCGAGTACATCTCCGACGGCTCCGACGGCTCCCTGGACACCATCAAGGACTTCGAGGCCTGGTATGAGGAGACTTATGGCCAGAAGGTGAAGGTCAACTACTCCACCTTCGCCAGCAACGAGGACATGTACGCCAAGCTGAAAAGCGGGGCCGTCAGCTACGACGTGATCATCCCCTCGGACTACATGATCGCCCGTCTGGCCGCCGAGGACATGCTGGTCCCCCTGAACTTTGACAACATCCCCAACTATCAGTACATCGAGCCCCAGTTCCGGGGCCTGTACTATGACCCCGACGACCGGTACTCCGTCCCCTACACCTACGGCGTGGTGGGCATCATCTACGACGCCAACCAGGTGGACCAGGCCGACACCGGCGACTGGGACCTGATGTGGAACCCCAAGTACGCCGGGAAGATCCTCCAGTTTAACAACTCCCGGGACGCCTTCGGCACCGCCATGTACTCCCTGGACCTGGATGTGAACACCACCGACAAGGCCCAGTGGGACCGGGCCCTCCAGACCCTGCTGGACCAGCGGCCCCTGGTGAAAGGCTACGTAATGGACGAGATCTTCAACGCCCTGGAGTCCGGCGAGGCCGCCATCGGCGCCTACTACGCCGGGGACTACTTCACCATGGTGGACGCCCAGGCCGACAACGTGGACCTGCAGTTCTACTACCCCGACCCCACCAACTACTTCATCGACGCCATGTGCATCCCCTCCTGCTGCGCCAACCAGGACCTGGCGGAAATCTTCATCAACTACATGCTCAGCGAAGAGCCCGCCATTGCCAACGCCGAGTATATCTACTACGCCTGCCCCAACTCCCTGGTCTATCAAAACGAGACCTACCAGGAGGACATGGGCGAGGAGGCCATGGAGATTCTCTACCCCGACACCGGGGACTTCGCCGAGAAGTATAACAAGCTGGCCTATCGGAACCTGTCCGACGAGATGCTGGGCTATATGAATACCCTGTGGGAGAATTTGAAGATCAACTAAACACAACGCACCCCCGCGCGGCCCCAAACCAAAGGCCGCGCGGGGGCTTTTTTGTGCTTCTCTTTTCCGCTCTGTCTTCCCATGGTTCCCGTCAATTTTTTAACGCCGTGATGGGGACCACAACCCGATCAATTTTCCCCGGACGCCCCCACCGCCTTCCCCTCGGGGGGAAGGTGCCCCAGTGGGCACACTGGGGCGGATGAGGGGGCGACACAGTACCAACGTCAGGCAGAAAATTCCTTTCCGGTCCGCAAAATTCGATTTTCCTCTTGACTTTTGCAGGTCTATTCTATATGCTGTAGTTAGCGACCTGCGCAAAGGAGGTGTATCATGGGTCCGAAAAAAATGGGCCGTCCCACGGACAGCCCCAAAGATATCGTCATCAAGATCCGCCTGGACAAACCTGCCTCAGACCGTTTGGAGGAATGCAGCGCCAAAATGGGCATCTCCCGGGCCGAGGTCATCCGCCGCGGCATCAAACTGATGCACGATCATCTCGAAGAATAAGGAAACGGCGCCCACCCTGAAAAGCGGCACCGTTTCCCCACACAAAAGCCAAGATCTCTTGAAAAGAAATCTGACCGTAAATATTCTACCATACGTTTCGATTTCTTTCAAGCCCTTGGCGCAACACAAAAGAAAGGAACGAACTTCTATGGTGATCCGACAATTAAAAGCCCCAAAATACGACCGCTTCTGCCAGGACCTCCAAGCCCTGGCCCTCACCTCCCCCCTGGACCCCTCCTACACCGTCCCCCTGGTGGTGAACGGCACGGAGTACCAGATAAAACTCCAGCCCGAGGACCACAACCGCATCGCCATCCTCTACGCCCTCCGGGTTGACCGGATGGACGGCCCCACCTATGAGCTCATCACCGCCAACGTCCTCCTGTCCGCTTTCCTGGAGCTGCTGCTGGAGCAGGGGCTCCCCCAGTGATCCATCAACGGCCTGCTGTTCTCTCAGCAGGCCGTTTCCCTTATTTTCCTGATTCCTTTCCCCGCTCGTCGGGATTCCACGCCAGATACAAGAGCACCCCGGCCACCAACCCTGTGAGCAGGCCCACCCCCTCGTGGGCCGTCGCCCAAAATTTCATCATGTGCCAGGAGATGAGCTTGCCCCCCGCATACAGCAGCGGGTTCACCGCCAGGGCAGCCACTGCCCCCGCCAGGCAGGCCCACTTCTTTTGCCGGGGCAGGGCCAGCCGCCAGCGCAGCGACCCCAGGGCCCCCGCCCCCAGGCCCCAAAGGAGCCCCAGGAAAGGCCCGAAACAGAACATCAGGAACACGTAGCAGCCCCACACAGCCCGCATGGCATAGTGGCGGAGCCAGTCGTGGAGCATCCCATACCCCAGGGCCGTGGCTGCCACCGCCGCCCCCACCAGCGCCAGGGTCACAATCACCCGCCGGGCGGTGGGCCGGTACTGGGGCTGGGGGCCGTAAAGAAGGGCCATGATGTCCACCCCCAGAGCGGCGGCGACGGCCTCCAGCTGCTCTAAGTTGGGGTTGGAGGCCGAACGCTCCCAACTGGATACCGTCTGGCGGGTGACGTATAGTTTCTCCGCCAGCTGGTCCTGGGTGAGGCCCTGAGCCGTACGGAGCTTTTTGATGTTGGTGCCGATCTTCATGTCTGATCCCTCTCTTCCTGTTGTGTCCCCTTCTCTCTCGGTTTCCGGACCAGGCACAGCAGGCCGCCGGCCAGGACTGTCAGGGCCTTGAATATCCCCTTCCACAGGCTCCAAAGGATGGTGCCAATGGCTTGGTTCACCCACGGGGGGAGCAGATTCCCCCAGGCCATGGACAGACCGGCCAAAGGCCCGTAGCTCAGCACCACAGCCAGCAGCGCCAGGCCCACGCCCAAGCAGATCCGGCGGCCCCGGCCCTCCAGGGGCAGCTTCCACCGCAGCCGGGCCAGGGCAATCAGGGCTACCCCCGCCAAAGCGGCGGTGAGGACCTGGTAGTAATAATAGAGAAAGTGTGGGAAAACATCCCCATACTCCTTCAGCATCCTCTCGCTCCAGTGCCCCAGCCGCCAGCAGGCAGCCCACATCACCAGAACCAGCAGCGCGAGCCCAACCGCCCGAAGGATCTGCTCCCGGCTGGGACGGTAATTTTTTTGGGGGCCGTAAAGAAGGGTCATCACGTCGATCTCCAGAGCGGCGGAGATGGCTTCTAACTGCTCTAAGTTGGGGTTGGAGGCTGAACGCTCCCAGCTGGATACCGTCTGGCGGGTGACGTATAGTTTCTCCGCCAGCTGGTCTTGGGTGAGACCCTGGGCAATGCGGAGCTTTTTGATGTTGGTACCGATTTTCATGGGGATCACCTCCAACTTTATGGTAGCAGACGGGGCGAAAAAAGTCACGCAAAGAGTCTTTGCCTCCTCTTTTTTGGGAAAGTACCACAAATTCCGTAGGGGCGATTCATGAATCGCCTTTACAGAGGTGGGTTATCTGTTGCCTACGCCGTGGAATCCTCCAGGCTCGCCCTCATCCGACCCGGCCCTTTGGGCCGGCCCACCTTCAGAGCTAAGGAATTTTTTGATTGAATATCCAACTGTCCCCCGGACAGTTGGACCCCCAGGGGAAGGCGATTGGCATATCCTGTGTGGCTTATGTAGAAATCTACCGTAGTTAATAACTCCAACGTATCGTAGTAGCGTAGGCTTCCCCTCGGGGGGAAGCTGGCAGCGCAGCTGACTGATGAGGGGGCGATCTCGATGTAACGGCGGGTAGAGGAATCCCGCTGCCACCTTGGGCTGGTGGGTCTATTACCAACGCCGTGGAATCCTCAACGCTCGCCCTCATCCGACCCGGGCCGTTGGCCCGGCCCACCTTCCCCCCCAGGGGAAGGCGATTGGCAAGCCCTGTGTGGCCTATTGTAGAAAACTACCGTATCAAAAACCCCAACGTAGCATAGCACGTAGGCTTCCCCTTGGGGGTCGAACTGTCCGGGGGACAGTTCGATACAATCTAATGCGAAGCCACCTGAAACCATAGCTGGCGCCGAAGGCGACGGATGAGGGGGCGATACGGAAGACTGGCGGGTAGAAGAATCCCGTCGCAGAACCCCCAAGTCCCCAAAAAAAGTCACGCAAAGCATCTTTGCGTGACTTTTTCGTGTGTTATCCAAATAAGCTCATCTGACTGGTCTCCGGCATGGCCCCCAGGGCCCCGGCGGCCCGGAGCTGCTCCACGTGGGTCTTGGAGACCTTGGGGCAGGCGGCCAGCAGCTCCTCCTGGGAGATGAAGGTCCGGCCGGTGCGGTTTTCCACGATGGAGATGGCCGCCGTCTCCCCCAGGCCGGGGATGGCGGTGAAGGGGGGCAGGAGGGTCCCCTTCTCGGCGTCCATGAGAAACTTGGTGGCGTCGGAGCGGTAGAGGTCGATGTGCTCAAACTCGAAGCCCCGGAGGTAGAACTCGTAGCAGACCTCCAAGGTCACCAGCATGTCTTCCTCCACGGCGGCGGCGTCCTTGTCCTTGGCCTCGATCTCCTTCATCTTCTGGCGGCAGACCTCCATGCCCTGGCACATGCAGGTGGCGTCCAGGGCCTTGGCCCGGATGGAGAAATAGGCCGCGTAAAAGGCCAGGGGCTGGTGGACCTTGAACCAGGCGATGCGGAAGGCCATCATGACATAGGCCACGGCGTGGGCCTTGGGGAAGAGGTAGCCAATTTTGGCCAGGGAGTCGATGTACCACTGGGGCACGTTGGCTTTGTGCATGGCCTCCTCCCAGCCGGCCTGGAAGCCGCCCTTTTTCACCTTGCCCTTTCGCACGGCCTCCATGATGTCGAAGGCCAGCTTGGGCTCCACCCCTTGCTCCATGAGATAGAGCATGATGTCGTCCCGGCAGCCCACGGTGGAGTCGACGGTGGCGGTGCCGGAGACGATGAGGTCCCGGGCGTTCCCCAGCCACACGTCAGTGCCGTGGGAGAAGCCCGACAGGCGGATGAGGGTGTTGAACCGCTCGGGCTGGGTGTCGCAGAGCATCTGGCGGGTGAACTTGGTGTTAAACTCCGGCACAGCCACGGCCCCGGTGGGGCCTAAGACCGGGTCGTCCTCATAGCCCAGGGGGGCGGAGTTGGTGAAGATGGTCATGGTGTCCTTGTCGTCCAGGGGGATCTCCTGGGCGTTGACCCCGGTGAGGTCCTCCATCATGCGGATCATGGTGGGGTCGTCGTGGCCCAGCATGTCCAGCTTGAGGAGGTTGTCCTCCATCTTGTGGTAGTCAAAGTGGGTGGTGATGATGTCGGTGCCCGTGTCGTCGGCGGGGTGCTGGACGGGGCAGAAGTCGTAAATTTCATGGTCCTGGGGGATGACCACCATGCCGCCAGGGTGCTGGCCGGTGGTCCGGCGGACCCCGGTGCAGCCCATGGCCAGGCGGTTTTCCTCGGCCTTGGTCACCTGGAGGCCCCGGGCGGCCAGGTACTTTTTCACATAGCCGTAGGCGGTCTTCTCCGCCACGGTGCCGATGGTCCCCGCCCGGAAAACGTGGCTCTCCCCAAAGAGCTCGAAGGTGTATCGGTGGGCGTTGGCCTGGTACTCCCCGGAGAAGTTCAGGTCGATGTCGGGGACCTTTTTGCCCCCGTAGCCCAGGAAGGTCTCGAAGGGGATGTTGAAGCCGTCCTTCACATACTTCGTGCCGCAGACGGGGCAGACCCCGTCGGGCATGTCCGCGCCGCAGCCGTAGCCCTCCCCGGCGGCAAAGTCCGCGTGCTTGCAGTGGGGGCAGCGGTAGTGGGGGGGCAGGGAGTTCACCTCGGTGATCCCCGACAGGAAGGCCACGATGGAGGAGCCCACCGAGCCACGGGAGCCCACCAGGTAGCCGTGCTCCAGGGAGTTTTGCACCAATTTCTGGGCGGACATGTAGATGACGTCGTACTTTCGCTCGATGATGCCGGGCAGCTCCAGCTCGATGCGGTCCTTGACGATCTGGGGCGGGTCCTCTCCGTAGAGCTCGTGGGCCTTGCCCCAGACCAGGTTGTACAGCTCCTCGGCGGAGTTTTCCAGCTTGGGGGCGAAGAGGCCGTCGGGCAGGGGTTTTACGTCGTCGCACCAGGAGGCCACCAGCTGGGTGTTGGTGACCACCACCTCGTAGGCCTTTTCCTCCCCCAGATAGGCGAACTCCGCCAGCATCTCTTCCGTGGTGCGGAAGTAGAGGGGGTTGGGAGAGTCGGCGTCGTCAAAGCCCTTGGTGTCCAGCAGGACGTGGCGGTAGGCCTCGTCCTGGGGGTCCAGGAAGTGGACGTCGCCGGTGGCGCAGACGGGTTTGCCCAAGGTCTCTCCCAGGCGGACCACGGTGCGGTTCCACTCCTTAATCTGCTCCCAGTCCTTGGCGATGGTCTTGCCGTTTTTGTCCGGGCGGACCATGAAGCCGTTGTTGGACAGGGGCTGGATCTCCAGGTAGTCATACCAGGAGGCGATGCGGCAGAGCTCCTCCCAGTCCTTGCCCCGGACGATGGCCTGGTAGAGCTCCCCGGCCTCGCAGGCGGAGCCCAAGATCAGGCCCTCCCGGTTCTGGTTGATCTCGCTCTTTGGCATGATGGGGAATCGCTTAAAATAGTTCAGGTGGGCCAGGGAGATGAGCTTGTACAGGTTCCGCAGGCCGGTCTGGTTTTTGGCCAGGACGATGAGATGCTTGGGCATCCGCTTGGCTTTCCCCAGAGAGCTGGTTTTGGACAGGGTGGGGTTTACCTGCTGGAGGGTGTTCACCCCCCGGTCCCTTAGCATCTGGATGAAGGGCACCAGCATGTGACCCACCATGGCCGCGTCGTCGGAGGCCCGGTGGTGGTTGAAGTCGGGCAGGTTCAGGTGGCGGCAGACGATGTCCAGCTTGTATTTCCCCAGCTCGGGCAGCAGGTTTTGGGCCAGGGGGAGGGTGTCTAAAAAGGTGGGGGTAAAGGGGATGCCGTATCGCTCGCACCCGGCCCGGATGAAGCCGATATCAAACTCGGCGTTGTGGGCGGCTAGGGGGCGGCCATTCACAAAGGCCAGGAAATCCCGGATGGCCTCCTCCTGGCTGGGGGCTCCCACCAGCATGTCGTCGGTGATCCCCGTGAGCTGGACGATGTTGGGGGCCAGCCGCCGCTGGGGGTCTACGAAGGTCTGGAAGCGCTCCTTCACTTCCCCCTCTTCCAGCACCACGGCGCCGATTTCGGTGATGACGTCGGTCTGCTTGCTCAGGCCGGTGGTTTCCAGGTCAAAACAGACGATGGCCCCGTCCAGGTCCTGGTCCTGAGGGCCCCGGACGGTAAGGCGCTCGTCCACGTCGTTGACGTAGTAGGCCTCGGTGCCCAGCAGGACCTTGCACTTGCCCTTGCCGGCGCTCCAGGCGTCGGGGAAGGACTGGGCCACCCCGTGGTCGGTGATGGCGATGGCCGGGTGGCCCCAGGCAATGGCCCGCTTCACGGCCTCCTTGGTGTCAGTGAGGGCGTCCATGAGAGACATCTTGGTGTGGAGGTGGAGCTCCACCCGCTTTTCCGGGGCGTTGTCCTTCTTCACGGGCTTCTCGGCGGTTTCGATGATGAGAGGTTCCAGGACCATGTCGTTGTCAAAGCGGTTCAGGTTCAGCCGGCCGGAAATCTTCAAGTGCATCCCCGTCTTGACCCCTTCCACAATGGGCAGGCCCTCCTCCCCGGGCATGAATTTGCTCACCCGGATGGAGCTGGTGTAGTCGGTGATGTCGAAGCTGATGACCCAAGCGCTGCGCTTTTTCAGCTCCCGGTGCTCTACAGCGAAGACGTCGCCCTCCACCACCACCACGCCCATGTCCAGCTCCAGGGTGTTCATGGGCCGGGGAACCTTTTTGATCTGGCGGGTGCCGAAGATCCGCTTGGAGGAAAAGCCCTGGGCCTCACGCTTGGCGGCCATGGCCTGTTTCATGGCCTGCTGGCGCAGGGCCTCGGTCTGGCGGAAGAGGCGCTCCTGCTCCGAAAGGGGCTCCTCCGCCGGGGCGGGGGGAGCCGCAGGCTCTGGCGGGGAGGCCGGAGCCGGTTCCGCGGCGGGCGGGGGTTCTGGGGCCGGCGCTTCCACGGGGGGCAGTTCTTCTTCCGGGGGTGGGGCGTCCTCGTCGCTGGGGGGCGGGGGGACGGCCTCCTCCGGGGCCTGGTCCGCCGGAGGGCAAGCCGGCTGGAAGGTGATGCCCGCCAGCCCATAGACCTGGGCCAGCTCCCGGCCCACCTGCTCCAACAGGGCGGGGGCCGGGGGCTGGGGGCAGAGGAGCTGGGCCTCGATGGTGCGGTTGTGGCTGTCCAGCACCGCGCCGGTGACCAGCCAGCCCTGGAGGGTTTGGACCAGGGCGGGGGTGGGGTGGTACTGGGAGAACATGGTAAAGAAAGGGAGGTGTTTTTCTGGCATGGTTGGGGTTCCTTTCTCTTTTCTTGCTGTAAAAGGGGGGGGGGGGCGGGATTCTTCTGCCCATCGTCACGGCGAAATCGCCCCCTCATCAGTCACCTTCGGTGACAGCTTCCCCCCGAGGGGAAGCCTGCGTGCTATGCTGCGTTGGGGTAATTGCTACGATATTTTTCTACATAAGCCACACAGGGTTTGCCAATCGCCTTCCCCTGGGGGTCCAACTGTCCGGGGGACAGTTGGATATTCAATCAAAAAATTCCTTAGCTCTGAAGGTGGGCCGGCCCGAAGGGCCGGGTCGGATGAGGGCGAGCGTTGAGGTTTCCTCGGCGTAGGTAATAGACCCACCCACCCCCTCCCGAAGGCCCCCAAACACCTACCCCAGCCCGCCCAAGCTGGTGGGCGGGCCCGTAGGGCCTGGAGGGTATGGGCCGCATGAGCGCCCGCAGGCGCCATGGAAGGGAGCAACCGGGCGCAGCCCGGCTCTTAGCGAGTCCCAGGCCAGTAAATTGATTAGATGAATATTCCCAACAGTCTCCCCAAACCAGAGATTGGGGGTCCAGGGGGAAAGAATCTCTTTCCCCCTGGTGCTCTTTTCCCCATTTCTCCAGAGAAATGGGGCCCCCGCCGGGCAGGCGGCCCGTCCGGCGAGGACACCTGCGATGTGGTCCGCACCACGGCCCGTCTCGGCCGCCATAGGATACAGCTCAAATCTCCTCAATGAGCGCCATCAGTTCGTCCAACAGTTCCTCCTGCGGCACCTGCTTCACCACTTCCCCGTGGCGGAAGAGAATCCCCTTCCCATTCCCCCCGGCAATCCCCACGTCGGCGGCCGAGGCCTCACCGGGGCCGTTCACGGCGCAGCCCATCACCGCCACGGTAATGGGCTTGGTGACGGTTTTCAGTTTTTCCTCCACCGCTTGGGCCAGGGGGATCAGGTCGATTTTCGTCCGCCCGCAGGTGGGGCAGGCGATGAGGTCGGGGCCCTCCCGCCGCAGGCCGATGGCCTTGAGGATGTCCCGGGCGGCGTAGATCTCCTCCACCGGGTCGGCGGTGAGGGTCACCCGCAGGGTGTCCCCGATGCCCAGGGCCAGAAGGCCCCCGATGCCGGCGGCGGATTTGAGGGTCCCCATCCGGGTGGTGCCCGCCTCGGTGACCCCCAGGTGGAGGGGGTAGTCCGACTGCTGGTGCATGAGCTGATAGGCCCCCATGGTGATGGGGACCGAGGAGGATTTCAGGGAGACACAGATGTCGTCGAAATCATAGCGGTTGAGCAGGGCGATGTGGCCGAAGGCTGAGTCCACCAGGGCCTGGGGGGTCACCCCGCCGTATTTGGCCAAAATGGGCTTTTCCAAGGAGCCCCCGTTAACCCCGATGCGGATGGGGATGTTTTTCCGGGCGCAGGCCTGGGCCACGGCCTTGACCCGGTCGGCCCCGCCGATGTTGCCGGGGTTGATGCGGACCTTGTCCGCCCCGGCCGCGATGCACTCCAGAGCCAGCTTGTAGTCAAAGTGGATGTCCACCACCAGGGGCAGGTCAATCTGCTCCTTGATCTTCCCCACAGCCTTGGCGGCGGCCAGGTTGGGGACGGCCACCCGGACGATCTGGCACCCGGCAGCGGCCAGGCGGCGGATCTGGGCCACGGTGGCCTCCACGTCCTGGGTGGGGGTGTTGGTCATGGACTGAATGGACACGGGAGCCCCGCCCCCAAGGGGCAGGCCGCCCACGGTAATTTGTTTGGTCATCTCAGGTCACCAGCTTCCAAATATCGCTGAAGGTGACGGCCACCATCAGCAGGATCAGCAGGAAAAAGCCCACGGCGTGAATCCAGGCCTCGTACTTGGGGTCCAGCTTTTTGCCGCAGAAGAGGAACCAGACCTCCCCCACCAGCAGCAGCAGAATCCGGCCCCCGTCCAGGGCGGGCAGGGGGAGCAGGTTCATAATGGCCAGGTTCACGGCGATGAGGGCGATGATATACACCACGTTTTGCAGCCCGGCGGTCACGCTCCCCCCCTGGCTGCCGGCCTCGCTGAGATAGGAGACAATCCCCACGGGGCCCGACATATCCTGCAGCCCCACCTGGCCGGTGACCAGCATCGCCAGCCCCGACCACACCGCCCGGGCGAAATAGCCGCAGGTGTGCCAGCTCTGGACCAGCAGGCCGGGAAGGGTGGCCTCCTCCACGGCAAAGTAGATGCCGTACATTTTCACCGGCTCCCCGTTCACGGTGTATTCCTGGGGGGTCAGAGGGAGGTCATTGAGGACCACCTTCTCCCCGTCCCGCTCCACCACCAGGTCCAGGGAGTCCTCCCCGGCGGCGGCATTCAGTTGGGCGGAGACGTCGGAGTAGACCCCGATGCGGTGGCCGTTCACAGACAGAATCCGGTCCCCCTCCAGCAGCCCGTCCTCGCCGGCGCAGGAGAAGCCCTCCATAAAGCCGTCCACCACAGGCACCACATAGCTGCCCGTGGCGGCGAACAGGAGGAGGACCAGCACAAAGCCCGCCACAAAGTTCATCACCGACCCGGCGGCCAGGATGATGAGCTTCCGCCAGGGGGCTTTGCGGGAAAAGGCCCGGGGGTTGTCGCTCTCGGCGTCCTCCCCCTCCATGGCGCAGTAGCCCCCCACGGGGAAGGCCCGGAGGGAATACTGGGTCTCGCCCTTTTTCCGGGAGAACAGGGCGGGACCCATGCCGATGGAAAATTCATTCACCTGGACGTCCAGGAGTTTGGCGGTGATGAAGTGGCCCCACTCATGGATGGCGATGAGGAAGCCGAAGAGGAGGATACCGATGATGATATAGAGCAAATTGTTCACCTCAACAATGGGAATTTTTTGGGGGGATTGGTCTCCCCTGGGGGGGTGGGGGGGAGTCTGCTACGGTAAAAGGTGGCAACGGGATTCCTCTACCCACCGTTACACCGAGATCGCCCCCTCATCAGTCAGCTCCGCTGACAGCTTCCCCCCGAGGGGAAGCCTACGTGCTATGCTACGTTGGGATTTTTGCTACGGTAGTTTTCCACATAAGCCATACAGGGTATGCCAATCGCCTTCCCCTGGGGGGGAAGGTGGGCCGGCCCGAAGGGCCGGGTCGGATGAGGGCGGGCGTTGAGGTTTCCACAGCGTGGGGAATCGACGCACCGGCCTAAGGTGGCAACGGGATTCTTCTACCCACCGTCACTACGAAATCGCCCCCTCATCAGTCAGCTCCGCTGACAGCTATGGTTTAAGGTGGCTTCGCATTGGATTGAATCGAACTGTCCCCCGGACAGTTCGACCCCCCAGGGGAAGCCTACGTGCTTATGCTACGTTGGGTTTTTTGCTATGGTAGTTTTCTACATAAGCCACACAGGCTTTGACAATCGCCTTCCCCTGGGGGGGAAGGTGGGCCGGCCCGAAGGGCCGGGTCGGATGAGGGCGGGCGTTGAGGTTTCCACGGCGTTGGTAATAGAATCACCAACCCCCTCCCAAAGGGTACCCGGCAGGACGGCTCAACAAACCGCCTCCGCCGCTGCCCGTGCCGCCCGGTCCGCCTCATAGACGGCCTCCAGGGTCAGTCTTTCTCCCCGTGGCACGGTGTTCAGGGCGGTCTCCACCACCCGGGGGATCTCCAGGAACCCGATCTCCCCCGCCAGGAACCTGGCCACAGCGACCTCGTTGGCGCCGTTGAGGATGGCAGGGGCGGTCCCTCCCTCCTTGGCGGACTGGATAGCCAGGGCCAGGCAGCGGAAGGTCGTCACGTCGGGCCGGGCGAAGGTGAGCTTGCCGGCGGTGAAAAGGTCCAGGGGGTCCGCCGGGCCGGGGGTGCGGTGGGGCCAGGACAGGGCGTACTGGATGGGTAGGCGCATGTCGGGGGCCCCCAGCTGGGCGATGACGCTGTTGTCACAGTATTCCACCGCGGAGTGGAGTATGCTCTCCCGGTGGATCAAAATCTCGATTTTTTCCGGGGGCACGCCGAACAGGGACATGGCCTCCAGCAGCTCCAGGCCCTTGTTCATCAGGGTGGCCGAGTCGATGGTCACCTTGGCCCCCATGGACCAGTTGGGGTGCTTCAGGGCGTGGGCGGGGGTGACCTTCGCCAGCTCCTCCCGGCTCCAGCCGAAGAAGGGGCCGCCGGAGGCGGTGAGGAGGATGCGTTTGAGCTCTTTGCCGTGGCTGCCCTGGAGGCTTTGGAAAATGGCCGAGTGCTCCGAGTCCACGGGGACGATCTCCGCCCCCTTTTCCTTGGCCCGGGCCATCACCAGGGGACCGGCGCAAACCAGGGTCTCCTTGTTGGCCAAGGCGATGCGCTTGCCGCTGTCGATGGCCGCCAGGGTGGGGGCCAGGCCCGCGATGCCCACCAGGGCGGTGACCACCGTGTCGGCCTGGGGCAGGGCGGCGGCGGCCAAAATCCCCTCCTCCCCGGCCAGGACCCGAATGTCGGTGTCCGCCAGCCGGCAGGCCAAAGCGGCGGCGGCGGTTGGCTCCGCCGCCGCCACGAGGATGGGATGAAATTTTCTGGCCTGGGCCTCCAGCAGATCCACACTGCTGCGGGCCGTGAGGGCCGCCACCCGGTGGCCGCAGGTCTCGGCCACCTCCAGGGTCTGGCGGCCAATGGAACCGGTGGAGCCCAGGATGGAAAGTGATCTCATCTGGCGCGCCTCCCTTATTTGAAGGCGGGCAGCCAGAGGATCAGCAGCTCAAGGACGGGGGCAGCAAAGATCACGCTGTCGAAGCGGTCCAGCACCCCGCCGTGGTCCAGGAAGATATGGCCGAAGTCCTTGAGCTTCCGGGTGCGCTTGAGGTAGGAGAAGAAGAGGTCCCCCACCTGGGTGATAACGCCCCCCAGCAGGCCGTAGACGGCCAGGAAGTAATAGTTCACCTCCACCTTGGTGACAAAGTGGAAGAAGATCCCATAGACAATGGCGATGACCACGCCCACGACGAGGCCGCCGATGGCCCCCTCCACGGTTTTCTTGGGGGAGAGATGGGGGGTGAGCTTCCGCTTCCCCAGAAATTTCCCCACGATCATGGCCCCAGCATCCACCACGAAGGGGATGAGGATGGGCAGGAAAATATAGCTGGTGCGCAGCTCCCCCGTCTCGTTTGCCACCCGCACCACAGAGGAGAGGCAGTAGGAGATGAGAAAGGCGAAGAAGAACCCAGCGCCCACCCGGTCCAGCTTCACCCGCAGGTGGCTGGCGAAGGACTCGATGGCGATGAGCAGCAGGTAGACCAGCAGCACCAGCAGGCCCCACTGGCGGGGCTCGCCAAAGTGGACCCAGAAGGGGATGGCCAGGGCGATGATAGCGGTGTACAGGGCGATGCGGGGGTGGTTCATGCCGATGGCATGGAGGGCCTCATAGGTGCCCACCGCGGAGAGCACGGCGATGAGGGCGGGGGTAAAGGGCGCCGGCAGGACAAACAGGACCACTAAGATCACAGGCACGCCCACACAGGCCACTAAGATACGATTTTTCACGTTATACGCCTCCAAATCTGCGCTGGCGCCGCTGGAAGTCCACCAGGGCCTCATCCAGGACCGCGGGGCTGAAGTCGGGCCAGAGCACATCGGTAAAATAAAACTCGGCGTAGGCCGATTGCCAGGGGAGAAAGTTGGACAGCCGCAGCTCCCCGCTGGGGCGGATGATGAGGTCGGGGTCGGGAATGGTCTGGCTGTCCAGATACCGGGCGAAGGTCTCCTCGGTGAGGTCCTCCACCTGCTGGCGGCCGGAGAGGAGGTCCCGTCCCCAGGCCCGGGCGGCCCGCAGAATCTCGTCCCGTCCGCCGTAGTTCAGGCAGACGTTGATCTGATACTTGGCCCCCGCCACATGGGAGCCGGTCTCCACGGTTTCCAGGCAGAGCTGGCGCAGCTCAGGGGGTAAGGGCTCGATATCCCCGAAAAAACGGATACGGAAGCCGTCCTTCTCCATTTTTTCCAGGGCCTCCAGCAGGTATTTCCGCAGCAGGTCCATGATAGCCGAAACCTCCTCCGCCGGACGTTTCCAGTTCTCGGTGGAGAAGGCGTAGACGGTGAGGTAGGGGATGCCCAGGTCCCGGCAGCGGTAGGCGATGGTGCGGAAGGTCTCCGCCCCGGCGGCGTGGCCGGCGGTGCGGGGCAGGCCCCGCTTTTTGGCCCAGCGGCCGTTGCCGTCCATAATAATGCCAATGTGCCGGGGCAGGCGGGAGGGATCGGGCCCCTCCCCTGCCTCCGGCTGTTTTTTCTTGTTCCAAAAGGCCATGGCGAACCCTTACACGGCCATGAGCTCGGCTTCCTTTTTGGCAGTCAGGTCGTCGATCTCCTTGCAGCGCTTGTCGGTGAGCTTCTGCATGTCCTCTTCCAGGTCCTTCAGGTCGTCCTCGGTGATCTCGGACTTTTTCTTCATGGCCTTAAACTTTTCCACGGCGTCCCGGCGGATGTTGCGGATGGCCACCTTGCCGTTTTCCCCGTATTTCTTCACCTGCTTGGTCAGCTCCTTCCGGCGCTCCTCGGTCAGCTGCGGGAAGACCAGGCGGATGACCTTGCCGTCGTTCTGGGGGTTGATGCCCAGATCAGACACCAGCAGGGCCTTTTCCACGGCCTTGAGCAGGGTGCCGTCCCAGGGCTGGATGACCAGGGTGCGGGCGTCGGGGGTGGAGATGGAGGCCACCTGGTGGATGGGGGTTTCGGTGCCGTAGTATTCCACGGTGATCTTATCCAGCACGGCGGCGTTGGCCCGGCCGGCCCGGACGCCGGCGAAGTCGCTGGCGACCACGTCGATGGTCTTTTGCATTTTTCTCTCGTATTCCTGATACAGTTCCTTCATGACTTTGTCTCCTCCTCTACAATGGTGCCGATGCGCTCTCCCATCACCGCCCGCAGGATATTCTGGGGATCCGCCAGGGCGAAGACCATGGCGGGGATGTGGTTCTCCAGGGCTAGGGAGGTGGCGGTGAGGTCCATCACCTGCAAGTGATCGGCCAGGACCTTGTCATAGCTGATGGCGTCGTATTTCACGGCACCGGGGTCTTTCTTGGGGTCGGCGCTGTAGACGCCGTCGATGTTTTTGGCCAGGAGGATGATATCCGCCTGGATTTCCGCCGCCCGGAGGACGGCTGCCGTGTCTGTGGAGAAATAGGGGTTGCCGGTGCCGCCGGCGAAGATCACCACGGCGCCCCCTTCCAGATAGCGGTCGGCCGCGGCCTGGGAGCAGATCTCCCCCACCGGGCCCATGGGGATGGAGGTGAGGACCCGGGCGGGCTGCCCCACCTGCTCCAGCACGTCCTGGAGGGCCAGACTGTTGATGACGGTGGCCAGCATACCCATCTGGTCGGCCCGGACCCGGGCCATGTTGCCGCCGCCGTCCTTCACGCCCCGCCAGAAGTTGCCGCCGCCCACCACCAGGCCCACCTGGACCCCGCGGCTGACGCAGTCTTTCACCACCTGGCACACCTGGTGGGCGAAGGCAAAGTCGATGCCCCGTCCCGGCGCGCCGGCCAGGGCCTCTCCGCTGATCTTCAGCAGGACCCGCTGATACTTTGGTTTATCCATAAATACCTCCTGCCCTCCGCCAGCCGCCGGGGCCGGCAAAGGGGTATTCTCTTTTGCCATTTTACTATAACTGTCTGGATTTGCATAGGGGTTTTCTCAATTTTTTGGAAAAATCCTCGGAAATCCCCGGTCCCGGCGGCCCGGCGGCGTCTTTTTTTCTGGAAAGATTTCACATACAAACACTTCTACGCAATCACACAACTCTTGTGAAGTATGACTTCCTATTTTCATGGCTTTTGGCCGTTGATTTTTCCCAACAGGACTTCTAAAATGAATCCCGTTCTTAGGAAATATTCCCACAGCAACAGGAAGCAGGCCCTCGCCATGGCAATGTCACCCAGAATCCTCCCGCATCTCCCGGTCATTTTTCTCCTCTTTCCACAAAATTCCCCCATTTCCTCACCATCCCCCTTGACAATCCCCTTTCGCGGGAGTAACGTTTTATCAGACAATGAAATAGCGATCTTCAGGGCAGGGTGAAATTCCCGATCGGCGGTATAGTCCGCGAGCCGCGTGCGGCAGGATTTGGTGTGATTCCAAAACCGACAGTATAGTCTGGATGGAAGAAGATAGGCGATTGACGCGGGGAGTCTCCCCGTCTGTTTGTCGTGGATTGCTCTGGGATGTGTATGCGTTCCAGGGTTTTTTCATGGCAGGAGGCGGTGGGATTGCCGGTGGTTCTTTCCGCACACAGTTTACACGGTTTACACGCTCTGAAGGTTTGCTTCCGAGCGTTTTTTTCTTTCCCGGAGGTGGCAAGTATGACAGATCAGGAATTTATGGCTTTGGCTCTGGACCTGGCCCGGAAAGGGGCCGGCTGGACCAGCCCCAACCCCATGGTGGGGGCTGTGATCGTGAAAGACGGCCAGATCATCGCCCGGGGGTACCACGCCCGGTGCGGGGATCTCCACGCCGAGCGGGCCGCCCTGGCCGCCTGCTCGGCCGACCCCGCCGGGGCCACGATGTACGTCACCTTAGAGCCCTGCTGCCACCACGGCCGGCAGCCCCCCTGCACCGACGCCATTTTGGAGGCGGGCATTGCCCGGGTGGTGGTGGGCTCCGGCGACCCCAACCCTCTGGTGGCGGGCAAGGGGCTGGAGATTCTGCGCAGCCACGGGGTCCAGGTCACCGAAGGGGTGCTGGCAGAGGAATGCCGGGCCCTGAACGACGTGTTCTTCCACTTCATCCAGACGGGCCGGCCCTACGTGGTGCTGAAATACGCCATGACCCTGGACGGTAAGCTGGCGGCCTACACCGGGGCCTCCCAGTGGATCACGGGGGAGGAAGCCCGCCGCCATGTGCACACCCAGCGGAACCGCTTCCGGGCCATCATGGTGGGGGTGGACACGGTGATTGCCGACGACCCCCAGCTCACCTGCCGCCTGGAGGGTGGGCGGAACCCCCTGCGGGTGATCTGCGACACGAACCTGCGCACCCCCCTGGCCGCCCAGGTGGTCCAGACCGCCCAAGCCGTCCCCACCTATCTGGCCACCTGCGTCACCCAAGAGGGCCGGCTGGCCCCCTACCGCAGCTTGGGGGTGAACATCCTCCCCGTGCCCCAGGAGGGGGGCCATGTGGATCTCAACGCCCTCATGGACCTGCTGGGGAAAATGGGGGTGGACAGCGTCCTGCTGGAAGGGGGCGCCACCCTCCACTGGGCGGCGGTCCAGGGGGGGCTGGTGGACAAGGTCCAGGCCTATATCGCCCCGAAAATCCTGGGAGGCAAGGGAGCCAAGTCCCCGGTGGGAGGCCAGGGCTTCCCCCACCCCGACCAGGCGTTGCAGCTCAAAACCCCCGTCCTGACCCGGCTGGGTCCGGACTTCCTCTTGGAAAGCGAGGTGGCAAAGTAAATGTTTACCGGCATCGTGGAAGAGATGGGCACCCTCAAATCCATCCGCAAAGGCCCCCACAGCGCCGTGCTGGAGATCCAGGCCAAGGTGGTGCTGGAGGACATCCATTTGGGAGACAGCATCGCCGTCAACGGCGTCTGCCTCACCGCCACCTCCTTCTCCCCCACGGGCTTCACCGCCGACGTGATGCACGAGACCCTGAACCGCTCCGCTCTGGCCCAGCTCCGGCCCGGCAGCCCCGTGAATTTGGAGCGGGCCATGGCGGCCAACGGCCGCTTCGGGGGCCACATCGTGGCCGGCCACGTGGACGGCATGGGCACCGTCCGGTCGGTGGAGAAGGACGACAACGCCATTTGGTACACCATCGCCGCCGGGCCCGAGGTGCTGAAATACGTGGTGGAGAAGGGCTCCATCACCATCGACGGCATCAGCCTCACCGTGGCCCGGGTGGATGACACCTCCTTCGCCATCTCCGCCATCCCCCACACGGTGGCCGTCACCGTCCTCTCCCAGCGCAGGCCGGGGGATCTTGTGAATTTAGAAACCGACATCATCGGAAAGTATGTGGAAAAGCTTCTCCACTTCCCCCGGGAAGCCGAGAAGCGCCCGCCCGCCTCCGGTATCACCAAAGAATTTTTGACCCGCTGCGGCTATTGAAAGGAGCAAGCGCCATGTTTCAGTACAACACCATCGAAGAGGCCCTGGAGGATCTCCGCCAAGGCAAGATGATCCTCTGCACCGACGACCCCGACCGGGAGAACGAGGGCGACCTCATCTGCGCGGCAGAGTTCGCCACCACCGCCAACATCAACTTCATGGCCACCCACGGCAAGGGCCTCATCTGCATGCCCATGTCCGAAGAGTACGTCCGGAAGCTCCAGTTCCCCCAGATGGTCACCCGGAATACCGACAACCACGAGACCGCCTTCACCGTGTCCATCGACCACGTGGACACCACCACCGGCATCTCCGCCGCCGAGCGCTCCATCACCGCCATGAAGTGCGTGGAGGAGGGGGCCAAGCCCGAGGACTTCCGCCGTCCCGGCCACATGTTCCCCCTGCTGGCCAAGGAGAACGGCGTGCTGGAGCGCAACGGCCACACCGAGGCCACCGTGGACCTGCTCCGTCTGGCCGGCCTGAAGCAGTGCGGCCTGTGCTGCGAGATCATGCGGGAGGACGGCACCATGATGCGCACCCCCGAGCTCATTGAGCTGGCCAAGAAGTGGGGCCTGACCTTCATCACCATCAAGGACCTCCAGGCCTATCGGAAGCGCCACGAAGTCCTGGTGGAGCGGGTCACCGTCACCAGGATGCCCACCAAGTACGGCGACTTCACCGCCTACGGCTATGTGAACAAGATCAACGGCCAGCACCACGTGGCTCTGGTAAAGGGCGACATCGGCGACGGCCAGGACATCCTCTGCCGGGTCCACTCCGAGTGCCTCACCGGCGACACCTTCGGCTCCCTGCGCTGCGACTGCGGCCAGCAGTTCGCCGCCGCCATGGCCCAGATCGAGAAGGA
>JALERU010000077.1 GCA_022764045.1 Clostridiales bacterium | reverse complement strand
TTCCCCCCAAGGGGAAGCCTACGTGCTTTGCTACGTTGGGGTTATTACTACGGTAGTTTTCTACAATAGGCCAACAGGGTTTGCCAATCGCCTTCCCCTGGGGGGGAAGGTGGGCCGGCGAAGCCGGGTCGGATGAGGGCGAGCGTTGAGGATTCCTCGGCGTGGGTCATAGACGCACCGGCGCAAGGTGGCTGCGGGATTCCTTTGACAAACCCTGGGGAAAAGTGCCAAAAAAATCCCCCGGAGCGGGGAAGCTCGCTCCGGGGGGATTCCATCAAGCGTCGAGTTTTTCATAGGTCTCACCGTGGACCAGAAAACTGATCTGGTCGGCGATCTCGCCGTCGTCGTAGCAGTATTTGGTGTAGGTGGCGGTGCCGTTTCCGTCGCCGTCGTGCTCCCAGGCGGCCTCGTAGACCCACCGGATGCCGTCCTCCACCCGCTCCTCAGTGCCGATGTAATAGGGGTAGGGGGAGAGCTCTTCCAGCCCCAGCAGGGCGTTGGAGACGGCCACGGACATGCCTTGGTCGGTGGCCAGGGGGAAGTCGAAGTCGCCGTAGTCGCCGATCTCTGCCTGGCGGCCGATGCGGTCCAGATAGGCCTGGGCCTGGGTTTCCTGCTGCTGGACCAGCTTTTCGTAGTACCGGTCGGCGTGGATGGCCTTGGACTGGAGCCCGGCGGGATAGGCCTCTTTGATGGAGTCTGCATAAAGGTTGCCGTCGGTGGGCTGCCAGTAGTCAGTCAGGGTGAGCTGCCCGTCGGTTCCCTTGGCGAAGGTGAACTTGTGGGGGATAGCCCCGGTGCCGGAGACAGGGATAAACTTGCCGTTGAGGAAGCTGTAATAGGCCACGCTGTCTACGGAGTAAACCTCATACCCGGTGTCGGTCTGCTGGGCATCCAGAAGGATCTGGGCCGTGGTGAAATATTCTCCTGCGTAGTAACCGCCGGCATCTTGGTGCAGGGCGGCGGTGACTGCCTCGTCCAGGGCTTCGTCGGGGAGATCGGTCTCGTTTTTGCCCTCGCCGCCAAAGCAGGCGGCGGCCGCCAGGCAGAGGAGCAGGGCGGCTAGAAGCAGCGAAAGCTTGTGCCAGGGTTTCATGGGGAAGCCCTCCTTATAAACAGAATTGGGGTGGGTGGCGTGATCCTACACCACCACAATTTTATTCTCCCATAGCCCGCCCCAGCCGTCAATTCCATTTTCCTTGTGATTTTCTGATTTTTTTCTGAAAAAGGGATTGACAAACTCGGAAAATGTGCTATTGTATTAACCGAGCAGTACAACAATACAAAAATACAGACCAAGGAGGGATGGAAATGGCTTGGCAATTTCGCAATGACATCCCCATCTACACCCAGCTCATCGCCCAGATTCAGCAAAAGATCGTCAGTGGTGCCCTGCTGCCGGGGGAGCGATTGCCCTCGGTGCGGGACCTGGCCGCCGAGGCGGGGGTGAATCCCAACACCATGCAGCGGGCCCTGATGGAGATGGAGCGGGAGGAGCTGGTGTACAGCCAGCGCACCGCCGGCCGGTTTGTCACCGAGGACGGCCCGCGGATTAGCAAGCTGAGAGAGGACCTGGCGCGTAACCGGGTCAAGGACTTTTTGGAGGGGATGTACCATCTGGGCTTCCAGATGGACGAGATCCTCACCTTTGTGAAGTTAGAAGGAGAGAAGGGAAACCATGAACATTCTGGAATGTAAAGGGCTCACCAAACGTTTCGGCGCCATGACCGCCCTGGACGGGGTGAGCTTCGGCATCGAGCCCGGCCGCATCGTGGGCCTCTTAGGCCCCAACGGCAGCGGCAAGACCACCCTGATTAAACTGGCCAACGGCCTGCTGGTCCCCACCGCCGGGGAGCTGTGGGTAGGCGGCCGGTCCCCCGGGAAGGAGAGCCACGCCATGGTCTCCTACCTGCCCGAGCGGACCAGCCTGCCCCTGTGGATGACCGTGAAGCAGCTACAGGATTTTTACGAGGACTTCTACACCGACTTCGACCGCAAGCGCAGCGAGGAGATGCTGGATCGCCTGGAGATCTCCCCCAAGCAGCGGATGAAGCAGATGTCCAAGGGCACCCGGGAAAAGGTCCAGCTCATTCTGGCCATGAGCCGCCAGGCCAAGCTCTACCTGCTGGATGAGCCCATCGGCGGCGTGGACCCGGCGGCCCGGGACTATATCCTGGATACCATCATCCGCAACTACAACCCCGAGGCTTCGGTCATCATCTCCACCCACCTGATTGCCGACGTGGAGAAAATTTTGGACGAAGTGATTTTCATTGACCGGGGGCAGATCCTCTTCCAGTCCACCGTGGATGCCATCCGGGAGGAGAAGGGCATGAGCGTGGACGCGCTGTTCCGGGAGGTATACAAATGCTGAGAAAATTGTTGAAACATGAGTTCCGGGCCACCGCCCGGGTAATGCTCCCCCTGTATCTCATCACCATCCTGCTGGCGCTGATGACCCGGGCCACCAGCCTGTGGACCGAGATGGTCACCTATGACAACATGATGGGTCGAAATCTGCTGGCGGTGATCGCTTTCATCATCACCATCGGCTTTGTGCTGGCCCTGATCGCCACCTTTGTGGTGGCGGTGATCCAGGCCATCCTACGCTTCCGCAGCAACCTGATGGCCGACGAGGGCTATGTGATGTTCACCCTGCCCGTGTCCACCCACTCCCTGGTGTGGTCGAAGCTGCTTGTCTCCGCCGTCTGGTTCCTGGGGGCCGCGGTGGTGGATACCCTGGCTCTTGTGGCCCTGACGGCGAACATGGAGATGTTCAGCTCCTTCGCTCGGTTCTGGCAGGAGGTGGCCCAGCAGCTCACCGCCTATTACGTGGGCAACGGTGTGGCTTTGATCCTGGAGGTTCTCCTCCTCTTCCTGGTGAGCTGTGTGGTCACCTGCCTCACCTTCTACACCCCCCTGGCCATTGGCCACAGCTTTACCCAGCATAAGATGCTCCTGTCGGTGGCATTCTTCTTCGCCATCCAGGTCGTTGTTCAAATCATCTCCGGTATCGGCCTGATGGTCAGCATCCCCGGCCTGGACACCCTGAGCGTCTGGTACAACAGCCTCACCCCCGCCGGCGCCGTCCACAGCATCATGTGGGCCGGGATCGCCGTCTCGGCCGTTTACGCCGCCATCCTCTACTGCATCACCATCCACATGCTCCACCGGCGGCTGAATTTAGAATAAAAGTCTCCATGCTTTCCCCATGCCCCCCACCCTCCGGCTGACCGGAGGGCGGGGATTCGTATGGAGCCGCAAAAGAGATTGCCGCCCCGTTGCGTCCGGGCGAGGGTTGTGCTATAATCGACCCAATTCCAATGGAATCGCAAAGGAGAGGTTTCCTATGAAATTTGAATGTGCGTTTTTGTATGTGGCCCCGGGCTGTGACCCGGCCAAGGACGTGGCCCGGATTGAGGGTGATTCGATCAACATGAATGTTGTCGGGATGGCCAACTATGCCCAGGCGGAGGAAATCGCCAAGGAAATGGCGGCCAAGGGCTGCTCCGCCATCGAGCTGTGCGCCGGCTTTGGCAACGAGGGCATCGCCCGCATCCAGCGGGCCGTGGGCCCCAAGGTTGCTGTTGGGGCGGTGAAGTTTGACTTCCACCCCGCCTTCGGCTTCAAGAGTGGCGACGCACTGTTTGGCTGAGCACCGGCGCCTTTGCAGAGACAAAAAACTGACCACCAGAACACAGCACGGTGGTCAGTTTTTGCCTTCCGCCGGCGAAGGCGGTTCTCTCTCCGGGGCGCATTGACAAATTCCCGGCCATGGGATAAAATAAAGTTCCATATCTGCCCCCGTAGCTCAGCTGGATAGAGCGTCCGCCTCCTAAGCGGAAGGCCACGCGTTCGAATCGCGTCGGGGGTGCCAACCGCCGCTGCAAGCCCTGGTTCGAGGCTTGCGGCGGTTGTTTTTTGTACTTCCCGCCCCGTCGGAGCATCAATTTTATCAGGTACAGTTGATAAAACTACATAAATTGAATTGAAGGTCAAGTATACTTGTGCTATGATAAAACCGTTCTCAGAAAGGAGGCTGACTGCTATGATTAAACGAGAAACCTATATGAACCGTATCCGTCCTTTTATCGGAAACGATCTGGTAAAGGTCTTGACCGGTATCCGCCGCAGTGGAAAATCGGTCATGCTAAGCTTGATCCAGGATGAGCTTGCGGACCAGGGCGTAAGCCGCCAGCAGATGATCTCCCTGAACTTTGAAAATATGAGCAATGCCCATCTCTGCACCGCCCAGGCGCTGCACGATGAAATCATGGGGCGGGTATCCCAGATGGAAGGCAAGGTATACCTGTTCTTTGATGAAATACAAGAAGTCGCCGCCTGGGAGAAGTGCATTAACTCCTTCCGAGTGGAAATGGACTGCGATATCTATATCACCGGCTCCAACGCCAAGCTGCTTTCCGGGGAACTGGCGACATATCTTGCCGGGCGGTATGTGGAATTTGTGATCTATCCCTTTTCCTTTGGGGAGTTCATGGAGCTGTATCGGACCATTTTCCCCACAGCCGACACGCGGGAATGTTTCAGCAAGTACCTGACAGCAGGTGGTATGCCTTATTTAAGCAACCTCCGCTATGACGAGGCGGCCAGCCGCCAATATTTGCGGGATTTGTTCAATTCCGTAGAGCTAAAAGATATCGTCAAGCGAAACAACATCCGGGATGTGGATATGTTGGAGCGGATCATCACCTATATCACCGCTAACATCGGCACCACCTTTTCCTCCACGGCCATTTCCAAGTATCTGAAAAGTGAAGGCCGGTCTGTCTCGCCAGAAACGGTGCTGAACTATATCAAAGCTTGCACCGACGCTTTCCTGTTCTACCAGGTGAAGAGGCAGGACCTCCAGGGCAAGAAGATACTGGCCGTCAACGAGAAATACTATGTGGCGGATCATGGCGTCCGTGAGGCGGTGTTCGGCGGAAACATGAAAGATATCAACCTTGTGTTGGAAAACATCGTCTACATGGAGCTGCTGCGCCGGGGCTATACGGTCACGGTTGGCAAGATCGCTGACAAAGAGATCGACTTCGTATGCGAGGACAAAGGAAACAAGCTGTATGTCCAGGTTGCCTACCTGCTGGCCTCGGAAGATACCATCCGGCGGGAGTTCGGCGCCTTTGCGGGCGTCCGGGATAATTTCCCCAAGTATGTTGTCACCCTGGACGAATTTGACATGAGCCGCGACGGGATCAAGCACCGCAACATCCGGGACTTCCTGTTGCAAGAAGAATGGAATTAACGCATCACGCATGGGCACCGCCAAAATGAGCGATACAATGAGAGATGAACGCAAAACCGCTGCAGGTTTTTATGGCTTGCGGCGGTTGTTTTTTGCACTTCCCGCCCCGTCGGAGCATCAATTTTATGGAAAAAAGGTGATAAAATCACATAAGGCGAATTGTAAGTGCAGTATACTTATGTTATCGTAAGGTCAGGTTCTGAAGGGGGGATGCGTCATAAAACAAACCACAAAACGGGGGCTGATGATCCTGTTGGCGGTGGTGCTGGTGGTCAGCGTCGGGGTGCTTCTCTGGAAAACGGCGGAGCGGGCCATGGGCGCCCGGTCCTATGAGGAGGCCCAGCAGGTGGCCAAGGTAGACCCAACGGCCGCCGCCCTGGCCGGGATTGACCTGGCTGCCCTACGGGAAATTAACCCCGAGATAAGAGCCTGGGTGGAGATCCCCGGCACGGAGCTGTCCTATCCCGTTCTCCAGACGGGGGACAACCGGTATTACCTCAAGCACACCTGGCAAAAGGAGCGAAATTCCGTGGGGGCCATTTTCATGGAGCACACCTGTGCACCGGATTTTAGCGACTTCCACACCATCCTTTACGGCCACCGGATGAACAACGACAGCATGTTTGGCACCTTGAAATATTATCAGGACCAGGAATTTTGGAAAGCGCACCCCACCCTGTATCTGGTCACTGATGCGGGCGTTTACCGGTACGACATCTTCTCCGCTTTTGAGGTGAGCACCCAGGAGGTCGTCTACCGTTTGGATCTGGAAGAGAAGGAGCTCCAGGGGGAGTTTATTGACTTCTGCCTGGACCATTCCGTCATCGACACCGGCATCGTCCCCCGGGCCGGGGAGAAGATTTTGACCCTGTCCACCTGCACCGGCCGGGGCCACGCTACCCGGTGGATCATCCAAGGGGTTCAGCGGGAAGCTGGGCCGGTGGCATAGGACTTGCCCGCTGGGAACAACGAGTGCATAGGGAGGAAAAAAGTGAAAGTTTATTCCAAAAATTCTCTGGGCAGGTATTGAAAACCGATGCATTTTGTAGTACCATAGCTTTGTGCCCGTGGAGTATACCTTTTTTTCTGAAAAGGTATGCTTTCTTGTCGATTTACAGAAGAGGGTTGCTTCGATGGGCAACCTGGCGGTTTCTGCCAAAAAAAGAACCTGTAGCCTTGGTTCCTTTGTTGTTTCTGTGGAGAGGGAACAATGAGGAAGGCGGGTAATAAAAACGTATACTTTTTTGTAAATTTTGTATGGAGAGGGATGTTATTATGAAGAATTTGCAGAACCTTTGCAGGCGGAGTTTGTCTCTGCTTTTGGCCCTGGTCATGTGTATCAGCGTGATGCAGATTCCCGCGTTCGCGGCGGATGATGCATCTTCTGGTAGCACCGGCAGTGAATCTTCGAGCAGCGGCACTCCAAGCAACAATTCCAGCAGCAACGATACTTCGAGCAGTAGTGCCAGCGGCGGGTCTTCCGGCGGCAGCGAAAGCGGCGCACCTGCCGGCAGCAGCAACAACACCGGTTCTACCACGACTACCAGCCCGGCTAATTCTGGTAGTGGCGATAGCACCGGCGGCACCACAGGGGAAAGTCCCATTAACAGCACTGCGCCTGCCAGCAACGATTCCGACACTGAGTATAAGAATACGCCCGCAGACGACAGCAAGAACAATGAGGAATCTACGACTACGGGGGAATCTACGCAAGAGACGCTGACACCGTCTTTGTCGGAGAGTGGCGTTACGGTTGAGGTTACGCCCGGCGAAACGACGGAGGCTACGATTGAACCGAATGTCACTGTGCCAGAGGGTGTAACGCCGAACAAAGATGAAGAAACCGGCACCATGACCTGGAATGAGGTCATAGAACAAGCTACTTCGACGAAATCTGATCCGACCCCCGCCACTCCGCCTGCGGAAACCGTGCTTGCGGACCTCCGAAAGGATGATTCGAAGTATAGCAAGGAAGAGACGAAGTGTAAGGATACGGAAGGAAAGGAGTACACGCAGATTACCGAGAAGTACACCCTTCCTGATGGTACGACCTATACGAAAATCACCAACAACTACGCCACAGAGGGTGACACGACCACCCCTGTTGAGAGCGACCCTGTAACCACCACTACCACGACTACCGAAACCACCGAGAAGACCCAGACCACTACAGTGCAGCCTGGCAAGGTGGAGGTGGGAATGGGAGCGGTCACTTCCGGCGAGAACACTACTGCTCAAATTACAGGCGCCACCGTTACAATTAAGGATAAAACTGAAAACGGGCAATCTGCCGACATTACGCTCAATCTGTCTGGTGAGCTGAGCGACGATGGCAAAGATATAACGGTGACCATAAGCTGTCCAGATGGTACTAAACAGACCGTTACGATCCATGCTGCGGACATCAAAGACGATGGCAGCATTACCTTGGGGAATATTGATCTTGGCGACCTGTCTGACAATCAAAAAAAGAACATCTCCCTGACCCTTACTGGTGAGCAGATCAAAGAGATCACCAATAATACGCCTGATGCATCTGGAAACGATACCACCGAGGATGACACCAACGGGGGCAACGCCACCGAGGATACTACCACGGAGGAAAATAAGGACACCACCAAAAAGTATTGGACTGTTGTCACTGGAGAAAACGACACAGCAAGTGTGGTGGAGATGGGCGACAGCGATGCGGAAATTAAGGATGCTGTTGACGAGTTCCTGAACGCTCTGGAAATCACAAAGGATTTCGACATTTATGCAGAAGAATATGACCAAAGCAAGGTTGAGGCACAAGTAGACCATATTGATGGTAACATCTGTGTGAATGAAGTTAAAGGAAATCAAAACGTTGGCCATGTGACTATCCAGATGGAAGGTCAAAATTACAATAAGGACTATGTGGAAACCGGCTATTCTTACATTGAGAAGTCGGACGTTCCGATTAAAGTGACGCACAATCAGGTGAACTCTGACGGGCAAAAAATCCAAGCTACCATCGTGACTGGCAAACCTATAACAGATGAAGATCCGGGTAGTGGGAACCATGATATTGTGACGCTGAAGCCCGAGCAGTTGCAAAATGGCAAATTAACAGAGGCGGCAAAAGCGGAGTTAATTAAAGACCATCCCGAGCTCGCTGACCTTGACAAGGCCATGGATATCACAAATAATTTGTCGAAGATTGCAGTGACTGGCGCCATACTAAACCAAGTGCAAACCGCCAAACCAGGAGTGCAGCCGAGTAATACAACGACTGCCGATATGAATAAGATTCAGACTGTTGCAACTCTTCTGAAGGGTGGTACAGTGAGTAGAGGTGATGTGATATCCTTCTCCATCTCTATTGATACACTGACAAACTACGATTGGAGCCTTGATAACAATAAGGATCTGACACACCTGGTGCAGAGCAATGAAGTTGGAGCAACTATTGTTATCAATGTTGACATGAAAGGCATCGAAGATGGCTCTACCGTAAACATCCATAGAATGTTTAATGACTTGAACAGCTACGATGGGAAAGCTGGTAATTTGGTGTGGAATTTCGGAGACTTTCATGGTACCATTAACGCAACGAAGAACAACAATGGCGAGGAGAAGCTCGCATTTGGCGGTAAGGTAGTGGCTCCAAACGCAGATCTAGAATTCTTTGAGCTTCGTAGCGGAAGCGCAGTTGGGAAGACAGTTTCTCATTTGAATGAGCTTCACATGGCCGTGGCAGATAAGCCCACAATCCCCAGCACACCCACGAACCCGCCAACACCGGTAGATCCGTCTGGGCCTACGACTGAAACAATCCACCCGTCGCTGAACGTTGACCTATGGGTCCAAATGGTGAACGGCATGTTAACCACCATCCCCCAGGGCGGTGACAAAACGGAGAAGACAGAGATCACTACCACCACAACGATCAAACCCGTCATCCCGGAACCCGTGGAGCCTGTCGATCCTACCCCTCCTGTTGATCCTACTCCCCCTTCCGGCGGCGAAGATCCCGAGCCGGAGAAGCCAGACACTCCGGATAACCCCAATACCCCTGACACCCCGGATACCCCGGATAAGCCTACTACCCCGGATAAACCGGACCCCAGGCCCACCCCCACGCCCGAGCCTCCCGAGGTGGAGATCCCCGACCCCGACGTGCCCCTGACTCCGGCCCCGGAGGAACCGACCCCCGATCCCGAGTTCCCCGATGATCCGGACGCAAACACCCCCAACGTCCCCGATGTCCCGGACGTGGATATCCCCGACGATGACGTGCCCCTGGCGCCGAAGCCCAATCTCCCGGATTACCCCACTGTTTCCATCCCCGACAACGATGTGCCCATGGCAAGCGTGCCCAGCACGGACGACGGCCTGGTGGAGATCGAGGAGGAGGAGATTCCCCTGGCTGACGTGCCCCAGACCGGCGACACCTTCGGTTCCTGGGCCCTGCTGGCCGCCCTCTCCCTGTGCGGCGTGACCGCCCTGGCCCTGCCCGGGAAGCGGAAGGAACGGTAAGGCAAACAAATTCATAAAATCCCCATAACAGCAAAGGAGGGCCGAGACCTTATGGCCTCAGCCCTCCTTCCTCTCACCAAGAAACCCAAGGACACAATGAAAGGAGTGTTCGGATGCGTAACCCGAAACGAATTCCCGCCCTGCTTCTGGCTCTGAGCCTGGTGTTTTGCCTGCTGGCCGGCTGCGGGAAAACCGAACAAGAGGCCGCCCAGCCGGAAGGGGAGACCACCAAGTACTCCACCGATGAAATGACCGTGGAAAGCAACATCTATACCGACGCCGTCACCGTGGCCGCTGCCCCGCTGGACGTCTATTTAGAGGACGCCCCGGTTCCCATGGTGGCCCCTGAGATCCTCATGCCCGAGGCCTCCGGCGTTGCCGTTGAGAAAAACGACAAGGCAGAGATCGACTATTCCAACATCACCGACGGCTATGTGATGGCCCGTTTTACCGCCGCCACCGAAAAGCGCCTGAAGGTCCAGGTGGCCGGCCCCACCACCACCTATAACTACGACCTGCCCGCCGGCAACTGGGTCACCTACCCCCTCTCCGACGGCAACGGCAGCTACAAGGTGATGGTGCTGGAAAACACCACCGGCTCCAAATACGCCGTGGTCGCCTCCGTCTCCTTCCAGGTGACCCTGAAGGACGAGTTCGCCCCCTTCCTCCGCCCCAACCAGTATGTGGACTACGCCGCCGCCCCCAACACCGTGGCTAAGGCCGCTGAGCTTACCCAGGGTGTCACCGACCCCCTGGCCAAGGTGGAAAAGGTGTATAGCTTCGTGGTGAAGTCCCTGACCTATGACAAGGAAAAGGCCCAAACGGTGAAGAGCGGCTACCTGCCCGTGCTGGACACCGTGCTGGCGGAAAAGAAGGGCATCTGCTTCGACTACGCCGCCCTGATGGCCGGCATGCTCCGCAGCCAGGGCATCCCCTGCAAGCTGGTGGTGGGCTACGCGGGCACCGCCTACCACGCCTGGATCAGCGTCTGGACCGAGGCCTCCGGCTGGGTGGAGGGCGCCATTTACTTCGACGGCACCACCTGGCAGCGGATGGACCCCACCTTCGCCTCTTCGGGCAAGGGCAGCGAGTCCATTATGAAGTACATCGGTGACGGGAGCAACTACACGGTAAAATATCTGTACTAATCGAGGAATCTCTATGAAAAAGCAAGTTTCAAAGGAAGAGATCGCCTCTCTGTGCCTGGAACTCTCTCTCCTCCTCCACGCCGGCGTGGAAACGGGGAGCGCACTCTACCTGCTGGCCGAGGAAGGCGAGCAGGTAGAACTGCTCTCTGACCTGGCCCGGCGGGTGGATGAGGGCGCCCCCCTCCATGAGGCCCTGCGGGAAAGCGGGGCCTTCCCCATTTATGTCTATGGCCTGGTGGAGGTGGGGGAGCGCACCGGTCGCACGGAAGAGGCTCTGTCGGCCCTGGCCCGGTACTATGAGGGCCGGGTGCGGTTGGCCCGCCGGGTCCGCAGCGCCCTGCTGTACCCGGCGGTGATGCTGGCCCTGATGCTGGTAGTCATCGGCGTGCTGCTGGTGAAGGTCCTCCCCATTTTCGACGACGTTTATGCCTCTCTGGGCGGCCGCCTCACGGGGGTGGCCGGGGGGCTGCTGAACCTGGGCCGGTGGCTGGAGGGCGTGATGCCCGTGCTGTGGGCCCTGCTGGGAATCCTGGCGGTGCTGGCCTGCCTCTATGCCCTGTGTGAGCCCTTCCGGGTGAGGCTCCTGGCCGGCTGGCAAAAGCGCTGGGGCGACCAGGGCATTTCCCGGAAACTGAACAACGCCCATCTGGCCCAAGCCATGTCCATGGGGATGGCCAGCGGCCTGCCCCTGGAGGAGTCGGTGGCCCTGTCTGCCAAGCTCCTGGAGGGGGGCGCCCGGGACCGCTGCCTGGCCTGCCAGCACAGCCTGGAGGACGGCGGCACCCTCAGCGATGCCCTCAAGTCCAGCGGCCTGCTGCCCCCCAGCCAATGCCGCCTTTTGGAGCTGGGCCAGCGCAGCGGCGCGGGGGACACCTCCATGGAAAAAATCGCCCAGGACCTGAGCGAGGAGAGCGAGATCGCTCTGGACACCCTGGTGGGACGGGTGGAGCCGGCCTTGGTGCTGGTCTGCTCCCTGCTGGTGGGGCTCATCCTGCTGTCGGTCATGCTGCCGCTGATGAACATCATGGCGGCCATCGGGTGAGCCTATGAGAAGAAGAAAAAACCACCTCTTCTCTCTGCTGCGGGGTCTGTTTTTGCCGGTGGTGGCTGTGATGGCCTTGGTGTTTTTCTCCGTGGCCCTGCACAGTCTCAGCGCCGGCCAAAGCCAGGAGGACCTGCGCCAGTTGGAAGAGACCCTGCGCCGCAGCTGTGTGGCCTGCTACGCCGCCGAGGGGGCCTATCCCCCCAGCCTGGCCTATCTGAAAGACCACTACGGGCTGCAGGTGGACGAGACACGCTACACGGTGCAGTACTCCGCCGTGGCGGAGAACCTGATGCCGGATATTACGGTTCTGGAGAATGATCGGTGATGAGACAAAACGCAAAACGGCATATGGACGGGCTGGTGGCCCTGCTCCTCTTCGGGGTGTTCGCGGCCTGCGTGCTCATGGTGCTGCTCACCGGCGCCCAGGCCTACCAGCGGCTGACAGACCGAGACCAGGCATCCTATGAGCGGACAACCTGTGCCCAGTATCTGGCCGCCCGGGTCCGCCAGGCCGACCGCCCGGGGAAAGTGTCCGTAGAGGAGTTCAGCGGTCTGGCCGCCTTGTGCCTGGCGGAGGAGGGCGGGTATATCACCCGTGTGTACTGCTATGACGGCTATCTCATGGAGCTCTATGCCTCTGCCGGCGCGGACTTGGCCCCGGAGGATGGAGAGCGGCTGATGGAGACCGCTGGGCTGGACCTGTCCCTGGAGAACGGGCTGCTGGAAATGACCATCACCGGCCCGGAGGGGACGGAGGACCGGCTATGCCTGTCCCTGCGCAGTGGGGAGGGAGCTGGCCTATGAGAAGCAAAGCACCTTTGGCGCTGATGGAACAAATGGTCATGCTGCTGGTGTTTGCTCTGGCGGCGGCGCTGTGCTTGCAGGCCTTTGTAAAATCGGATGAGATTTCAGCAAGCTGCGAGGCCAGAGACCGGGCCATGACCCTGTGCCAGTCCGCGGCGGAGGTCATCCGAAGCTGCGGCGGCGAGCCGGCCCAGGCCCTCTCCGACGCGGCGGAAAAATTGGACTGCCACTATGACCAGGGGCTTCTCTGGGCGGACTACGACGAGGACTGGAACCGCAGTTCCCAGGGGGGCTACCGCCTGACGGCCCAGGAGGTCCCAACCGACACGCCGGGGCTCTGTTCGGCCCACGTGGCGGTGGAGCAGGAAGGGGAAACCCTCTTTGAGATCACCGTAGCCTGGCAGGAGGAGGACACCGCCTATGCGCAATGAACAAAGATTTTCTCCGCCAGCGGTGGGGGGGATCTCCCTGCTGACGGTGTTCGCGGTGCTGTGCCTGACCATCTTCGCCCTGCTGAGCCTGACCACAGTCCAGGCCAACGGGCGTCTGTCGGAGGCTGCGGCCCAGGCCACCACAAATTACTACGCCGCCGACTGCCAGGCCCAGGAAATCCTGGCCCGCCTCCGGGCCGGAGAAGTGCCGGAAGGCGTGAAGCAGCGGGGGGATCTCTATACCTATGTGTGCCCCATCTCCTCCACCCAGGAGCTGAGAGTGGCGGTTCAGGTGCAGGGCACAGACTATACGGTTCTACAGTGGCAGACGTCTCCCACGGGAGTGTGGAAGACGGATAACAGCCTGGATCTGTGGGACGGCGGAATGTTTTAGGGGGAGCTTATGGCAGAGTTGCTGGAATACTTAACCCAATCGGTAGAAGACCATGCCTCGGACCTGTTCATCATTGCAGGCGGGCCGGTGTGTGAAAAAAGGACAAGCGGATGGTGCCCATCAGCCAGGAGCGGGTTTTCCCGCAGGAGACCGAGCGCCTGATTATGGATCTGTATCGGCTGGCAGGGCGGGACCCGGCGGCCTACCTCCAGCGGGGAGACGACGACTTCTCCCTGTCTGTGCCGGGCCTGGCCCGGTTCCGGGTGAACGCCTACCGCCAGAGGGGTTCTCTGGCGGCGGTGGTGCGGGTGGTGGCCTTCAGCATCCCAGACTGGGGGACTATGAGCATCCCGGAGCAGGTAATGGATCTGGCCGACGCCGGCCACGGCATGGTGCTGGTCACCGGGACCGCCGGCAGCGGGAAATCCACCACCCAGGCCTGTATCATCAACCGCATCAACCAGACCCGGGAGTGCCACATCATCACCCTGGAGGACCCCATCGAATACCTCCACCGGGATCAGCGCAGCATCGTCAGCCAGCGGGAGATCGCCATCGACACCGAGAACTATCTCAGCGCCCTCCGGGCCTGCCTGCGTCAGGCCCCGGATGTGATCCTGCTGGGAGAAATGCGGGACGCGGAGACCATCCACACCGCCATGACGGCGGCGGAGACCGGCCACCTGCTCATTGCCACCCTCCACACCAGGGGGGCGGTGAACACCATCGACCGCATCGTAGACACCTTCCCCAGCGGACAGCAGGAGCAGGTGCGGGCCCAGCTGAGCATGGTGCTGCGCACCGTGGTTTCCCAGCAGCTTTTGCCGGGGACCAACGGCGACCTGGTGCCGGCCTTTGAGGTGATGCACATGAACAGTGCCATCCGCAGCCTGATCCGGGACAGCAAAACCCATCAGATCGACAATGTGATCGCCTCGGGGAGTGGAGAGGGCATGATGACCATGGACAACTCCATCCTGGCCCTGTACAAGGCCGGGAGGATCACCGCGGAAACGGCGGTGGGCTTTGCCAGCAACCCGGAGCAGATGAAGCGCAGAATGAACTGACCAAATGAAATGATCCACCGGCTGCAAGCCCCGAAATGGGGCTTGCAGCGATTTTTTGTCGCAAAACCGTCCCGCCCCTCGTTTTCCCTTTGGTTTTGACAGAATGAGAGGTTCCCGATATAATAGAGCTTAACGCGCCCTTCGGGCGCGGGGGATCAAAGGAAACGCGGCCTCGGATGAGAGGGGAAAGGAGCGTGTGATGTCCTTTCAGTCATATGGCTTTTTATTTGTCCTGCTGCCTGTGGCGGTGGCTGGGTGGTGGCTGCTGAACTGGCGGGGCCATGGGCGGCTGGCCCAGGTCTTTCTGCTGGGGGTCTCCCTGGTCTTTTACGGCATCGGCAGCCTGGCTTTCCTGCCGCTGCTGGCGGGGAGCATCCTGTTTAACTTCTTTGTGGGAAAGGGCCTGGGCAGGGTGACCCGCCGCAGAAAGGCCCTGCTGGTTCTGGGCCTGCTGGGGAACCTGGGGGTCCTGGGCTACTTTAAGTATACGAACTTTTTTCTGGAGAACCTGAATCTGCTGCTGGGGACCTCCATTGGGGCCCTGTCCCTGCTGCTGCCCCTGGGGATCAGCTTTTTTACCTTTCAGCAGATCGCCTATCTGGTGGACCGGTACCGGGGGGACAAGGCTGACTACACCCTGCTGGAGTACGCCTGCTTTGTGAGCTTCTTCCCCTGCGTGGCCTCGGGTCCCATCGCCTTTCACGACGAGGTGATCCCCCAGCTCCGGGGGGTGGAGGGGAAGGGCCCCACCGCCCAGGCCATGGCCGAGGGCCTGTGGCTCTTCTCCCTGGGCATTTGGAAAAAGGTTATTTTGGCCGAGGCTTTCGGGGGCGGGGCCGACTGGGGGTTTTCTAACCTCTCCCTGCTCAACTCCACCACCGCCCTGGCGGTGGTCCTCAGCTACACCCTCCAGCTCTACTTCGACTTCAGCGGCTACACCAACATGGCCCGGGGGGTGGGGAAGCTGCTGGGGGTCACCCTTCCGGAGAACTTCGACGTGCCCTATCAGGCCCTGACCATCCGGGGCTTCTGGAAGGGCTGGCACATGACCATGACCCGGTTTTTTACCCGCTATCTCTACATCCCCCTGGGGGGCAGCCGCCGGGGAACGGGCCGGACCTGTGTGAACACCCTCATCATCTTCCTGGCTTCCGGCCTGTGGCATGGGGCGGACTGGTCCTTTGTGGTCTGGGGGGGCCTCCACGGGGTGGCTATGGTGGCCGACCGGCTGCTGGGCAGCCGGGTGGAAAAGCTCCACCCGGTGCTCTCCTGGGGGCTCACCTTTGGCTATGTGAATTTTTGCTGGATCTTCTTCCGGGCGGGCAGCATCGGGGAGGGGCTCTCCCTGTGCCGGATTCTGGCCCGGTGTGATTTCGGCATCCTGGCCGACGGCTTTACCGGCCAGTTCCAGCTCTCGGAGGTCACTTGGCTGGCCCGGCAGACAGGGGCCGACATGACCCGGCTGGCACTGCTGATGTTTTTGCTCTTCCTGGTGGGGGGCATGGTCCTCTGCCTCCAGGAGAAGCCCGTGGCCCGGCGGAGCGATAAGATGACCGCCCGGCGGGGGATTCTGGCGGGGGTCCTGCTGTTCTGGTCGGTGATCTCCCTGACGGGGGTCAGCCAGTTCATCTATTCCAATTTCTAAGGGGGGACGCGCCGTGCCGAAACGATTTTTAACTGTGTTTTTCGCGGTCTTCCTGTCCCTGACCGCCCTGTTCGCCGGGACCGTCTTCCTGGTGGACCCCTACTATCACTACCACGCCCCCGTGGCCGGGCTGCCCCTGTGGCTGAACGACGGCCGGTATCAGAGCGCCGGGGCGGCGGAGAATTTAGACTACGACCACCTGCTCATGGGGACCTCGGTCACCGCCAACTTCAGTGTGGAGCCTTTTAATCAGCACCTGCCGGGGAAGACCCGGAAGATCATTGTTCAGGGGGGCTATTTTGAGGACTTCCTTCTCCCTCTGGATATCGCCCTAAAGACCCACCAAGTGGACCAGCTCTTCTGGGGAGTGGACTCCAACTGCTGGCGGCGGTATGACAAGGACAACGCCTGGAAGGAGCCCACCTACCTCTTTGACGACAATCCCTTTAACGACGTGAAGTATCTCCTCAGCAAGGATACCTTTTTCTGGTATGTCCCCGATATCCTCAAGGGGGCCCTGCTGGGGGAGGGGAATGACGAGGTGGACGGGGGCTTCACCTGGGGCGAGAACAACGTCTGGTCCAGAGAGGTGGCCCTGAAGTTCTACAACCGCCCTCAGGAGGTGGCCCAGCCGGTGGACAAAGACGCCCTTCTGGGCCCCACCCGGGAAAACCTGACCAACGTCCTGGCCCGAGTGGACGCCTACCCGGAGACCACCTTCACCTTCTATCTCCCTCCGTACAGCATCCTGTTCTGGGACATGACCATCCGCACCGGGGAGCTGGAGGCCACCCTGACCATGCACCAGGAGGTGTTGACGGCCTTGACCTCTCGGCCCAATGTCCGGGTCTTCTATTTCATGGACGACACGGACCTGATTACCAACCTGGACAACTACTGTGATTACATCCACTACTCCCCGGAGATCTGTCAGGAGCTGGCTCGGCGGCTGCTGGAGGAGGAGCCCCTCTCGCCCCAGGAGGTCCAGCCCCGGATAGAGGCCATGGGGGCCTTCCTGGCCGGCTATGATTTTGAAAGCCTGTTTCAATCTCCTGCGGAATAAACCAACACCCCCTGACGCCGAAACGGAACGGCGTCAGGGGGTGTTTTGTGGGTTAAGGGCGGGTGGTCCGCCGCAGCAGCAGGGGCAGAACCACCGCCAGGGTGACCAGAGACAGAACCTGAGAGGTGGACAGGGGCCCCAGGAAGCCCCGGTAGGGGTCGCCCCGGAGAAACTCCAGCAGAAAGCGGAAGGGGGCATAGGCAGCCAGATAGACCAGCAGGAGCCGGTTCCCCTGCCACCCCTGGCGGGACAGCCAGGCCAGCAGCAGAAAGAGCAGGAAGACCCCGGCGGCCTCATAGAGCTGCACGGGGAGGAGAGAGACTCCGTTGGGGGCCAGCAGGGCGGCCCGAAAGGTCACCCCCAGCCACCCGTCAGGGGCCGGGAGGCCATAGCAGCACCCGGCCAGAAAACACCCCACCCGTCCAAAGGCGTGGAGGAGGGGGATGGTGGGGACCAGCTCAGTTCCCAGACGGGAAAAATCCCCCCTGGACCGGCAGAAGAGCCAGACCGCCCCCAGGGCCCCGAACAGCCCCCCGTAAAAGACAAAGCCCCCGGAGAGATACCGGGCGGCAAAGACGGCGGGGTCGGAGACCAGCAGGGGCAGGTCCGTTCCCAACTGGGGCAGGCGGGGGAGGAGATAGAGGGCCTTGGCTCCGGCCAGGGCCCCCAGAGCCCCCCAAAGAAAGGCCTGCTCCCACCGGCCGGGGTTTTCGTCCCGGGCCTTCAGCCGCCGGTGGAAAAACCACCAGGCGGCGGCGACGCCCAGAAGGAGCAGGAGGCTATATGTGGGAATGGAAATTCCCCAAAAGGTGAGGTAGGGGTGCATAACGTCTCCCAGTCAACGGCGGGCGGCAGGATTACAGATAAGCGGCGGTCCCGGCGATCCCTGCCAGGCCCACGCAGGCGGCGCAGGCCATAAAGGCCAGGGCCCCGCCGATGAGGCCGATGAGGGAGAGGACGAAGCCTGCTGTGCGGATGGAGTCCTCATACCCCAGCTCCCGGGCCTTGCTGGCCTGGACCAGACCGATGATCCCCAGGACCACCGAGAGGAGGGAGGAGTAGCCGAAGAACCAAAAGACCACCGCGATGATCCCCAGCACCAGGCTGGCGGTGGCGTTGCTTTTACCGGGAGGGGAAGTGTGTTCAGGCAAGGAAATTGCCTCCTTTCTCGGGCAGAGGCGGCCCGGCGGAGCCGGGGCCGCCATGGATGGATTGTTGCTCCCATTGTAGGAAATTTTTGTCCAAATGTCAATGAAAAGGGGGAAAGATGGGGGGTGCGGGATTCTTCTACCCGCCGATATTCCAGATCGCCCCCTCATCAGTCAGCTGCGCTGACAGCTATGGTTTAAGGTGGCTTCGCATTGGATTGAATCGAACTGTCCCCCGGACAGTTCGACCCCCGAGGGGAAGCCTACGTGCTATGCTACGTTGTGGTTTTTGCTACGGTAGTTTTCTACATAAGCCCCACAGGGTTTGCCAATCGCCTTCCCCTGGGGGGGGGGAGGTGGGCCGGCCCTACGGGCCGGGTCGGATGAGGGCGAGCCTGGAGGGCTCCACAGCGTAGGGAACAGACGCACGAACTCCTCCCGAAGGGTACCCCCTCACTGCCCCGCGCGCCGAGCCGGCAGGCGCGACATAGCCGACCTGCCAATGAGCGGGCCGCAGGCCGCGCAGCAGTCGTTTTTTACCGCAAAGTTTCCATGCTGTGCCTTGGGAAAAATTTCATCAAAAGAGAGGTCCCGCCGGAGGGAATTCCTCCGGCGGGACCTGTGTCGTGTCATTGCGGAAGCCGCGTGGCCACGGTGAGGCCCTCTAAGGAGGCCCCGCGGGCTCTGCGGCGGCAGTAGTTGGCGGTGCAGCGCTTATAGGCGGAGAAACGCTGCTGGGCCGCGCCGGGATCGCCGTAGACCTTCCAGCAGCCCACGCATTTGCAGTGCTTTCCCCGGTGGGTCATAAAGCCCGCCACGTCCTCGGGGGGATAGCCCAGGAAGAGGCCGATCTCATGGGGAAAGTCGCCGCCGGCCTGAAGGCGTCGTTTCAGCTCCCGCAGGCAGGCCGGCTGGGCCAGGTCCTGGTAGCCCGCCTGGCGAAGGAGCCGGCGCACCTCCCCCTGGGAAAGATCCCGGGAGAGGGCCGCCGGGCGGAAGAGATAGAGGAGGGCCCGGTTTTGCTCCCGGCGCAGGGGGACCAGACGCAGCCCCCGGGGAACCAAAACCTGGTTGATCTCCCGCAGGTCCTGAACCATGGACTGGGGGGAGGGAAAAACGCAGGGGAACAGGTTCCCGGTTTTCATCCCCGCCAGGGTGGGGGCGGCGTGGCGGATGACGTAATCCACGGACATGGCTCAGCTCCTGGCGCCGGTGTGGGTCTCCAGAATCGAACCCAGGGCGGACATGGAACTGGACCGGGAGCGGACGATCACCGTGTCCTGGCCCCGGGTTTCGTGCAGGGCATTCTGGACCATTTTGTGGGAGATGGTGTCGGTGAACATCACCAGCAGGTCGGGGTTGCCCAGCCGGTTTTTCAGGGTCCCGCCCATTTTGGGGATGACCTTGGCCGAGCACTGGTAGGACCGGCACAGGTCTTTGTACTTGCGGACCATGCATTCGTTTCCGCCTAAAATGACAACGCTCATGGGGGAGGCTCCTTTCTTTTTTTGTTAGCGAAGACTAACTTCTTGGGAATGTTTCAGCGTCCCGTAGGACGCGTTCGGTTACAGTGGTAGTATGTGAAAAAGAAACAGAAAGTTTCACGGGGAAAAAAGACGATTTCAAAACAGTTAGCGGCAACTAACCGATAGAGAGTATACAGGCTTTTCCCCCAGTTGTCAAGAAAAATCTTCGCCGTCCCCATCCAGAATCTGAGAAAACTGGAAGGAAAGCCCCTTTTGTTACAAAAAATTAAGAAATATTTAATTGACTTTTTTCAGGGACGTTGTACAATGGAAGAAATCTATTTGCAGGTAACGATGCAAATGTTCCCTCAGCCTGCCCGAAGAATTCTTGAAAAATACAAGAAATTTGTCAGGAAAAACGATGGAAATTTTCGGGCAGATCGTCTAAAGTAAGAAGGATGAAAGAAGCACGCGCCTGGCGGAAGGGATAAGAAGGGTCCCCGCCGCCCACTGCAGCTCCCGCTCCGGGACAGACTGACAGAAAGAGAAGGTGTAAAAAGGTTAAAAAATGGATATCATCTTGACGATCAATATTGTCATAGCAGTTATTTTCACGGTTTGCTATGCCTATCAGATGTTTTTCTTGCTCGTTCCGTTCACCAAGAAGCAGGAGCCTCATAAACCAGAGGTCCTCCACCGCTTCGCCATCCTGATCTGTGCCAGAAACGAGGAGGCGGTCATTGCCGATCTGATCCAAAGTATCCGGCACCAGACCTATGACCAAAGTCTGCTGACCGTCTTTGTTATGGCCGACAACTGCACCGACGCCACCGCAGACATCGCCCGCCGGGAGGGCGCGGTGGTGTATACCCGCTTTAACAAGGAAAAAGTGGGGAAGGGGTATGCCTTGGAGCAGTTACTCCTCCACATTGAGGAGGATTACCCCAAAAGCTTTGACGGATTTTTCGTCTTTGACGCCGACAACGTGCTGGACCGCCGCTTTGTGGAGGAGATGAACCGCACCTTCTCCGATGGCTACGAGGTGGTCACCAGCTACCGAAACTCCAAAAACTATGGCGACAACTGGATTTCCGCCGGCTATGCCCTGTGGTTTATCCGGGAGTCCCGGTACTTAAACAATTCCCGCATGCTCCTGGGCACCAGCTGCGCGGTGTCGGGCACGGGCTTCTTGTTCAGCCGCCAGGTGCTGGAGAGCACCAACGGCTGGAAATTCCACCTACTCACCGAGGACATCGAGTTCTCGGTTCACCACATCCTCCAGGGCCGGAAGATCGGCTTCTGCGCCGGGGCGGTGCTTTACGACGAGCAGCCGGTGACCTTCCGCCAGTCCTGGCGCCAGCGGCTGCGGTGGGCCAGAGGATTCCTTCAGGTGTTCCGCAAGTACGGCTTCGGCCTGCTCAAGGGCGTGGGGAAGGGCCACTTCTCCTGCTACGACATGAGCATGACCATCATGCCGGCCTATGTGCTCACCATGAGCCTGATTATCCTCTACCTGGTGGGGGGCTTTGTGTCCGGCACGGGCCACGTCTCCTTCCTGCCCTGCCTGCGGTATATTATCCAGACGGTGCTGGGGCTGTACACGATCCTATTCCTGGTGGGGGCCTTCACCACGGCCACGGAGTGGGACCAGATCCACACCACCCCCCGGCGGAAGGTTTTGTATACCTTCACCTTCCCCCTGTTTATGCTCACCTATATCCCCATCTCCCTGGTGGCTCTGTTCAGCCGGAAGGTCCAGTGGAAGCCCATCGAGCACCACCGGGCCGACCAAACGGTGCTGGAGGCCGCCGCGGGCCGGAAATAACCCCATGATACGCATAAATCCCCCGCCGAACCCCGGCGGGGGATTTGCCTGCTGCTACAAGAAAGGAGCTGCCCCATGGATCTGAAGGGAAAACATTACACCTGGTTTCAAAATAAGCAGTGCGAATACTTCCCCTGCCACAAGGACGTGCGGGAGGAGGAATTCAACTGCCTGTTTTGCTATTGCCCTCTCTACCGCTCCCCCAACTGCCGGGGAAGCTTTGTCATGCGCAACGGCGTGAAGGATTGCTCCTATTGCCTGCTGCCCCACAACGGCCTGGAAAGCTACGCCTACATCCTGGCCAAGCTGCGGGAGGAGGGGCTGTTTGACAAGAAGGAAGGGTGAGGGAAGCCCTTCTCACAACGGAACCACGAAAAGAACCGGCGGAGCGGCTGTGTGCCGCTCCGCCGGTTTTGATCCTTGAGCCGGTTTCAATGGGGTGGAAGGGAACAAAAGTCAGGTTAGGCTTGTCCGGTTCGCCTCAAAGGAACAGGGCGGGGAACAGCAGAAACGCAGAGATCACGCCGATGGCCACGTTGCACAGCCCGGCCAGCTTGGTCAGGGCGGGCTTGCCGGTGTACCAGGCGGGGATGAGGGTCAGCAGCAGCACGTCAATGACCACCAGGTCGATGCCCAGGGGCCACACCAGGCCGTCCTGGAAGGCGCGCACAGTGAAGCCAATGCACAGGATGAGACCGCACAGGAAAAAGTGGGACATGACCTTTTTGTCGCCGCCCTTTAGGAAAAAGGTGCCGACTAAGATCCAAAACAGGCCGAAGAAGCTAAACACCGTGCCCAGATAGACACTGTGGCTGCCCCCCACGGAAAACAGATACATACACAGCCCGGTAAACACCTGGGTGGTGCCGCCGAAGAAAATGGCGATGTAGCCCAGGGAGCGGGTGAGCTTTTCGTGGTCAGCGCCTTTTACGCCCACGCCGAGCTGCTCCAGGCCAAAACAGATGACAGTGGCGAACAGGCCAAACAGGCCAATCGCCTCGGGGTTAACTGGGGTCATTCAAATCCTCCTTGTTTGAAATGGGTCATGAAACCGATCAATTGGCACCAAGGTACCTGAATCCCCGAAAAAGGTCAACCTATTGTCAATATACAATAGGATAGAAAACATTTCTTCATAAACGAGACGGAAAACCTGCGTTATTAGCTGGGAAAGGGCGTGTTTTGAAAATATGATGGAAAAAAGTCAGGAAAGAACTGGAAATTCCCGGGAAATTGAGGGAGTGTGGCGAAGACGCTGCAAAAAAATGATGGAACGAAACAGAAAACTTGCCGGGCGGCGCCGCGAAGGCGCCGCCCGGCAAGGCAGTTAAGGGAGACAAAGCTGAGGGTCCAACAGGGTTTCCTGCCACAAAATTTCAAAGTGGCAGTGGGGGCCGGTGGACCGGCCGGTGGAGCCCACCAGGGCGATGGTGTCCCCCTGGGCCACCTGGTCCCCCTCATGGACCAGGAGCTGGGAGCAGTGGGCGTAGTAGGTGACAAAGCCGTTGCCGTGGTCTAGCTTTACCAGGTTGCCATACGTCCCCTTCCCCCCTGACCAGATGACCGTCCCGCTGGCGGAGGCGGCAATGGGGGTCCCCTGGGGGGCGGCGATGTCGATGCCCCGGTGGAAGTTCTCGGAGCCGAAGATCTCCCGTCCGCCGAAGGCGGAGGTGATACGGCCTTCCAAGGGCCAGAGGAAGCGTCCCTGGGCCCCCTCCTCCCCCTGGGCGGTGCCCACCGCCACCTGGGTGGGGGTGGCCGGGGTCAACAGGTTCACGGACATGTTTTCCCGGCTCTCCTCCTGGCCCAGGGCGTAGGTGACCCGGTCCGTGCGCTCGGCCAGGCCGGGGGTCCCTTCCTGGAGGACTTTGCGCTCCCCCACCAGAAGGGTGGGGTCCTCCACCTCCTGGACCTCGGGCTCCACGGGCTGGGTGTAGGTGACCTCCTCCACGGTGCGGACGGTGAGCAGAGGGAGGGAACTCCCGCCCCGGGGGAGGGCCTGGAGCTCCTCAGGCAAAACCCCGGTGGCCTCGTCCTCCTGGCGCTCCAGGGCCTGGGACAGGGCGTCGATGGCGGCCTGGGCCTGGCTGCGGGGCTGGGTGAGCCGCCGGACCAGGGCGGGGGCGTCCAGAACCTCTGTGTCCACCGGGAGGTAACCTTGGATTACGTCCACGGTGTTGCCAAAGTAGGCGGCCACGGTGAACTGGTTGGTGTAGGAATTTTTGATCTCCCACAGGGCCTGGTCAATGACCTCCCGGCTCTCGCAGGCGCCGATGGGGAGGCCGTCTACGGTGAGGATGTATTCCGCCTTCACCAGCTCCACGGTCTCCATCAGGCTGGCAGTGAGCTGGTCGGAGGTTTGCAGCCGCTCTTTGGGGGCGATGGTCAGGGCCATGGTGGTCTGCCGGGGGTAGTCGTAGTTGGACCGGAGAATCTCCGAGACCTGGGTTTCCACCTGCCGCACCGCGGCCTGATAGGTGTCGTGGCCCTGGACATAGGCCAGGGGAGCCGCGCCGTCGGTGGAGACGGCGTAGCACAGGGTGCAGGTGGAGACCACCACAGCCCCCGCCACCGACAGGCCGGTGAGCCCCAGCAGGGCCCCGGCCAGCAGGGTTCGTCGGCGCCGCCGGTTGGCGTTGGGCGCGGGGGACAGCGGCGGCATGGGGCGGGGGAAGACCGGGGAAATGGAAGGCTTCGGAGTCTCCCGGCCCGTGGGCTGGGGGAAGCCTGGTATCGCATGTTTTTCCAAGATGTCGCTCCTTTCTGTGGGGGTAAACAAAGGACATAAAAAGTAACAAACTGGTTACAAGAACGATGATACGAGGGGAACGAAAATCCGTCAAGGGGTTGAAAATCGGGCATTTTTGGGCTTTTGGGCCCTTGGGGCGGAGGGGTGTCGAGGGGGACAAAGTTTTTTTCTCCGGGCGGGAGGTTCCCGGCCGTTCCCCGGGGGCGTGTCCCGCGCCGTCCGCCGGGGCCCGGGGAGAAATTTCTCTTTTCCAGGGCCTTTACAGCCGGGCATGGAACAAGGTATAATAATACGAAATGTGAACACCGGCGCCCATCCGGGCGGCGGCGGATGGGAGGGAGAGCATGCACCTACGATTTGCGCGGACCCTGTCCCGGCTGCGCCATGAAAAGGGGGTCAGCCAGCGGCAGGCGGCCCAGGAGCTGGGCGTGTCCCAGGCTTTGCTGTCCCACTATGAAAACGGGATTCGGGAGCCCGGCCTGGCCTTTGTGGTAAAGGCCTGCGACTATTATCAGGTCTCCGCAGACTACCTGCTGGGGCGGAGCGCCCGGTGGACGGAGACCCAGGGAGAGGCCACCTGGCCCCAACGGGATTCGGGAACCCTGCTCCAAACCGCAGACGCCCTCAGCCAGGTCTGTGTGGACCTGTGCCGGCGGGAGCCCGAACTGGGCCTGCTGTTCCGCCGCCTGGCTGGCCAGATGAGCAAGCAACTGGGCAAGGGTGAGGAAGAGACCGGAGACTGACGCCCTGTAACGATTACTTTCACCATGGGAACACCATTCCCCAACCAGGGCTGACGCCCTGCCCGGGGACCCCGATATTTGATAAAAGCTCCGCCGAAGTGAATTCGGCTGCGCCAAGGTTTTGCCAAAGGCAAAACGCTTGTACGGCGCACCAGCGCCGAAGGCGGATTTTCCGAAGGAGGATTGCATATATGACCGACCAAAGCAAAATTCGAAACTTTTCTATTATCGCCCACATCGACCACGGAAAATCCACCCTGGCCGACCGGCTGCTGGAGCTGTGCAACGCCGTGCCCGAGCGGGAGATGGAAAACCAGCTTCTGGACAACATGGACCTGGAGCGGGAGCGGGGCATCACCATCAAGGCCCGGGCCGTGACCATCCAGTATGATGCCCTGGATGGGGAAACCTATACCCTGAACCTCATCGACACCCCGGGCCACGTGGACTTTAACTATGAGGTCTCCCGCTCCCTGGCCGCCTGTGAGGGGGCGGTGCTGGTGGTGGACGCCTCCCAGGGAGTGGAGGCCCAGACTCTGGCCAACACTTACCTGGCCATGGAGCACGATTTGGAGATCCGCCCGGTGGTGAACAAAATCGACCTGCCCGCCGCCGACCCCGCCCGGGTGAAGGAAGAGGTGGAAAACGTCATCGGCCTGGAGGCGGCCAACGCCCCCGAGATCTCCGCCAAAATGGGCGTCAATATCCGGGCAGTGTTGGAGGACGTAGTCCAAAACATCCCCGCCCCCCAGGGGGACCCCAAGGCCCCCTTTAAGGCCCTGATCTTCGACAGCCAGTATGACGCCTACCGGGGGGTGGTGGTCTACTTCCGGGTGATGGAGGGCGCCCTCACCCTGGACCAGACGGTGCGGATGATGGCCTCCGGGGCCGAGTACGGCCTGGTGGAGATCGGTCGCCTGCTGCCCACCAAGCTGGAGCCATGCAAGCGCCTGTCCGCCGGGGAGGTGGGCTATCTCACCGCCTCCATCAAGAATGTGAAGGACACCCAGGTGGGCGACACCATCACCACCGTGGCAAACCCCGCCGCCGAGCCCCTGCCCGGCTACCGTCCCGCCCGGAGCATGGTCTACTGCGGCATTTACACCGAGGACGGCTCCAAGTACCCCGATCTGCGGGACGCTTTGGAAAAGCTCCAGCTCAACGACGCCTCCCTGACCTTTGAGCCCGAGACCTCCGCCGCCCTGGGCTTCGGCTTCCGGTGCGGCTTTCTGGGGATGCTCCACATGGAGATCATCCAGGAGCGGCTGGAGCGGGAGTTTGACCTGGACCTCATCACCACCCTCCCTAACGTCATCTACGAGGTCACCAAGACCGACGGCGGCGAGGTCCGGGTGGACAACCCCCACAACTACCCCGACCCCTCGGTGATCGCCGAGCAGCGGGAGCCCTATGTGAAGGCCTCCATCATCTCCCCCCCGGACTATGTGGGTAACATTATGCCCATGTGCCAGGAGCGGCGGGGGGAGTTTAAGGACATGCAGTATCTGGACACCAACCTGGTGGAGATCCACTACCACATGCCCCTCAATGAGATCATCTATGACTTCTTCGACGCCCTGAAGGCCCGGACCAAGGGCTACGCCTCCCTGGACTATGAATTCCTGGACTACCGCCCCTCGGACCTGGTGAAGGTGGACCTCCTCCTCAACGGCGAGCAAGTGGACGCCCTGTCCTTCATCGTCCACCGGGAGAAGGCCTATGGCCGGGCCAGGAAGATCTGCGAAAAGCTCAAGGAGAACATCCCCCGCCAGCTCTTCGAGGTCCCCGTCCAGGCGGCCATCGGCGGCAAGATCATCGCCCGGGAGACTGTCAAGGCCATGCGTAAAGACGTGCTGGCCAAGTGCTACGGCGGTGACATCAGCCGGAAGAAGAAGCTGCTGGAGAAGCAGAAGGAAGGTAAGAAGAAGATGCGCACCCTGGGCACGGTCCAGCTGCCCACGGAGGCCTTTATGGCCGTGCTCAAGCTGGACGAGTGAGTTTAGCCAAGCAGAGAATGAAACCCTCAAAACGCTGCCGGGAACTGCCATGATAGCGGTTCCCGGCAGCGTTTTGCGCGGCGGAAGGATGCAAACGCCATGCTGCGGCATCCAAAATGTTAAAAGCTCTTGACATTTTCCCGCTTTGTAGTACAATGAAAATGTAAAGAGGTTTTAACATTGAAGTCAAATAAACTGCGGGAGGTAACTGACATGAAGAAAATGGATGAAATGGACAGAAGCATTCAACTTCATTCAGAGGAATGGGGCTATAAAGCTGCGTTGCTGGCGTTAAGCATCTGGACACTATGCAACTGTTGGCAAGCACTGATGTATGATGTGAAATATAACCCTTTGCCGTCTCTGGTTTTATGCCTTGCAATATCTGTCCAAGGATTTTTTCGGATTGCGATGAAACAAAAAATGGTTGCCGGAGAGGAAGAATATCGAGAACCCAATCGGTTTTTGCGGACAGTACTATCTACGATGATCCTCGTTGTACTCATTTTGTCGATTGGAACTTATTTTCTGGGAAGAGCGTAAGTCATCATGAGGAATATCGTAAAACAGTTAAGAAAACAAATCGGATTGCGTCAAGAAGATTTGGCAAAGGAATTAGGGGTAAGCCGCCAAACGATAATTGCCATCGAAAATGATAAGTACAACCCTACTCTGGAACTTGCGATGAAAATTGCGAAATTACTAAAACTTCATGTGGATGAAATTTTCTTTTTGGATGACGAATAGATGGTAAGGCCAGCTGAGCCAGTCAACGGTCACGGGAACGGACTGCGCCCGCCGTCGACAGCTCCATCTGTCTTTGCCGGTGAGCAGACAAGGAACTGTTTTGCAACAGGTCCTTTCTTTCTGCAAAAAATCTTCTTTTTGTGCAGCCGGAACGAAGAGGAATCGGTCTATAGGGATGAAAAGGCCCCGACAGTGGGACGGGAAAGGAGTGTGCCAGGGATGATCCTCAGTGAACAGGAAATCCTGGCCCTGTGCCAGGCCCGCCAGCAGCAGGCACTGACCGCGATGGCGGAAAAGTACGGAAGCTACTGCTACACCGTGGCCTACCATATCCTCGGTGACCATCATGACGCAGAGGAGTGCGTCAACGACGCCTATCTGGCCGTGTGGAACGCGGTGCCTCAGGCGGCCCCCCAGAGTCTGCTGCCCTATCTGGCCAAAACCACCCGCAACATCGCCCTGAAACGGCTGGAGCATGACCAGGCCAAGAAGCGGGACAGCCGCCTGAATCTCCTGCTGGACGAGCTGGCGGAGGTCCTGCCCAGCGAGGACTCAGTGGAGGATGAGGTGGCCCAGCGGGAGGTGATGGAGGCCATCAACGACTTTCTCCGCCGGAAGGCCAAGCCTGCCGAGCGGCAGCTCTTCCTGCGGCGCTACTTCTGGGGGGACTCCATCGGGGAGCTGACGGTGACCTTCCGCAGCAGCGAGAGCAAGATCAAATCCCAGCTCTTCCGCACCCGCCAGCGGCTGCGGCGCTATCTGGAAGAAAGGGGGTTGGTGTGATGCGCGGCGAGAAGTTCTATGAAATGCTGGACCTGCTGGACGACAACCTGGTTCTGGAGTCGGCGGAGGTCAAGCGGAAGACCTGGCGGCGGCGTCTGGCCATTTTGGGGATCGTGGTGGGCATCCTCGTCCTCTTCTGGTTTTTCTCCAGCCTCCCGGCCCTCTTCCCCTCGGACAAGGTGGGGGATGCGGAGGGGTGCATTCAGGACGGCGCCTATTACGTCTACGCCGGCAGCGGCGTTGGCATCAATGAGTCCCGGGTGCCCCAGGGCATCGTGCGCTATGTGCCGGGCCAGGGGAAGGAGTTGCTGGTCTCCGCCGAGGAGCATCCGATGGATGTCATTTTCCCCTGCTGGGGGGTCAACAGCCACGGCCTGTACTATCTGGATAGGAAAACGAACCAGCTCCGGCGGCAGGACCTGGCCACCGGCGAGGAGACCGTCCTCTACACCGCGCCAGATACCATTGAGGGCCAGCAGATGCCGGAGACCGAGCTGAGCGGTCTGCTGGGCAGTCTGCTGAGCGGGGAGGAACCCGTGCTGGACTACGGCGTTGGCCTGTTTATGAACTGGGTCACCGAGGACCAGGTCTGCTTCTCCTACCGGGCCAGCGACGGCCTGACCAGCTATGCCATCACAGTGGACAGCCGGACGGGGGAGATCCTGAACCAGCGGCTGGAGAAGGAGGGGGACGAAGAGAGCACCTACCTGACCATCGGCGACCGGAAGATCCAAACCGTGCGCATGGACTACCCCGAGGGCGTCACCTATCCCGGCTGGGAGGAAGACGTGGCGTTCAACGACTTCTACTGGACCGACGTACAGGAGAACGGCCAGTCCCTCCTGCCCCCCAACAGCATGGGGGAGGCCCGGAACATCTCCGGGGCCCTGGTGGTGGGCTATTGCGAATGGCAGGGACAGCCCCGGTCTCAGTTCACCCCCACCGACTACCTCCTGCTCACCGAGGAGGAGACCCTCGTCCTCCCCGCCCCGCCGGAGAATGAGGAACGGACCTATCTGGCCTATTTCGACGGCTGGCTGTATTACCAGAACAGGAAGACGGTGGTCCAGAGCGAGACGAGGACCCAAACAGAGAATGCCTTCCAGGCGACAAACTTAGCCACCGGCGAGACCGTGAAGCTCTGGGACCGGCTCAGCGGCAGAGCACTGATCAGTGTCGGCACCTGGTGCTATGTGCTTGCCACCAACCGCACCGACTGCTACCGCCTGGACCGGGATGCCGACGGACGCCCCTTGACCCTGACCCTGGTGGAAGAAAACATCTGAAGCAGGGCGCACAGGGCAACCGGGAAAAGCTTCTAAAGGTTTGTGGAAATTGGACTATTACAGCGGCGGAAAAATTTCTGCTATAATAACGCCAGAATTGCATTGGCGGTAACCTGAGTGTGAGAGCCACGCCCCTCCTCTCAGGTTGCCGCCTTTTTTTGTCGTTTAGGAGGTTTTTTGCTATGGAAGAACGTTCCAACCACTATCTGGCCCAAGCGCCCATCGGGCCGCTGATGCTCAAGTTTGCCGTGCCCTGCACCCTGTCCCTGCTGGTCTCGTCCCTGTATAACATCGTCGACCAGATCTTCATCGGCTGGGGGGTGGGCTACCTGGGCAACGGGGCCACCAACGTGGTCTTTCCCATCACCATCATCGCCCTGGCCCTGGCCCTGATGATCGGCGACGGCTGCGCC
>JALERU010000040.1 GCA_022764045.1 Clostridiales bacterium | reverse complement strand
GGGATGCTTGGCCACGGACTTGAGCAGGGTGCAGGGACGGCGGGTGATAATCACCGAGGGCTCCGGCGCGGCCAGTTCCTCCAGCACGGCCTCCTCGGTGGCTTTCAGGTCGTAGGGGTCCACCACCCGCACCCGGCGGATGCCCATGGCCCGGCAGAGGGTCTCCAGGTCGATCTTCCCCGCGGGGTCCCCCCGCAGGTTCTTCCCGGTGGTGGGATTCTGCTGGTGGCCGGTCATGCCAGTGGTGGAGTTATCCAGGATGATGACGGTGGAGTTGCTCTGGTTATAGGCGATGTTGGCCAGGCCGGTCATGCCAGAGTGCATGAAGGTAGAGTCTCCCAGGACCGCCACGGTCTTGCCCTCGCTCTCCCGTCCCAAGGCCTTGTTAAAGCCGTGGATGGAGCTCACGGAGGCTCCCATGCACTCGCAGGTTTCAATGGCATACAGGGGTTCATAGGCGGCCAGGGTATAGCAGCCGATGTCTCCCAAAACGGTCACCTTATGCTTGGCCAGGGTATAAAAGAGGCCCCGGTGGGGACATCCGGCGCAGAGGACCGGAGGCCGGGCGGGCACCTTCTCCTCCAGGCTCACCCAGGGCTTAGGCGTTTGGCCCAGCTTCTCGGCCACCAGGCCCTGGGAAAACTCGCCGATCATGGGCAGCTTGTCCTTTCCCATGACCTCCAAGCCCAGGTTCCGGCAGTGTTCCTCGATGACGGGGTCCAGCTCCTCCAGCACCAGCAGGCGGTCTACCTTGGCGGCAAAGTCTAAAATCCTCTGCCGGGGCAGGGGGTTCACCAGGCCCAGCTTCAGGATAGAGGCTTGGGGGCCAAAGACCTCCCGGGCATACTGGTAACAGGTGGAGGAGGTGATAATTCCCAGGGAGGTATCCTCCCCCAGCTCCTCCCGGTTTAAGTCGGTGGTCTCGGCATAGGCAGTGAGCTTCCGGGTCCGCTCCTCCACAATGGGGTGGCGGGGCCGGGCGTTGCCGGGGACCATCACGTACTTGGCGATGTCCTTCTCATAGGGACGGGTGGGGGGCATTTCCCGCTCCCCCAGCTCCACAATGCTCTGGGAGTGGGAGATCCGGGTACACAGCTTGAGAAAGACCGGGGTGTCATATTCCTCCGAGAGCTGGAAGGCCTCTTTGGCAAAGACCCTGGCCTCTTCGGAGTCCGCAGGCTCCAGCATGGGGAGCTTGGCGGAAACGGCGTAGTGGCGGGAGTCCTGCTCGTTTTGAGAAGAGTGCATGCCGGGGTCATCGGCTACACAGATGACCATGCCAGCGTTGACACCGGTGTAAGAAATGGTAAAGAGCGGGTCGGCGGCCACATTGACCCCCACGTGCTTCATCACGCAGGCGCTGCGCTTGCCCGCCAGGGCCGCGCCGAAGGCTACTTCCATAGCCACCTTTTCGTTGGGGGCCCACTCGCAGTAAATTTCGTCATATTTGGCCGCCTGCTCGGTGATTTCCGTGCTGGGAGTGCCGGGATAACTGGAAATCAGGCTGCAGCCGGCCTCATAGAGGCCCCGGGCCACCGCCGCGTTTCCCAGCATCAGTTTCTTCATGGGAAAAACCCCTTTCCTGGGATTCCCCGCCCAAACCTTCCGGGCGGGAATGACAATTTGATAGGTTCATCATAACATCTTCCCTTTCGTTCGTAAACTGATTTCCGCGACAATTTTTCTTCCCGCCTCAAATTTTTTCTGAATTTTGGGGATTCCCGGTTTTTGATATCCATTTTTTCCCTTTTTTGTCGAAACCCGTCGATCTTTTCCTGGTTTGAATTTCCAGTTTTTTCTAATTTTGTCTTGTGTTTTCTTCTCCATTGTGGTAAATTATGGTTAACCGGTTGAAACAGTGACATCACTTGAAAAATTGGGAGAGGACGATTTTCCGGCCTCTCCATGGGGGGAAATATACACGCATGGAAACGAAGAAAACCATTCTGATCGCCGATACCAGCGAAGAGTTCCGCGCCTCTTTGGCGGAAGCCCTTCAGGCCGAGGAAGGACTGGAAGTGGTGGGCCAGACAGGCGACGGCCAGGAGGCCATTCAGCTGGTCCAGGACCACGCGCCCGATGTGCTCATCATGGACCTTGTCCTGGGCCGCGCAGACGGCTTTGACGTGCTGGATGCCGTAAAATCCAAGCCCACCAGTGTTCTGGTTCTTTCCAGCTTCGTCCGGGACCGCATCGCCATAGAGGTGGCCTCCCGGGGCGGAGACTACTACATGGTAAAGCCCTGCCGGATGGCCTCGGTGGTGGAGCGGGTCCGCCTGCTGGCCGCCCAGCACTGGTCTGACGGAGAAGAGCTCCCCGGTGGACCCACCTCCGCCCGGCAAACCCTGGAAGCCAGCGTCACCACCATCATCCACGAGATTGGCGTGCCCGCCCACATCAAGGGCTACCAGTATCTGCGGGAAGCCATCATTATGACCGTGGAGGACATGGACGTCATCAACGCCGTCACCAAGATTCTCTATCCCGAGGTCGCCCGGAAATTCGGCACCACCGCCTCCCGGGTGGAACGGGCCATCCGCCACGCCATTGAAGTGGCCTGGGATCGGGGCGACCTGGACACCTTACAGAAATACTTCGGCTTCACCGTCTCCAACTCTAAGGGCAAGCCCACCAATTCCGAGTTCATCGCCATGATCGCCGACCGGCTCCAGCTCCAGCGGCGGCAGGGGTGAGCGCGCCCAGAATCTGATTCTATGAACCACAGAGAGCCTCAAAACCAAACTACCTCACGCCCCTGATCGCACCCTCTGGGTCAAGCGATCAGGGGTGTTTTTTACGGGACGATAAAACCCTTGATTTTGGTGAGAAACTGGGGTACCATGTCACTGATATCGTCAATGAACTTGAACCATCGCAAACGATTGTTCAAGCGGGCGATGCCCGCTGTGGCCCCGCGGTTTATAAAAATCAGGGTTGACATTGCTCCGGGAGCATGGTATACTAAGTTCTGCGAAAATAAAGTAGGAAGGTTCCGCCTGCCTCACCTCTTCGCTCGTGCGTCAGGGGTTTATATGGATTCCTCGCCGCTCCCTTTCCGGAGCGTCGGTTTTCCTGCTGCGCGGATACCTTTCGAAAAGGTATCCATTTTTTATGTTTTAGAACTGGAGGTGCGTCAATCATAGCTCACACGGCTCATCAAATCAACGAGGAAATTCACGACAAGGAAGTGCGCCTGATCTCCGCCCAGGGTGAACAGCTCGGTATCATGCCCCTGGCAGAGGCCATGGCAAAAGCCAGCGAGGCCGACCTGGACCTGGTGAAAATTTCCCCCAACGCTGTCCCCCCCGTCTGCAAGCTCATGGACTACGGCAAGTACCGCTTTGAGCAGACCAAGCGGGACAAGGAGGCAAAGAAAAACCAGCGGATCGTCGAGATCAAAGAAGTGCGTATGTCCCCGGGAATCGACGTCAATGATTTCAATGTCAAGGTCCGCAACGCCCAGCGGTTCCTGGCCGATGGCAACCGCGTCAAGGTCGCCGTCCGCTTCCGGGGCCGGGAAATGGCCCACACCGATATCGGCAAGCGCCTGCTGGAAAAATTTGCGGCAGATTGCGCCGAAGTGGCGACCATGGACAAGGAGCCCAAGCTGGACGGACGCCACATGACCATGTTCCTGTCTTGCCGGCAGACCAAAGACAACAAAAAGTAAAATCTTACAAAGGAGTTTTCCGCCATGCCTAAATTTAAGATTAAGACCCACAGCGGAGCCAAAAAGCGTTTTAACCTGACCAAGAACGGCAAGGTTAAGCGCGCTCACGCCAATAAGAGCCATATTCTCAACAAAAAGTCCACCAAACGGAAACGCGGCCTCCGCGCCGGCGCTTACGCAGACAAGACCAACGAGGCTGCAATCAAGCGCATGATCCTGTATAAATAATTTTCTACTACAAGACATAGGAGGCTGACATACCATGGCAAGAGTGAAAGGCGCGATGATGACGCGCAAGAGAAGAAATAAGATCCTGAAGATGGCCAAGGGCTACTGGGGCGCCAAGTCCAAGCACTTTAAGATGGCCAACGAGCAGGTGATGAAGTCCCTGACCTACGC
>JALERU010000018.1 GCA_022764045.1 Clostridiales bacterium | reverse complement strand
GAGATCGCCCCCTCATCAGTCAGCTGCGCTGACAGCTTCCCCCCGAGGGGAAGCCTACGTGCTATGCTACGTTGGGATTTTTGCTACGGTAGTTTTCTACATAAGCCACACAGGGCTTGCCAATCGCCTTCCCCTGGGGGGAAGGAGGGCCGGCCGGAGGCCGGGTCGGATGAGGGCGAGCGTTGAGGATTCCACAGCGTAGGGAATAGACGCACTGCCCCCCACACACAGACAAAGAATCACCCTCCCCGATCCCCAAAGGAATCCGGGAGGGCGTCTCGAATGGTCATTCATCCCCCACCTCATCCGGCGAAAACTGCAGGGCGTCCTGGATGGTGACAAAGACCCTTTCCTCATTCCAGCCGCCGGCCATGCGGGCGGCCATGGCGGTTTTGGCAGGGTACTGGGCCCAGGTCTTCTGGTGGGTGTAGTTGACCCAGGCGGACAGGAGGTAATCCGGCTCGCTCTCCTCCGTGGTGTAAGCCAGGTACCCCCGCTGGTTCTCCCCCTCTTTGGGCAGGGAGAAGGCGGCGAAGGGGGCGGTTTCCTGCTGGGTTCCGAAGAAGTCGGTCTGGGTGTAGGACTGGTTCCCCAGGAAGAAATAGGGGGCGGTATAGACCCTGCCGTCCCGGTCGTACAGCACCTGGCCGGTGAAGGAGGGCTCCGCTGGGGGCATCCATCCCGCTCCCATATAGGAGGGCGGCCAGAGCTGGATGGCCTCGGTGCCGTAAAACCCAGGGTTCACCAGCCACTGGAAGTGGTGGAAGATCCGCCACGTCTCCCTCTCTCCGGGCAGCTTCACCCCGACGCTGGTGATGCGGAGCTCCTCTGCGGGAGGTTCCGCCCCGATTGTCCAGGAGGTCACTGTGGGGTGATCTTCCGTCTTCACGGTCACGGCCAGAGCCCCTTCACAGGCGGCGATGTCCTCCGGGCGCAGATCCTCCAGCACTCGTTGGGGGAAGCCCAGGTCCACCAGATGGGCCTTGGTTTCCGCCACGGAGTTGTGGGCTGCCGGGTCCGCCGGCTGCCAGTCCATGGGGTAGCTTCCCCCCAGGAGATAGCCCAAGAGGAGCCCCAGGGCCAAGCAGGCCGAGAGCCCGCCCCCCAGCCACCGGTCCGGCAGGCGGACCCGCCCCGCCGGCGGGGCGTAGCCGTGGTCGTCCAGGGCCCGGAAGGGCTGATAGACCCGGTAGAGCAGCCACAGATACACCGCCAGCAGGACCCAGCCCAGAAAAACCCCCTGGTATTCCAGCAGCCCCAGGAGCAGGACCGCCGCATCCCAGGCCACCAGGGCCCCGGCACTCTTGGTGCGAAGGGGGAGGCCAGTCCTCTCTGCCAGGGCCTTGAGCCCCTGCCAAAGGCAGACCAGCAGGGCCAGGAGGAGCAGGCTGCTGCCCAGGGCCAGGAAATAGGACAGCGAGGTATCGGCAAACCAAATGGTGGTGTTCAGAACCAAGGCAGGGAAGAGGCAGAGGGCCCGCAGCAGGGAAAGGACCCAGCCGGCCCGGAACCAGGGGTTTTCCCGGGCCATGGCGCGAAAGCCCAAGAGGAACAACACCATCCCCACAGCGGGCAGCAGGTAGTTCAGACACCAGAAATTCAGGGTGAGGGCGCTGAGAACAATGGCGGGGAAGAGGTAGGGCATGGGGGCCTCCTTTCTCAGGGGGTGGTTGCTTCTGCCTATATGATACCGGAACCAGGGGGAGGGCGCAAGCCGTTTTGCCCCAAAGTTCCCCCGGAGAAGACAAAACCCCCGCCGCGAAAGGCCTTCGCGGCGGGGGGCGATCCCTCAGTAGCCCAGTTCTTCTCCCACCAGGATCACCTGGGTCTCTTGGACGCCGCCCATGGGGCGCCAGAGGACCGACAGGCCGTTGCAGATCCGGTCGGGGCTTTTGCAGTTGTAGCACTTGAGCTCCTCTTTCAGGGCGCAGGGGGTCTTGCGCTGGAGCCGGCGGGCGTTCAGGGGGGCGGCCACGTTCCGGGCCCGCCAGAGGGCTTTGTCAAAGTCCTCGGCCACCTTGTTGATCCCCACCAGGTAGCAGACCAGCTCATGGGCCCCCAGGGCGGCGGAAATCCGGTTGCCGGTGCCGTCGATGTTGAGGAGCTCCCCGGTCTCGGCGATGGCGTTGACGCTGGTGAGATAGACCTGGGCCTGGGCGGCCTGGGCCAGGGTTTCGGGGCCGGGGGTTTTCCAGTGCCAGTGGACGGTGTTCTGTTCCGACAGCTTCTCATACAGCCCCAGGCTGTCGATGCTCACGCTGCCGCCGATGCCGATGGTCTTGCCGGCCAACCGGGCGGTCAGGTAGCCCACGGCTCCTTGGGCGGTGGGGAAGTAGCGGTAGGTATACCCCAAGGCCTCTAGGTTTTTTTGTAAACGGGTCAGATCCATAGGGGTTCCTCCTTACTCCTCCGGCAGGGCAAATTTCTGCCGGTACTCTTCATAATACTGGTCAAAGTTGTGGGCCCGGGCGTTTTTCAGGCTGATGATGTATTCATGGGTGTCGAAGGAGGCCGATTCCAATTCGATCATGGCCACGGCGATGTTGGAGCAGTGGTCGGCCACCCGCTCGTAGTTGGTGAGCAGGTCGTTGAAGACGAAGCCCTGGTCCAGCTTGCAGATGCCCCGCTGGAGGCGGTCCACGTGGTGGAGCTTCATCTCGTCGCACAGGGAGTCGATGAGCTCCTCCAAGGGCTCGATGCGGTAGGCCAGCTCCAGGTCCCCGGTGGTGAAGGCGGTGATGGCGTTGTAGGTGATCTCCTGGACGGCGTCGAACATGGTGGTCAGCTCTTGCTGGGCCGCGGCGGAGAAGACGATGTGCTTTTCGTTGATCTCCTTGGCGCACTCGGCGATGTTCATGGCGTGGTCGCCGATGCGCTCCACGTCGCCGATGGCGTGGAGGAACTTGGTCACGTCCTTGTTCTGCTGGTCGGTGAGCTCCTTGCCGGTGAGCTGGATCAGGTAGCTGCCCAGCTTATCCTCATACTTGTCGATGACGTCCTCCCGCTGGGTGACGAACTGGAAACGCTTTTCGTTGTAGTCCCCGATGAGGTAATAGGCGTCCTCTAAGTTGGCCTTGGCCTCCAAGGCCATGTTGCACAGGGCCTCCCTGCACTGCTCGATGGCCACGGAGGGGTGCCCGATGAACCGGGCCTCCAGCCGGGCGAAGTCCTCTTTCTCGGGGCCGGCGGGCTCGGTGTCCTGAAACAGGCGGCAGATCTGCTTCTCAATGATGCCGATGAAGGGGGTAAGGACCACCACGGTGGCCAGACGGAAGAGGGTGTTCAGGAAGGCGATCCCCACGGCGTTGAGGGAGGTATCCATAAAGGAGAAATGGACCACGGCGTTGGCGGCGTAGAAGAGGACGCTCCAGATCACGGCCCCCAGCACGTCGATGAGGAGGTAGACAAAGGCGGTGCGCTTGCCGTTGATGTTGGCCCCCAAGGAGGACAGCAGCACGGGCATGGCGGCCCCCACGGCGATACCCATGATGAGGGGGAAGGCCACCGAGAAGGTGATGACCCCCGTGGCGGCCAGGGCCTGGAGGATACCCACGGCGGCGGAGGCGCTTTGGAGCACGCTGGTGAACACCAGGCCCACCAAAATGCCCAGGATGGGGTTGGAGAAGGTGGTCAGCAGGTCCAGAAAGGCCTCGCTCTCCCGCAGGGGGGAGACGGCCCCGCTCATGGCCTGCATGCCGAACATCAGCACGGCGAAGCCCATGAGGATATCCCCCATGTGGACCCGGGACTGCTTCTTGGAGATCATCCGCAGCAAAATACCGATGACCGCCACCACCCCCGTCAGGGTGGAGGTGGACAGCAGGGCCACCCAGCCCGAGCCCCCCTCCAGGGCGGACAGGCAGATGATCCACCCGGTGACGCTGGTGCCCAAAATGGCCCCCATGACGATGCCGATGGCCTGCTTGACCTGCATCATGCCCGAGTTCACAAAGCCCACCACCATCACCGAGGTGGCCGAGGAGGACTGGATGATGGCGGTGACCCCGGTGCCCAGCAGCACCCCCTTGATGGGGCTGCCGGAGAGCTTATAGAGAACCAGCTCCAGCTTGTTGCCCGCCACCTTTTTCAGGCCGTCTCCCATAAGAGACATGCCGAAGAGGAAGAGGGCCACGCCGCTGAGCAGCTCGATGACGTTGGAAATGCCCATGTCGCCTTTCGCTCCTTTGTCGTATTTTCCGATTTTCTCACTTTTTCCCCTATCATAAAAAAGAAAGGTTAAATCTAAGCGATGGTTTCTGTTAAATCTGTGTAAAGAAAACTGAATTTGTGGGATTGAACAAAAGGGAACCGGGCTGGCCGGGAGAGTTCTGTTCTTTTTTGCGCCCTGGCTGGTCTATCCCGGTCGGGGGGGACATACACTGGGAAGGACCGAAACCAGAAACCACCCAGACGGAGGGAAACGAGTATGAATACCCTGACAAGCATTTACCAGGACATCGCCCAGCGCACGGCGGGGGATATCTACCTGGGCGTGGTGGGCCCGGCCCGGACAGGCAAGTCCACCTTTATCAAGCGCTTCATGGAGACCATGGTGCTACCCGGCATTGCCGACGACTACCGCCGCCAGCGGGCCCGCGACGAGCTGCCCCAGAGCGGCTCAGGCCGGACAGTGATGACCGCCGAGCCCAAATTTGTCCCCGAGGAGGCGGTGGAGATCGCCATGGAGGGGGGCGGGTCCTTTTCGGTCCGCCTCATCGACTGCGTGGGCTATCTCATCCCCGGGGCGGTGGGCCAGTTGGAGGATGACCAGCCCCGGATGGTCCACACCCCCTGGTTCCCCCAGGAGATCCCCATGGCCGAGGCCGCCGAGATCGGCACCCGGAAGGTCATCGCCGAGCACTCCACCATTGGCATCGTGGTCACCACCGACGGCACCATCACCGACCTGCCCCGCCAGGCCTATGAGGAGGCCGAGGCCCGGGTGGTCTCGGAGCTCAAGGAGCTGGGGAAGCCCTTCCTCCTCCTGCTCAACTCTGTCCACCCCGACGCCGACGAGACCCAGGCCCTCCGGGCAAGCCTTGCCCAGCAGTATGATGTAACCTGCCTGGCGGTGAGCTGCCTGGAGCTGAGCCAGCGGGCGGTGACGGAAATCATCCAGTCGGTCCTCTTTGAGTTCCCGGTGGAGGAATTGCAGCTCTTCCTGCCCGACTGGGTGGAGGCTCTGCCCCCCGGCCATTCCATCCGGGCCACGGTCTTCCAGGCCGTCCGGGAGGCCATGGGGGACCTCCACCGCATCCGGGACGTGGGCCCTGTGGTGGAGCAGATGGCCCAGTGCGAGCTGGTCACCCAGGGCCGGGTCACCGACATGCGCCTGGGCACAGGCTGCTGCCAGGCCCGGCTGGACCTCCCCCGCAGCCTTTTCTACGAGACCATGTCCCAGCAGACGGGCTTCCCCATCCGCAACGACGGGGAGCTGCTGAGCTTGCTGGCGGAGCTGGCCAAAATCCAGGCCGAGTACAAAAAGGTGGCCGCCGCCATGGAAGAGGTCCGGGCCACGGGCTACGGCATCGTCATCCCCGACGCGGGGGAGCTGGAGCTGGCCGAGCCCGAGATCATCAAGCAGGGGGGACGCTTTGGGGTCCGCCTGCGGGCCAAGGCCCCCAGCATCCACATGATCCGGGCGGACATCCAGGCGGAGGTGAGCCCCATCGTGGGCAGTGAGAAGCAGTCGGAGGATATGCTGGGGTTCCTCCTTCAGGAGTTCGAAGGAGAGCCGGAGCGGATCTGGCAGTCGTACATCTTTGGGCGGTCCTTCCACGAGCTCATCAACGAGGATTTGGCCTCGAAGCTCAAGCATATGCCGGAGGAGGCCCGGGAGAAGATGCGGCAGACCTTGGAGCGGATCATCAACGAGGGCTCTGGGGGGCTGATTTGTATTATTCTTTGAAATAAGCTGTGGCGTGGGGGTGGAAAACCTGCCACGGCAAAGGATGGTAACGATCACCTTCTACCCGCCGGTATTCCACATCGCCCCCTCATCAGTCACCTTCGGTGACAGCTTCCCCCCGAGGGGAAGCCTACGTGCTTCGGTGCGTTGGGGTGATTACTATGGTAGTTTTCTACATAAGCCACATAGGGCTTGCCAAAAGCCTTCCCCTGGGGGTCCAACTGTCCGGGGGACAGTTGGATATCAAATCAATTCTTCCTTTGCTCTGAAGGTGGGCCGGCCCTACGGGTCGGGTCGGATGAGGGCGAGCCTGGAGGATTCCACAGCGTCGGGAATCGCCCCACCCACCCCAACAATTTAGCATTGCAATTTCCCCCGCTCCCCACTATAATAAGTACAAAAGTACGTTAGCAGGGGGAAACCAAGATGATCCTAACCATCGACATCGGCAACACCGCCACCACCATGGGCCTGTTCAGCCCCCAGGGGGAGCTCCAGTTCCGGGGGGCCATCAAAACGGATAAGAACAAAACCCGGGACCAGATCGCCATCGACCTGCTGGACATGTTCCGGCTCTACCGGGCGGATATGGAAACGGTCACTGGGGCGGTGGTCTCCAGCGTGGTGCCCCCCATGACGGCGGCCATGGCCGACGCCGTGCGCCAGCTGAGCGGCGTGACCCCCATGATCGTGGGACCAGGGGTGAAAACCGGGATGAACATCCTGGCCGAGGTCCACAACCAGCTGGGGGCGGATATCGTGGCCTCCTCGGTGGCCGCCCTGCAAAAATATCCCCAGCCCATCATCGTCATCGACATGGGTACCGCCACCACCCTGTCCTACCTGGGGGAGAGCACCTATAAGGGCTGCGCCATCATCCCCGGGGTGCGCATCGCCGTGGAGGCCCTCTCCGGCCGGGCGGCAGAGCTCCCCCACATTTCCATTGAGGAGCCCCCCTCCATCTTCGGCCGGTCCACCATCGACGCCATGCGCTCGGGGGTCCTCTATGGCAACGCCGGCATGATCGACAGCATGATCCAGCGCATGGAGGAGGCCGCCAAGCCCGCCGCCACCGTGGTGATGACCGGCAACCACGCTGCCCTCATCCGGAAATACTGCAAGCGGGAAATCCTCATCGACGAAAACCTGCTCCTGGACGGCCTGTACTACCTCTATCAAAAAAACCAGGACCGCCGCCGCAAAAAGAGCGACTGAGCTCCATCTCCCCCCGGCCCACCCGTGGCCGGGGGGAATTTTTCCCTAATTTTTGAAAGTGGACAAGAAAAAATTTTCAAATTTCAAAAAAATTCGCCGTTCCCTATTGCAAATATGCAGGATTCTCACTATAATGTGTCACCGAAGAAAAGAAAAAAGATATGGGAGGCCTGCTTTATGAAAGCACTGTCCACACTGGCCCAGTCCGTCCGGGCATCCACCACTATGGCAATCGACACGGAGTTTAAGCGAATGAGAGCCGAGGGCATCAACGTCATCGGTTTCAGCGTGGGAGAACCCGACTTCTTCACGCCGGAGCACATCAAGCAGGCTGGCATCCGTGCCATTGAAAATAACCAGACCAAATACACCCCCACCCCCGGCACCCTGTCCCTGCGCCAGGCCGTGTCCAAGCGCCTGCAGGAGGACTGGGGCCTCACCTATACCCCCGAGGAGATCGTGGTCAGCGGCGGCGGCAAGCCCATCCTCTACACCGCCCTGAAGACCCTGCTGGACCCCGGCGACGAGGTCATCCTCCCCGCCCCCTACTGGGTGAGCTATTATGAGCTCATTAAAATGGTGGGCGGCGTGCCCGTGGTGGTGGAGACCACCGAGGAAAGCGGCTTTAACCTGACCCCCGACCAGCTCCGGGCCGCCATCACCCCCAAGACCAAGGTCCTCCTCCTCAACAGCCCCTCCAACCCCACCGGCATGATCTACAGCCGGGACCACCTGGAGGCCCTGGCCCAGGTCTGCCAAGAGGCCGACCTCTACGTCATCGCCGACGAGATGTACAGCAAGTTGGTCTTTGACGACAAGGAGTTCGTCTCCTTCCCCACCCTGTCCCAGGACGCCAAGGACCGCACCATCCTGGTCAACGGCGCCTCCAAGACCTACGCCATGACCGGCTGGCGCATCGGCTTTGCCGCCGCCAGCAAGGAGATCATCCAGGTCATAAGCAACTACCTCAGCCACAGCGCCTCGGGCACCTGCTCCATCGCCCAGGCCGCCGCGGAGGAGGCCTTTGGCGGCTCCCAGGCGGAGATCGAGGCCATGCGCCGGGAGTTTGAGGTCCGCCGGAACTACCTTTACGAGAGAATGTCCCAGATCCCCGGGGTCCACCCCGTCCGGTCTGAGGCCACCTTCTATATGCTCATGAACCTGGAAGAGCTCATGGGCAAGACCCTCTACGGCGTGGAGATCCACGATGCCGACGACTTCGCCGAGGTCTTCCTGAAAGAGGGCCTGGTGGCCGTGGTCCCCTGCACGGGCTTCGGCGCGCCCCATTACGTGCGGTGGTCCTTCGCCGTCTCCATGGAGAACATCAAGGAGGGGCTGGATCGGCTGGAAACCTTCCTGAAAAACGCTTGAGACCTTTCTTGCGCACACGCAGCGGGCTTCCCAGAGGGGAAGCCCGCTGTTTTTCTCGGCAGAGCCGGGGTGGATCGCACCGGTGTAAGGTGGCGACAGTATCCTTCTACCCGCCGTCACAACGAGATCGCCCCCTCATCAGTCAGCTGCGCTGACAGCTTCCCCCCGAGGGGAAGCCTTCCGTGAAATGAAAGGATCTCTTTCTGGTTTTGCCAAAGCCTTCCCCTGGGGGGGAAGGTGGGCCGGCCCTACGGGCCGGGTCGGATGAGGGCGAGCGTTGGTGGTTCCCCGGCGTGGGGATTGCTCCACCAGGGCAAAGTATCAGCCCCCCCTCAAACCCGCCGCCGCATCTGATACCACACCGCCCCGCCGTGCTCCGAGGCCGACACCCCCTCGCTGAGAAAGCCGAACTTGGCATAGTAATGGACCAGATGCTCCTTGCAGGTGAGCACCAGCCCCCGCTTCCCCCGGGCCTTGGTGTCGGCGATGGCCCGCTCCAGCAGCTGCCCGGCGCAGCCCCGGCGGCGGTAGTCCGGGTGGGTGTCCACCCCGAAGATCATCTGCCAGGAGCCCTGGGGGTCGTGGAGGGCGGCGTCGGCGTACATGGCGTCGGTGAGGTCGGGGGAATGGGTGGCCATGCCGTTCACCATGGCCACCAGCTTCCCGCCGTCAAAGAGCAGCCAAAAGGAATCGGGAAAGGCCGCCAGCCGGGCCTTTAGGGCGGTCTCGCCGGCCGCCTCCGCCGGGGGGAAGCAGAGGGCCTCCAACTGGGCGATGGCGGGCAGGTCGGTGGGCAGGGCAGTTCTGATTTCCATAAAAAAGGGTCCTCCTTGTGGGTGTTTTTTTCAGGATAGCACAGTTGGCGGCAGAGGGAAAGGGATTGTTTCCCTGCCTGTTTTGTGATAAAATACTGGCGTCAAATTTTTGTGAAACGAATTCCATTCCAAGGAAAGAGGCGTTTGTCCCATGAAAGATACCTATGAAAGCCCTCTGGCCTCCCGCTACGCCAGCCGGGAGATGCTGTACATTTTCTCCCCGGACAAGAAGTTCACCACCTGGCGCCGCCTGTGGATCGCCCTGGCCCGGGCCGAGATGGAGCTGGGCCTGCCCATCACCCAGGGGCAGATCGACGAGCTGGAGCGGGAAAAGGACAACATTGACTACGACCTGGCCGCCCAAAAGGAAAAGGAGCTCCGCCACGACGTGATGGCCCACATCCACGCCTACGGCGCCCTGTGCCCCAACGCCATGCCCATCATCCACCTGGGGGCCACCAGCTGCTACGTGGGGGACAACACCGATATCATCCTCATGGGAGAGGGCCTGGAACTCATCCGGGACAAGCTCGTCCGGGTTCTGGCCAGCCTGGGCAGGTTCGCCGACCGGTATAAGGCCCTGCCAACCCTGGGCTACACCCACTACCAGGCCGCCCAGATGGTCACCGTGGGCAAGCGGGCCACGCTGTGGATGAACGACCTCCTCCTGGACCTGGAGGAGGTGGAATACCGCCTGGACCACCTGAAGCTCTTGGGCTGCAAGGGCACCACCGGCACCCAGGCCAGCTTTTTAGAGCTCTTCGCCGGAGACCAGGAAAAGGTCCTGGAGCTGGACCGGAAGATCGCCGCCGAAATGGGCTTTGACCAGGTCCAGCCCGTCTCCGGCCAGACCTACACCCGGAAGGTGGATTCCGCCATCCTGGCCACCCTCTCCGGCATCGCCCAGTCGGCCCACAAGTTCGCCACCGACCTGCGCCTGCTCTGCCACATGAAGGAGGTGGAGGAGCCCTTTGAGAAGAACCAGGTGGGGTCCTCCGCCATGCCCTATAAGCGCAACCCCATGCGCAGCGAGCGGATCTGCGCCCTGGCCCGGTACGTCATCGCCGACGCCCAGAACCCGGCCATGACCACCTCCCTGCAGTGGTTCGAGCGGACCCTGGACGACTCGGCCAACAAGCGCATCGCCGTCTCCGAGGCCTTCCTGGCCGTGGACGCCATTCTGAACCTGTATGAGAACGTGGCCTCCAACCTGGTCGTCCACGAGAAGGTCATCGAAAAGCACATCATGGAGGAGCTGCCCTTCATGGCCACGGAAAACATCCTCATGGATGCCGTCAAGCGCGGCGGGGACCGCCAGGCCCTGCACGAGCGCATCCGCACCCACTCCCTGGCCGCCGGCAGCCAGGTGAAGGACGAGGGAAAGCCCAACGACCTCTTAGAGCGCATCGCTGCCGACCCGGCCTTTGGCCTGTCCAGGGAGGAGATCCTCCGCCACCTGGACCCCGCCGACTACATTGGCTGCTGCCCCCAGCAGGTGGAGCGGTTTTTGTCCCAGTGCATCCAGCCGGTGCTGGAGAAATATCCCCAGGCCCTGGCAGGCCACGGGGCGGAGATCAAGGTATAAGCCCCCGAAAAAGAAGACGAAATCCCTCCCAGGGGACCACTCCCCGGGAGGGATTTGTTCGGGTTGGGCCCCCGCGGGCCCGGGAGAAACAAAAAGAAAAGTGAGGGGATCCCTATGGCCGGACTGGTCGTCTTAGAAAAAATGATGATGCTGCTCATCCTCATGCTGGTGGGCTTCGCCGCCGCCAAGGCGGGGTGGGTGGACAGCGCCTTTAGCCAAAAAACCAGCCGCATGATTACCAACGTCTTCATTGTGGCCACCATCCTCTCCTCGGTGGTGGGGGTAGAGCCCCTGTTCACCGGGGGGGAGCTGGCCCTGGTGGCGGCGGCGGTGTTCATCCTCTTCGGCATCGGGGGGATCATCGGGTGGTGCTCCGCCCGTCTGCTCCCCCTGGCCCAGCAGGACAGAACGGTGGCGTGGCTGTCGGTCTTTTTTATGAACAACGTCTTCATCGGCTTCCCGGTGGTGGAGGCCCTGTTTGGACAAAACGCCGTCTTCTGCGCCTCCCTGACCAACCTGCCCTTTAACCTCCTCCTCTTCTCCATCGGCGTCAGCCGCCTGCGGGCGGGCCAGGGGAGAGGTCGGGTGACCCTGCGGGAGGTCTTCACGCCCCCCCTCATCGCCACCCTGGCGGCCATTGTGATCTTCCTCCTCCAGATCCCTCTGCCCGCTCTGGTGGGAGACACCATAAAAACCCTGGGGGCGGCCACGGTCCCCCTGTCTATGCTGGTCATCGGCATCTCCCTGAGCCAGGTCCCCATGGGCCAGGCCCTGCGGGACTGGCGGGCCTATGTGGTGAGCCTGGTGCGCCTCATCCTGTGTCCTGTTGCAGTCTGGCTGGTGCTGGGGCTCTTCCTGGAGGGGACCACCCTGGGGGTGCTCACCGTCATCGCCGCCTGCCCCAGCGGGGCGATGATTACCATCCTGTGCGTGCGGTATGGGTTGGATGATCTGTTTGCCTCCCGGGTGAACTTTGTCAGCACCCTGCTATGCGCGGTGACGCTGCCGGTGATGACGTCGCTGCTACTTTAAGAAATTTTGAACCCGCTTCGCTGGGCTTCAAAATTTAGGGGATTGCACCTCCCTGCGCGCACGGCCCCGTTGGGGCCGCACACTTGTGAGGTGAGAAGTATTTTTTCCCCGGCGGAGCCGGCGAAAAAATGATTTGATTTTGTTCCGGCTTCTGCGGAAGCCGGAAGTCTGCGACGCTTTTGGGGGAAGGTGGCAACGGTCACCTTCTACCCGCCGGTATTCCATATCGCCCCCTCATCAGTCACCTTCGGTGCCAGCTTCCCCCCAAGGGGAAGCCTACGCTACTTCGATACGTTGGGATTTTTGCTACGGTATTTTTCTACATAAGCCTTCCAGGGCTTGTCAATCGCCTTCCCCTGGGGGGGAAGGTGGGCCGGCGAAGCCGGGTCGGATGAGGGCGAGCGTTGAGGATTCCTCGGCGTTGGTAATAGACGCACCCACCCCCTCCCAAAGGGTACTCACCCACGCCCCTGCGCGCCCAGCCGGTGGGCGCGCTTTGGACGGCCTACCAATGAGAGGGCCACAGGCCGCGTAATTCATACAGAACCACCTACCCAAAGGTTTTCACAAACCAGAGATTGGGGGTCCAGGGGGAAAGAACCTCTTTCCCCCTGGTGCTCTTTCCCCCATTTCTCCAGAGAAATGGGGCCCCCGCCGGGCAGGCGCCCCAACGGAGCAGGCTGCTCCAAGGCCGTTCCCGGCCGGCACGGCCGGCCCCCCCAGCCATAGGTCACGGCAAGACCCCTACCGCCGCACACCCCGCTGCGCCTTCACCACCGCCGCCCCCCAATTCCACAGAGGAATGAGATACAAATACCACGCTGCCCCCAAGGCCGCCGTAGGCGCCCCAATGGCCGCCAAAGGCACCGCCCCGGCGATGGACCAGGGCACCAGGGGCGCCAGCACCACCGTGGTGTTCTCCAGGGCCAGGGCCAGCTCCTCCGCCTCCCAGTCCTCCTGACAGAGGCTGTGGGAGAGGAGGATCGCCAAGCTCTGGTTACAGGAGAGCATACAGGTCCCCGCCGCCACCGCGATCAGGGCCCCGAAGGGAGTGACCCGCCGGGCCAGCTTGGCGATGGGGGAGCGCACCCCCTCCAGCAGCCCCGTGCCCTGGAAGAGGCCGGAGTAGGTGGAGGAGAGGCACACGATGCAGAAGGGCTTCAGCATGGAGACCACCCCGCCCCCGGCGATGAGCCCCTCCAGCGCCGGCAGATGGGGGGTGTAGCCCAGCAACGCCGTCTGGAGCAGCTCCCCCGGGCCCATGCCCTGGACCAGCAGGCAGATGAGGGCGCTGGCGAGGATACTCAGCCCCATGGTCAGCCGCACGTTGCATTTCAGGGCCGAGAGCACCAGGATCACCACCGCCGGCACCACCGTGACCCAGGAAAGGGAAAAGCCCTGGGCGAAGGGGGCCAGCAGATCCCGGGAAAAGTCCCCCGCCCGGCCCCCCGCACCGGCGGCCAGATAGAGCAGGCAGGAGAGGGCCATGGGCCCCAGGCCGGTTTTCAGCATGCCTTTGATGGTGTGAAAAATGTCGGTTTTAGTCAGGGCCGCCACCAGCAGGGCGCTGGTGGACATGGGGGAGCACCGGTCCCCCCAAAAGGCCCCTGACAGAATGGCCCCGCCGGTGAGCACCGGGCTCAGGCCCATGGCCGACCCCATGGCCATGCAGATGGTCCCCATGGTGGCCGCCGTGCCAAAGGAGGTCCCGGTTAAAAAGGACAGCAGGGAGCACAGCAGAAAGGCCACCAGGGGAAAGACCGCCGGGGAGATGAGCCCCGACCCGTAATAGATGAGGAAAGGGATGGTCCCCGCCCCCCGCCACAGGCCGGTGATGGCCCCGATGAGGAGGAACAAAAAGAGAATGTTCCCCACCGTGCGCACCCCGTCCAGGGACATCCGCCACAGCGCCCCGGGCCGGTGGCCCCGGAGCAGGCCGTAGAGAAAGAAGAGTCCATAGCCCCCCAGCAGGGCCCACACCAGGGAAAACCCCAGGCCCACGCTGAGAAGCAGCAGGGCCCCAAAGGCCCCCAAAAACAGCCAGTTCACCCCCTGGCTCCCCCCCTTTTTTCGAGCATCCATGGCACTATTATAAAACGACACCTCCCCTCTGTCCAGAGGGGAAAAAGGAGGACCCACCATGCTTTTGTCCGCGGAACACATCAGCCTGAATTTTGGCCTCAAGCAGCTCTTAGACGACGTGACCCTCTATCTGAGCGAGGGGGACAAGATCGGCATCATCGGCATCAACGGCACCGGGAAGAGCTCCTTCCTCCGGGTGCTGGCGGGGGAGCAGATCCCCGACCAGGGCGCGGTGAGCCGAGACCCCAACGTCCAGGTCTGCTACCTCCCCCAGAATCCCCAGATGGACCCGGCGGCCACGGTGCTGGAGCAGGTCTTCGCCGACTTCTCCCCGGAGGTGCGGACCCTGATGGAATACGAGGCCAAGGCCATGCTCACCCGCCTGGGGATCACGGATTTTACCCAGCCGGTAGGCACCCTCTCCGGAGGCCAGCGGAAACGGGTGGCCCTGGCCACGGTCCTCCTCCACCCGGCGGACGTGCTCATCCTGGACGAGCCCACGAACCACCTGGACAGCGACATGATCCTCTGGCTGGAGGACCACCTGCGGAAATTCACCGGGGGCCTCATCATGGTCACCCACGACCGGTATTTCTTAGAGCGGGTGGTCAACCGGATCACCGAGCTGGCCCACTGCCGCATCCGCCACTACGAGGCCAACTATTCCAAGTATCTGGCCCTGAAAACCCAGCAGGAGGAGATGGAGCAGGCCGCCCAGCGCAAGCGCCAGTCCATCCTGCGGGTGGAGTACCAGTGGATCATGCGGGGGGCCCAGGCCCGGCGGACCAAGAACAAGGACCGCATCGCCCGCTATGAGGAGCTGAAAGCCCAGTCCGGCCCCGTCACCGACGGCCAGGTCCAGATGGCCACCCTCTCCAGCCGCCTGGGCCGGAAGACGGTGGAGCTGGCGGACGTGTCCAAGGCCTTTGGGGACCAGACCGTTCTCAGCCACTTCTCCTACAGCGTGGCCCGGGACGCCCGGGTGGGCATCGTGGGCCGCAACGGGGCAGGGAAGTCCACCCTCCTAAACCTCATCGCCGGGAAGCTGGCCCCGGACGCCGGGACCATCGACTGGGGGGAGACGGTGCGCATCGGCTACTTCTCCCAGGAGGGCCGGGAGCTGGACCTGGACCAGCGGGTCTACGACTACATCCACGAGATCGCCGGGGAGGTGAAAACCCGGGAGGGGAACTTCTCCGCCACCCAGATGATGGAGCGTTTCCTCTTCCCCACCCAGCTCCAGGGCCAGCCCATCGGCAAGCTCTCCGGCGGGGAGCGGCGGCGGCTGTATCTTCTCTCGGTCCTCATGGAGGCCCCCAACATCCTCCTGCTGGACGAGCCCACCAACGACCTGGACGTGACCACCCTGGCCATCTTAGAGGAGTACCTGGAGACCTTCCCCGGGGCGGTCATCGCCGTCTCCCACGACCGGTACTTCCTGGACAAGATGGCGGAGGAAATTTTCGAGGTGGGGGAGAACGGAGTCATCCGGCGCTACACCGGCAACTACACCGACTACCTGGAAAAGCGCCGGGCGGAGGAACGGCCCCAGGAAAAGGCCGCCAAGAAGGCCGCAGACCCCAAGCCCCAGCGGCAGAAGAAGCTGAAGTTCACCTTCAAGGAGCAGCGGGAGTTTGACACCATTGAGGGGGAGATTGCCGCCCTGGAGGAGAAGCTGGCCCAGCTGGACCGGCAGATGGGGGCGTGTGGGAGCGATTATATAAAGCTCCAGGAGCTTACCCAGGCCCATGACGCCGCCAGCGGGGAACTGGAGGAGAAGATGGAGCGGTGGGTGTATCTTACCGATCTGGCCGAGCGGATTGCAGAGCAGGAAGGGTGAGGGTTTTTGGCCTTGCCCTATGGCGTGGGGGCCGGCCTTGGGGGCCGGGACGAGTCATGACGCACACTGCGCCGTGGTTTGCCCTCGCCGGGCGGGCATGGTCTAAGGAAGCGGTTCGCAGCGCAAGGGGGAGGTGGGGTGGAAGACTACCACGGCGAAAGGTGGCAACGGTATCCTTCTACCCGCTGATATACCACATCGCCCCCTCATCAGTCACCTTCGGTGACAGCTTCCCCCCGAGGGGAAGCCTGAGCTACGTTGGGGGAAACCATAACGGTAGTGTCCTAAAGCAACGCCTGATAAAAAGGTACCCTCCAGGCCTTGCCAATAAGAGACAACGCCGCCAAAAGAAAAACGATCCCCAAGGGCCTGTCAACGCCTTCCCCTGGGGGGGAAGGTGGGCCGGCCGCAGGCCGGGTCGGATGAGGGCGAGCGTTGAGGATTCCTCGGCGTGGGTAATAGCCCCCCCAGCACAAAGCCCCCCTTCAAACCCGCCGCCGCATCTGATACCACGCCGCCCCCCTTGACAAAAATAATCAGTTTCCTTATAATAAGGAAGCTAATTATTTGATCCAACAGAAGGTGACCCCCTTTGCACTCCCTGCACTATCTACTCATGAAAACCCACTCTGCCCTCAGCCGCCGGGTGGTGAGCCGGGCCCAGCGGGAGCTGGGCCTTTCCCCCGGCCAGCCCAAGGTCCTGGATTTCCTCATTGACCACGAGGGCTGCGACCAAAAGACCATCGCCGCCCACTGCGAGATCGAGCAGGCCACCGTGGGCCCCATCCTCACCCGGATGGAGCAGGGCGGCCTGGTCCAGCGGCGGCAGCAGCCGGGGAACCGGCGCTCCCTCTTTGTCTACCTGACCCCCCGGGGGCGGGAGACCGCCCAGGCCATGGCGGCCATTTTCCGGGAGGAAGAGGCTGTGGCGGCCAGCAAGCTCACCCCGGCCCAGAAAGAGCAGCTACAAGACCTCCTCGGGCTGGTCTGCCAGGGCCTGGCCCCGGAAGAGGGGGTGGGCAGACCGTGAAAAGCAACCCGAAACGGCGGCTGGTGATGTATTTCATCGGCCTATTTATTATGACCATCGGCATCGCCCTCTCGGTGAAATCCGACCTGGGGGTGTCGCCGGTGAGCTCCATTCCCTACACCCTCACCTGCGTCTGGGGCATTGAGATGGGGAAGGCCACCATCCTCTTCCATGTGGTGCTGGTGGCCCTCCAGATGGCCATATTGCGCCGGAAATTCCAGGTGAAAAACCTGCTCCAGGTGCCGGTGGGGATTGTTTTTGGCTATTTCACCACCTTGAGCAACTACCTCATGTCCTTCGCCCCGGCCCCCCACAACCTGGTCCTGCGGCTGGGGATGCTGCTGGTGAGCGTGGTGCTGGTGGCCGTGGGGATCTTCCTCTACCTGCCGGCGGACATCATGCCCCTGGCGGGGGAGGGGGTCATGCAGGCGGTGTCCGACACCCTCCACGTGCCCTTCGCCCGGGCCAAGGTGGCCTTCGACGTGACCATGGTAGCCATCTCCCTGGTCACCTGCCTGGCCTTTCTCCACCGGCTGGGCAGCGTGGGGGCCGGCACTGTCATTGCGGCGGTGCTGGTGGGGGTGGTCCTGGGCCGGATCACCAAGCGCTTCTCCGGCTGGCGGGACGCCCTGCTGGCCCAGGTGAGCCAAACGGCGGCCCCCAGCGGCAAGGCCGCCCCCCTCTGACATAGGCCCTGAAAAAAGGAAGACGCTCCACCGCGCCAAAGACAGGCGCGGCGGAGCGTTTCTTTTCTATGGAGGGGTGAAATCTTTTCTGCAAGGAACCGGCTCAGGCCTCGATCTCCCGGATGAGGTTCACCATTTCCACGGCGCCCAGGGCGCAGTCATAGCCCTTGTTGCCGGCCTTGGTGCCGGCGCGTTCGATGGCCTGCTCGATGGTGTCGGTGGTGACCACGCCGAAGAGGACGGGAATCTCGCTGGCCAGGGAGACCTGGGCGATGCCCTTGGCTACCTCGTTGCACACCAGGTCATAGTGGCTGGTGCTGCCCCGGATCACGGCCCCCAGGCAGATGACGGCGTCGTACTTACCGCTCTTGGCCAGCTTGGAGGCCACCAGGGGGATCTCAAAGGCCCCGGGCACCCAGGCCAGGTAGATGTCCTCCTCGGCTACCCCGTGGCGGGTCAGGCCGTCCATGGCCCCGCCGATGAGCTTGGAGGTGATGAATTCGTTAAACCGGGCGGCGACGATGGCCACCTTCATATTTTGGGCGACGAGTTTTCCTTCGTAGGTGTTCATGGGGATGTCCTCCTAAATTTAATTGAAATTTGGGACCCGCTTCGCTGGGCTCCCAAATTTGGGGATGCAGCCCGACCCGCGCCAGCGGAGCTGGCACTCTCGGGCTGAGAAGTATTTTTTCCCCGGCGGAGCCGGCGAAAAAATGATTTGATTTTGTTCCGCGCTCTGCGGAGCGCGGAAGTCTGCGACGCTGGGGAATCCTCAACGCTCGCCCTCATCCGACCCGGCCCGGAGGGCCAGCCCACCTTCCCCCCCAGGGGAAGGCGATTGGCAAACCCTGGAAGGCTTATGTAGAAAACTACCGTAGTAATAACCTCAACGTAGCAAAGCACGTAGGCTTCCCCTCGGGGGTCGAACTGTCCGGGGGACAGTTCGATAAAATCCAATGCGAAGCCACCTTAAACCATAGCTGTCAGCGCAGCTGACTGATGAGGGGGCGATCCGGAATACCGTCGGATAGAAGCCCCCCAACCTCAATAATCCAAAATGTGCCCCATCTTCTTCTGCTTGGTCTGCAAATAGAACAGGTCATGGGCGGTGGCGGCTACCTGAATGGGCACCCGCTCCTTGATCTCCATGCCGAAGTCGGCCAACTGATAGACCTTGTCGGGGTTGTTGGTCAGCAGGCGCAGGGTCTTGGCCCCCAGGTCCCGGAGGATCTGGGCCCCGATGTAATACTCCCGCAGGTCCCCGGCAAAGCCCAGGGCCAGGTTGGCCTCCAGGGTGTCCATGCCCTGGTCCTGGAGGCTATAGGCCCGCAGCTTGTTGATGAGACCAATGCCCCGGCCCTCCTGGCGCATGTAGAGCATGATGCCCCGGCCCTCTTTCTCGATCTGGGCCATGGCGGCGGCGAACTGCTGGCCGCAGTCGCACCGGAGGGAGCCAAAGGTGTCGCCAGTGAGGCACTCGGAGTGGACCCGGCAGAGGATGTCCTGGCCGTCGCCGATGTCCCCCTTCACCAGGGCCACGTGGTGCTGGCCGTTGATCTTGTTGACATAGCCATAGGCCATGAAGTCGCCGTACTTGGTGGGCATTTTGGTCACGGTGACCCGGTCCACCAGTACCTCATGGCGCTTGCGGTAGGCCTGGAGGTCCCGGATGGTGATGAATTTCAGGCCCCACTCCCTGGACTTCTCCTGGAGCTCGGGGGCCCGCATCATGGTGCCATCTTCCCGCATGATCTCGCAGCACAGGCCCACCTCCTTCAGGCCGGCCAGACGCATCAGATCCACGGTGGCCTCGGTGTGGCCGTTGCGCTCCAGCACGCCGTTGTCCTTGGCAAGCAACGGGAACATGTGGCCGGGGCGGCGGAAGTCCTCGGGCTTGGCGTCGGGGTCCACGCACTTCATGGCGGTGATGGACCGCTCGGCGGCGGAGATGCCGGTGGTGGTGTCCACGTGGTCGATGGAGACGGTGAAGGCGGTCTCGTGGTTGTCGGTGTTCCGGGTGACCATCTGGGGGAACTGGAGCTTTTTCACATACTCATAGGACATGGGCATGCAGATGAGGCCCTTGCCGTGGGTGGCCATGAAGTTCACGTTCTCCGTGGTGGCAAACTCCGCCGCGCAGATCAGGTCGCCCTCGTTTTCCCGGTCAGGGTCGTCGGTGCAGAGGATCATCTTGCCCTGGCGCAGATCCTCCAGGGCTTCCTCGATGGTGTTGTACTGAAACATAATTGTGCTCCTTTCCCGGCTCAAAAGCCGTAACGGGTCAAAAAGTCTCGGGTAATGCCGGATTTCTTCTCTTCCTCCGCCAGGGGCGGGGTCTGGAGGAGTTTTTCGACGTATTTTCCAATGATATCGGTTTCCAAATTCACGGTATCGCCGGGCTTTCGGTCAGCCAGTACGGTGACGGCTACCGTGTGGGGGATGGCGGAGATGGCAAAGCTGTCGCTGTCCACCCGGGCCACCGTCAGGCTGATGCCG
>JALERU010000044.1 GCA_022764045.1 Clostridiales bacterium | reverse complement strand
ACCGCCCACGTTGTGATGGGCCTTGACCGGGCCGGACTCCAGAATATCGGGGTAGATGGTGCCCTGAGCCAGGAACTCGATGCCCTCCAGTTTTCTGGCTTCCTCCTCAAAGACACGGATGAACTCCGCGCCGATGATCTTGCGCTTGCGCTCCGGCTCCTCAACTCCGGCCAGCTTGTCCAGGAAGCGGTCCACCGCATCCACATAGACCAGGTTGGCGTCCATCTGGTCCCGGAAGACCTCCACCACCTGCTCGGGTTCCCCCTTGCGCAGCAGGCCGTGGTTCACGTGAACGCAGGTGAGCTGCTTGCCGATGGCCTTGATCAGAAGGGCCGCCACCACCGAGGAGTCTACGCCGCCGGACAGCGCCAACAGGACCTTTTTGTCGCCTACCTGGGCCTGGATGGCCGCGATCTGTTCGGCGATAAAAGCCTCAGCCAGGGCGGGGGTGGTGATCCGTTCCATGGATTCAGGGCGTTTGTTCTCTGCCATATTCAGTTCCTCCCTATGTATCTAAAAAGTTCGGTTCAAAGTTTTGACGAATAATTATAGCACGGATTCCCAGGAAAAGGATAGTCATTTTTTCAAAAAAAACACAGAATTTCTTTATAAGGGCAGGCAAACCACCAGTTCAAAGCGACCGTTGGCCGCTGTCGCCTCCAGAGAGCCGCCATACCGCTTCGCAATCTCTCGCATCCCCATGAGACCGAAGCCGTGGGCGGCTTTGTCGGCTTTGGTGGTGGAGAGGTCGGGCTTCTCGTCTCCGGCCAGGGCATTCTCCACCCGGAGCATCAGCAGGCCCTTGTCCGCCCGGCAATAAACGGCGATGGTCTTGTCCTGGCCTTTCTCCGCCGCCTCCATGGCGTTGTCCAGGGCGTTGCCCAGCAGAGCGCATAGGTCCATATCCGCGACGAGAAGGATTTTCGGTAGGGAAACCCGAAAGGTGCCCTGTAAGCCCCGCCGCTCCATCTCCTTGGATTTTGCGGAGAAAACCACATTGGCAGTCTCGTTGTCGCAGAAGCGGTTTCCTCCTCCCAGGGAGGAGGACTCGGTCATCTGGGACAGATAACCGAGGGCCTGCTCGGTCTCTCCCTGTTCCAGCAGCCCCCGCACAGCGGTGACATGGTTGCGCAGATCGTGGCGGAGGGTTCGCACCTGAAGCTGCTCCCGCTGCAGGCCTTGGTAATAGATCTCCCGAAATCCGGCCAGGCGGACCTCCTGCTCCAATGCTTCATGGTCGGCCAAAACCAGGATCACAAAGAGAAGGATCACCGACGTGATTAGGGTGAAGGGGAGGACCACCAGCCCTTGACGCAGCGCGGCGGCGTAGAGTGGCTGAGAATCCCAACTATGATAGTTCAGCAGAACCACCGTCATCATGGCGCAAAGGGGCATCATCGACAGCCCCAAAACCAGCTTCCACAGCCGCCTGGGCAGGGAAACCACCCCCTGGGGAAGATGCCGCCGGAGCAGCAGGTAGAGCAGCCCAAAGCACGCCGGCCGCAGAATACGACAGACAATATCATAATCTTGGGAAGCAATCATTTCTATCCTGGCCAGATAGGTGTCGAGAAGGGCACAGACCGCCATAATCAAACAGAAAAAGATCACGGTCACCGCCAGCCGTCCCACCGGGTCGCCTCGGGTACACAGCATCACAAGGAGCAGAAAAACCGGAAGGGTATAGAACAAATTAGGGTCTCCCACCCAGATGATCATTGCGGAGGAGCCACCAAGGGTCAGAAACAGTGCCACCGTCCACCACAGCTTGGGCTTTACCGTGACAAAGCAGGCCATCATCCGATAGAGCAGCAATCCGCTCAAAAAGAGGAAAATCAGATAGCCGCCGTTGGTAAAGGCGGTGCGAAGGAACATCCCGACTTCCATTTTCATTCCTCCAACGCCGCCCGAGTCAGGGCAATCATGGCCGCCTGCTGGCAGGAGCGGCTCACGGGGAGAACCTCATCCCCCACAAACACCTGGTTGCCTGCCACACGGTCCACCGCCTTCACCCGAACCAGATACCGCTGATGGATGCGCACAAACTCTCTGCCTACCTGTTCCGCAACCTGGTCCAGTTTCCCATAAAAGGTGTAGGATTTTTCCGGCGTCACACAGGTCACCTGCCGCCGGTCTGAGGTAAAATACCGGATGTGCTTCCGGGGAATCCGATAGGTCACATCGCCGCTGCGGCAGAGATAGACTTCCTCTTCCCTCCGAAACAGGGCAGCGGCCCCTCGGGTTAAGATATCCTCCAGTTGCTCGGCTTTGACAGGCTTGAGCAAATACCCCAAGGCCCCCACGCGATAGCCGTCAAAAACATGATCCGCATAGCCGGTGACAAAGACCAACTGGAGATCCTCGTCCCCTTGGCGCAGCAGCCGGGCGGTCTCCATGCCGTCCAGCTGACCCATTTCCATATCCAAGAAAATCAGGTTCAGTTCTCCTGGGTGGTTCTTTTTCCAGCCGAGAAGTCCTTCCCCAGAGGAAAACTCCAACATTCTGGCCGTCTCTTCCCGGGTTTCTAAAATCCGCTCCAGTGCTGCGCGGAGGGTCAGACGAGCGTCGTAATTGTCGTCGCAGATTCCGATGCAAAGCACGGATATCACACTCCTTCTGTGGTGATTGCGCCCGCCAAATCGTGTGGGACAATCTGGTGGCGTTCCTCCATCCACGATTGTACCACACGGGGTGGCTTCCGCCAAACAGAACTTGACGGAAGCCGCACCGAATTTGACAACAGAGCTGCTAAACTTGACATAGGCCTCGGTCTCCCTGCCAAATTTGACATCTGTCACACCGGAAATGACAGGGCCGGTTGTTCCCCATCCCTCCCTGGGCTATGGTAAGGGCAGAAAGGAAAGAACCCAATGTGTCCCGCCCATCTGGTGGGAATCGCCCGCATTCAATCCATGCCATAAGACAAGAGAAAGGAAGGAACCACTATGCTAACTGTGCACGATCTTCACAAGTCCTATCAGGTAGGGAAGACCACCTACGAAGTCCTCAAGGGCATATCCCTGGAAGTAGGGAAGGGGGAGTTTGTGGCCGTCATGGGCCCCTCTGGCTCAGGGAAAACCACCCTGCTCAACTGTATTTCCTGTTACATTCCCGCAGACAGCGGCCAGATCACCCTGGGAGGCCGGCAGCTGGCCAAGCTGGATGAAACCGCCCTGGCCGCCGTGCGCAACAAGCAGCTGGGCTTTGTCTTTCAGGATTTTCTTCTCTTAGATGGTCTCAACGTCCATCAAAACATCCTCTTGCCCGCCATCATCGGGGGCACCGCCGGCCCCGCGGCAGAGCAGCGGGCCAATCAGCTATGTCAGGTTTTTGGCATTTCCGCCATTCGCGACAAATACCCGGCAGAAATCTCCGGTGGGGAAAAGCAGCGCACCGCCGTGGCCCGGGCCCTGATCAACAACCCCCTGCTCATTTTGGCCGACGAGCCCACCGGCAACCTGGATTCCAAGTCCAGCCGGGCGGTGATCTCCGCCTTTGAGCAGGCCAAAGCAGCCCTGGAGGCCACCATCTTTATGGTCACCCATGACTCCTTCGCCGCCTCTTTCTGCGACCGGGTCATTATCCTCCGGGACGGTATTGTCTGGCGGGTATTGGAAAAGGGCGCCAAGGAACGGACCGCCTTCCAGGACGAGCTGTTGGATTCCATCCGCGAAATGGGAAGGGAGTGAGCAATGTGAAGCACTTTTCTGATGTCTACCGCCATCTCCGCCGGAAAAATTGGCGGCAATACGCCCTCTTGGCCGGCTGCGCCTTCTTTTCTGTTCTGCTCATCACAGCCTATGCCTGTATGATGCGTTCCCCCACCATTCTCACCGTGCTGCCGGAGGGTGGGGACTCCCGAAAGCAGGTGATGATGGTCTTTGTCCTGGCTGTGCTGGGCTGCGCCGTGTTTACCATTTACGCTTCCGGGCTCTTTTTCCGGCAGAAATCCCGGGAGATCGGCACTTTCCTGGCCCTGGGCGCCACCCGGGGCCAGCTGAAGGCGGAGCTCATCAAAGAGCTGGCCGCCCTCTCCCTGGCCTCCTGCGGCGCAGGGATTCTGCTGGGCGCGCCCTTGTCCTGGCTGATCTGGCAAATTTTCCGCTCTATGATCGTGGACACCGAGGAGATGGTTTTGCGCTTTGATCCTCAAGCCTTCCTCATCCCTCTGTTCTTTTCCGGTTTCATCATCCTCATGCTCTTTTTCATGGGGAGCCGCTCGATCCGCCGCACCAACATCATCGACATTGTGCAGGAATCCCACAAATCCGAGCCCATCCGAGCCGTTCCCCGGTGGTACGGTCCTGTGGGCATCCTGCTGATCCTCCTTGGCCTGGTGCTTGGATACGCCATGCCAGGGGTCTTTATCGAGCATCTCCAGTGGTATCCCCCGGATGGCCTTACTGCTGTCTTTTACCTGCCCGCCCTGATCGGTCTGTATCAGCTTCTTCTTCACACCGTGGTGAACGGCTGGGGCGGGAAGAAGCGGAAGTATAAGGACCTTATCTCCACCAGCATGATGAAGTTCCAAGGCCGGCAAACTGTGCGGAATATGCTGGTGATGACCGTCCTGCTGGCCGGCGCTTACTTTGCCAGCTTCTTTACCCCCATGATGCTCTCCAGCTCCGGCCAAAGCACTGCCAACCGACCCATTGATTTTCTCTACCACTACCGCACCGATCAAAACATGCTCACCAAGCCGGACGTCCAGCAGCTGGCAGAGGAATACCAGGTAGAGATCACCTCCTGGGCCGAGGCCACCGGTTCGATTTTAGGCATCGACGGCATTGCACACCTGGAAACCGAGTCTGCTGTGGGCGTCACCTACACCGAAGAATACCGCGCCCTCCTTGCCAGCGCCACCATGCTGTCAGCCTCTGACTTCAACGCCATCACCGGTTCCAATCTTCACCTGGCCCCCGGCACTGGAGCCAACATTCTGGACGATGAGGGAGCAACTCCATGGCTGTCCGCCGGAGACGTGACCCACATCACCAACACCGTCACCGGGCAAGAGATAGACATCGACCCCGTTGATCCCGTCCACTACTCCCAACTCATAGGCTGCTTCATCCTCAACGACGAGGACTACGCCCGAATCACCCAGGGCCTGACCCCAGAATGGCAGGAGCACTATGTGCTCTTCAACGTAGCCGATGTGGAGGCCAGCTTCCCCTTTGCCAAGGCGCTGTTCTATGACATCGTCGATCACTCCGGCCCTGAGGTTGAGGTTTTCTCCAACTGGGACCCTGTCGAGCGGGAACTTGAAATCGAGGAAAAGGGGAGCTACTTCCTTGACCCGGAAAACCTGGAAGAACACGGCTTTTCCTCCATAAACTATGATGAACCAGACAGCAGTGAGTTCCGCTTAGACTGGAAGTACATGCCCCAGTTCAAGATTTTGGATCAGACGGAAACGGTGAAAACCATGGCCGTCTTCCTGATGCTCTTTATCTTCATTGCCATCGTCTGCTTCGCCGCCTTTGTGGTCATCTCCTTCACCCGGTGCATGACCATCGGACTGACCAACGCCCGGGTCTATGATGACCTGCGGCACTTGGGGGCACCGCGTTCCTACCTATACCGCTCGGTCAAGGGGCAGGTCAGCCGGGTGTTCCTAGTGCCCACCTTGGTGGGTACCCTCTTGATCTACGCCTTCTACACCCTGATCATGTACTTTAACGGCGACCCCGCTGGGATCACCCCCAGCGAAGGCACCGGCATGCTGGTCTGTTTGTCCGTGATCGCCGTGGTCTCGGTCATCCTCTTCCTGGTCTACCGGGTGACCCTGAAAAAGGTATACAAGGCAACCATCGACCAAAAAGCCCCATAACCCCGGCAAAACCAAAAGGAAGCACCGATTATTTCAGGTGCTTCCTTTTTTCTGCTATGGAAATCTGTTCTCGGTAATCAATGTCCCACAGTTCCTTTTCCTCCTGGGCCGCCACCCGCAGGCAGCGTTGGGGCTCGCTCTTTAGGATGCTCCGCCCTCCCTGGTCTCCCTCCAGCGCCAAAAGAGCCGGCACCAAGGGAGATGAAAAGAGGGTCGGATTTCCCACCCGGTCCCCAAAGGCCGTGGTGGCCGCCCACAGGCCGGGCTTTGCCCCTTGGAGCAGCCTCTCCACGGTTTCCCTCCTCAGCCAAGGCTGGTCAGCCACCACGAAGAGGAGAAAGTCGGCAGGAGAGAGGAGAGGCAGCGACCCGATGCCCGCCCGGATGGTGTAAGAGATTCCCTTCCCGCTATCTGGACTCTCCACCGCAGACAAGCCCATGGCCGCAGCTGTGGTCAAAATCTCCTCATAGCGGGACACCACAGTCAGCGTGCAGTCCTGCCGCTGGGCAACCAGGGCTGCTAGCCAGTCCAGGCTGTAGCGAAAGAGCGGTTTGCCCTCCAAGGAATGCAGAAGTTTATTGCTTCCAAACCGCCGGGCGCTGCCCGCCGCCAGATAGAGGATGTGGATCATCGTCCATCCTCTCCCAGCAAGATTTTCTCCGGGGTGATGGGCAAGCGGTGGTGCCACACCCCCGTAGCCCGATAGATGGCATGGGCCAGGGCCGGGGCGGGCGTATTGATCACGATCTCCCCAATGGACTTTGCCCCAAAGGGGCCGGATTCCTCATAGCTGGGCGCAAACTCCACCTGGAGCTTTCCTATGTCCAACCGGGTGGGAATGCGGTACTGCATGAAAGTGTTCTCCTGAATCTGCCCCTTGCTGTCATAGGTCACCCCTTCATACAAGGCCATCCCGATGCCCTGCACCAGGCCGCCTTCGGTCTGGACCCGGGCCAGGTTGGGGTTGATGGGTGTGCCACAGTCCACCACGGCGGTGTAGTTCAGCAGCTCCACGCCGCCAGTCTCCCGGTCCACCTCAATCTCCGCCATCCCCACCATAAAGGGCGGGGGAGAGACGGGGGAGGAGTGGGTGTAGGTGATCTGCACCGGCACCGTGTTGCCGCACATGGACTTTTCCGCCAGTTGGGCTAAGGTCACGCTTCCTGTTCCATCCAGCCGCCGAACTTCCCGGCCGGCAAAGGCCACCTCATTTTCGTCACATTCCAGCAGCTCCGCGGCAATCTTGCAGAGGTTTTCCTTGAGCTGCTCACAGGCTTTTTCCACCGCTTTTCCCGTCACATAGGTGGTGGAAGAGGCATAGGAACCAGAGTCGTAGGGAGAGGCGTCGGAGTCAGCCCCAAAGACTGTCACGTCCTCCAGGTCGCAATCCATGCACTCAGCCAGAATCTGGGCCAGGATGGTATCACAGCCGGTGCCCATATCCGCAGCGCCGATGGCCAGGTTATAAAATCCCTCGTCATTGAGCTTCACCGTAGCCGAACCCACGTCCACACCGGAGATTCCTGAGCCCTGCATGGCCATGGCAACCCCCGCCGTGCGGACTTTTCCACCGCCCATCTCCCGCACCGGGTATTTCTCCTCCCAATGAAAGAGCTCCTTGCAGCGGGCCATGCACCGGTCCAGGGCACAGGCACTGGCGGTCTCGTGATAGTAGGCGGGCATCACCTGGCCCTGGCGCACCATGTTTTTCTCCCGCAGCGCCACCGGGTCCATGTGCAGCCGCTCGGCCAGCTCGTTGACCGCCGACTCCACCGCGAAAATCCCTTGGGTTGCCCCATAGCCCCGATAAGCGCCGGCGGCCTGCACGTTGGTGTACACCACGTCATAGGCAAACCGGAACGCCTCTAACCCATTGGTATACAGGGGGATGGATTTATGCCCCGATAGCCCCACGGTGGTGGGACCGTGCTCCCCATAGGCCCCGGTGTTGGACAGGGTGTAAACATCCAGCGCCCGGATGGTCCCGTCCTTCATAGCCCCCAGGCGGACCTTGACCTCCATCTCATGACGGGGAGAGCCCGCAATCTGACATTCCTTCCGGCTATAAATCATTTTCGCCGGGCGGCCGGTGGTCCAGGTGACAAAGGCGGGGTAAATCTCCGCCACCACCGTCTGCTTGGCGCCAAATCCGCCGCCGATCCGGGGCTTTTCCACATGGATCTTCGACTTTGGAATATCCAGTGCATTGGCCAAGATCCGCCGGGTATGGAACACGATCTGGGTGGAGCTGACCACATGAAGACGGCCATAGTGGTCGATCTCTGTGTAGGTGCGAAAGGTCTCCATCATAGCCTGCTGGCAGGCCTGGGTCCTCCAGGTTCCCTCTACAATCTCTTCGCAGTCTGCGAAAACCCCTTCCACGTCGCCCTCCTCGCAGGTCTCTGCGGCACAGAGGTTTCTCCGGTTGTCTGCCCCCACAGGGCAAAGAGACCGCCAGTTTTCCTCCGGGTGGACCAGGACAGGGTTGTCCTTGGCACTGTGGAGATCCAGCACCGGCTCCAGCACTTGATAGGTGATCTTCAGGGCCTTCATGGCTTCCTCCACAGACTCCTCGGTCTCCCCGGCCACAATGGCTGCGGCGTCACCCACAAAGCGCATTCGTCTGTCTAAAATCAGACGGTCATGGGGGCTGGGCTCAGGCGCCGTCTGCCCGGCGTTGGTGAAGCGTTTCTGCGGCACATCTTCATAGGTATAGATCCCCACGATACCCGGCACAGCCAAGGCCTCCCGGGCGTCCACCGCCTGAATCAGCGCATGGGCGTGAGGGCTTCGGACCACCTTTACCACCAGGCAGTCTTTGGGGCCGATATCATCCAGGTAGACAGGTTTCCCCAGCAGCAGGCTCATGGCATCTTTTTTCCGCCTGGGCTGATTTACCGTTTTATAATTGGGTTTCATTGCTCTGCCTCCCTTGGTTTCCGGCTGTCCAGATAGGCCCGGATTCCCCGCAGCTGCCCCTCATACCCAGAGCAGCGGCAGAGGTTTCCCGCCAGGTAGCTTCGAATCTCTTGGTCGGTGGGATTGGGGTTCTCCCGCAGGAGGGCCAGGGTGTTCATCACAAAGCCGGGGTTGCAAAAGCCGCACTGCTCCGCCCCTTGGTCCGCAATAAACCCCACAAAATCCGCGGCCTCCTCCTGCAATCCCTCCAAGGTGGTCACCACACGGCCATTAGCCCGACCTGCCAGTAAGCTGCAGGAGAGCACGGGGGCCCCGTCCAAAAGCACCGTACACAGGCCGCAGTTGGACGTTTCACAGCCCCGCTTCACACTGAGGCATCCGTGGCGGCGGACCAAGTCGATGAGAAGGGTGTCGGGGGAAACACTGTCCTGGATGGTTTTTCCATTCAACGTCAACTGGATCTCCATGTTATCCCTCCTCTGCCATGGCCAGCAATCCCCGGCGGATTAGCACCGGGCAAATGGCCTTTCGGTACGCCGCCTTGGCCCGCAAATTGTCGCCAAAGGTGGCTCTCTCTGCAATACTCTGGGCAAAGGCCCAGGCCCGTTCCTCGGTGATCCCCTGAGACAAAATCCCTTCGTCGTCCCGATACAAAACCGCTTTGTTGGGCCGGGCGCCAATGGCGCACCGCAGGTTTCCCCCCTCACGGACCAGAGCGCAGGTCAAGGCAGGAACGTCTGTGGCCTGGTTCCGCTGGGCCAGATAGGCCACCTGCATGGGCCGCTTCGGCAGGATGACCCGGACCAAAATGTCCCGCAAGCCCTTTGGCATGCCAGCAAATTCCTCCACGGTGACCACGCCGCTGTGATAGAGCTCCACCTTCGCCTCCAAAGCCATAAAAAGGGTCAACACATCGGAAAATCCAAACCGCCCATACAGGCTGCCGCCCAAGGTCGCCAGGTTCCGAAACTGGACCCCCACAATGGGGGATAGACAACGGGCCATCGCTCCCTGGGTTAGTCGGTTCAGTCCTGGGTGAAGCTCCAACTGCCGCAGGGTCACCATGGCGCCCAGGCGATACTCCGTTTCCGTCTCCTCTATGGTATCCAGCTCGAGGTCACACAGGTCAATGACGCCTCTCACTGTCCGGCTTTGCATTTTCAGCCAGAGCATTCCGCCCAATACCACATTTCCTTTGTCCTGATAGAGGGTATAGGCCTCCTCCAGGCTCTGCGCACGGATATAATGTTCTATGTTCAGCACAAGGCTCTCCTCCAAGGTCATATCATTTCGTGTTCGACACAATCAGTTTTAGTATACCATGGAACCGGCGGAAAGACAAAGCTCTTTTCAGAATGGCCCGGCCTGTACCGGGCTGCCGCCCCATCCTGTTTCAGCTCGCAGCAGAGACAGCAGCCTCTCTCTGGCATCCAGCCGGGAGAGCTCGTCCAGGTCAAAGAGAAAACTGTCCTCTCGCTCCCGTAGCTGCCGCAGATGGGGATGCTCCTCCTTCTTCAGCACCGCGATCACCAGCTTTGGGCTGTCCAACGCCCCGTGAATCGCAGTCAAAAAGCCCTCGCATTGCCCCTCAAACCGCCCGATTTCATCTAGAACAATCACCGGACAGGGGCCGTCCACAGCCGCCTGAACCCACTGTGTCCCCAGAACCTCAAAGGTTTCCGGGATGCCGCGAATCCCTCCCGCCGCTTGACGGGAAATGGGAGCGCACGCCCCGCCAGGCACTTGTTTCATCACATAAAGAGGGCCGGCCGGCGTGTCCTCTGCCTTCACCGTCTGATAGCCCGCCCAAGGCTGCCCCAGGCGCTCGATCAGCCAAAGCGCCAGAGTGGATTTTCCGGTGCCGGGTTTCCCTGTAATCAAAATATTGCCGTTCATCAACTGCCTCCTCCTGGTTTTCAAGGCATCATCCTTTTATGAAAAAACAGGACCCTCCAACCCATTTGGAAGATCCTGCTTTTGATCCGTTTTTACCAGATCCCCAAAACATGCTGAATCAGAAGACTGGTGACCGTAATACCAACCCAACAGCAGGCCCCCATAGCCAGAGGAGCACCACCGGTTTTAATCAGTTTCACGATATCCGTATTCAAGCCGATGGCCGCCATCGCCAGGACAATAAAGAACTTACTCAAGGTCTTGATGGGGGAGAAGAAGCTGGCGTCGATCCCAAAGTGAATGGCAATGGTGGTAATCAAGCTGGCCGCGATGAAATAGAGAATAAAAAAGGGGAAGATCGCCTTCATGCTGACCCCTTTGCCCTGGGTCTTCTGACCCTTCCGGGTCTGGAGCAAGGCCAGAATCAGAGTGATGGGAATGATGGCCAGGGTGCGGGTGAGCTTCACCGTAACCGCCTTGTCCAGCGTCTGAGAGCCCAGTCCCCACATACTGTCCCAGGTGGCGGCGGCGGCAGTGACCGAGGAGGTGTCATTCACCGCTGTGCCGGCAAAGATTCCAAAGGCCTCGCCAGAGGTGGTGCTAAAGCCGATGAAGTTTCCCAGAATGGGAAAAATGATGGCCGCCAGCACATTAAAGAAAAAGATCACGGAGATCGCCTGAGCCACTTCCTCGTCGTCCGCGTCAATGACCGGCGCCGTGGCCGCCACGGCGGAGCCACCGCAGATGGAGGAACCAACTCCCACCAGCGTAGAAATCTTAGAGGGGATATGGAACGCCTTGTGCAAGGCGTAGGAAATCAGCAGAGAAACGCTGATAGTGCAGACAATAATTGGCAGCGACTGCTTTCCTGTGCGCAATACTACCGCCAAGTCCAGGCCGAAGCCCAGCAGGACCACCGCCCATTGGAGAATTTTTTTCGAAGTAAACTTAATTCCCGGCGCCATCGCTCCCTGATCCTTCAGGGGGATGGCAATGAGCATCCCCAAAAGAATGGCAATGACCGGCCCGCCCACAATGGGGAAAAAAGTACCCAGAATCCATGCGGGGATGGCAATGACCAGGCACAGCGCCAGGCCTTTCCCATTGGTTTTCAAAAATTTCATGGGCTATTTCTCTCTTTCTCAGTATAAGCTAAACTATACACCTGGCTGATGCCGTGCCTATCCTACTAAACTATAGAGGAAATGTCAAGAAACATTTATCGTGCCGAAGGGTTTGAAAACACGATCAAAAAAATCTCCCGGGTTTTCCCAACCGCCTCCACTCCCACAGGAAGATTCGTGCCTTGATGCTGCCGATCAAATAGGAAGCCCCATAAGTTGACAAAAAGCCAAAAACACTTGACAAATCGCACGTGGTTTATTTGCACAAAGAAGCGCATTCTCTCTCGTTTTCTTTTTGTTCTCCCGGCAGGATAGAAGGATTCCGCAGGTTTTCTTGCAGGAACTTTGGATAGAACTTTCATTTACAAAACGAGGCTGCAAATGGTAGGATTAAAGCGTCAGAAGACAGGATGCGGGCCGTGAATCACGGCTCGCCTCTGAACATAAGGAAACAATCCAGCGAAATGGTCTCCATTTCCCCTGGTGCAAGGAGGAATCAGCGTGGCAAGAAAGCGCAAGACAATGGACGGCAACACCGCGGCTGCCCACGTGGCATATGCCTTTACAGAAGTCGCGGCAATTTATCCCATTACCCCATCCTCTGTGATGGCGGAACTATCGGACAAATGGTCTGCCGAAGGGCGGAAAAACATGTTCGGCCAGCCGGTCAAGGTCTCTGTTATGCAGTCGGAGGGCGGCGCCGCCGGCGCGGTCCACGGCTCCCTGACTGCCGGCGCGCTCACCACAACGTTTACCGCCTCCCAGGGCCTTTTGCTGATGATCCCCAACATGTATAAGATCGCCGGCAGCCTGCTGCCCGGCGTCACCCATGTCTCCGCCCGGGCGCTGGCAACCCACGCCCTGTCCATCTTTGGCGATCACAGCGACGTGATGTCTTGCCGTTCCACCGGCTACGCCATGCTGTGCAGCAACAACCCCCAGGAGGTCATGGACCTGGGTGCCGTGGCCCATCTGGCCGCCATTGGCGGGCGGGTGCCCTTCCTGCACTTCTTCGATGGCTTCCGCACCTCCCACGAGATCAAAAAGGTTGAGGTGTGGGACTATGAGGAGCTCAAGTCCATGGTGGATATGGACGCCCTGAACGCCTTCCGGGCCCGGGCTCTGAACCCCGAGCATCCCGTCCTGCGGGGCTCGGCACAAAACCCCGACATCTTCTTCCAGGTCAACGAGACCCGTAACCAGTACTACGACGCACTCCCCGCTGTGGTAGAGGAGTACATGGACAAGGTCAACCAGCGCCTGGGTACCAATTATCAGCTTTTTAACTACTACGGCGCGCCCGACGCCGAAACCGTCATGGTGGCCATGGGCTCTGTCTGCGATGCGGCGGAGGAAGTGGTGGACTACATGAACGCCAAGGGGGAGAAGGTCGGCCTGGTGAAGGTCCGCCTCTACCGCCCCTTCGTCACCGACCGTTTCATCGCAGCCCTCCCTGCCACCACCAAAAATATCGTGGTGATGGACCGCTGCAAAGAGCCCTCCTCCATTGGCGAGCCGCTGTATCTGGATGTGGTGGCCGCTCTGGCCGGCAGCCCCTTCGCCGGAGCCAAGGTGGTGGGCGGCCGGTACGGCCTGGGCTCCAAGGACACCACCCCCGGCGGTATCCTCTCCGCCTTCCGCAATGGGCAGAGCGAGAACCCCGTGCGGAGCTTCACCATTAACATCACCGACGACGTGACCCATCGGTCCCTTCCCATCCCTGAGGAGCCCGATTTGGCCGACGAGGGGACCATCGCCTGCAAGTTCTGGGGCCTGGGCGGCGACGGCACCGTGGGCGCCAACAAGAACTCCATCAAAATCATCGGCGACAACACTGACATGCAGGTCCAGGCATACTTCCAGTACGACTCCAAGAAAACCGGAGGTGTAACAGTCAGCCACCTGCGCTTCGGAAAAAACGAGATTAAGGCCTCTTACTACGTGACTAAGGCTGACTTTGTGGCCTGCCACAAGGCCTCTTACATCGAAACCTTCGATATCGTCCAGGACATCAAGCCCGGCGGCACTTTCCTGCTCAACTGCTCCTGGAATCTTCAGGAACTGGAAGCCCATCTCCCCGCCGCCGCCAAGCGGTATCTGGCTCAGAATGATATCCACCTCTACACCTGCGACGCCACCCATAAGGCCATCGAACTGGGCATGGGCAACCGGTCCAACACCATCCTTCAGGCAGCCTTCTTCAAGCTGGCCAACGTGATCCCCGTGGACGAAGCCGTGCAGCACATGAAGGACGCCATTGTCAAGAGCTACGGCCACAAGGGCATGGACGTCATCATGCAGAACTATAACGCCGTGGACGCCGGCGTGGAAGGGGTGCAGGAGGTCCACATCCCCATGGGATGGATGGACGCCCAGGACACTCCCACAGAACCCCAGGTGAACACCCAGCGGGAAGAACTGGCCCAGTATGTGAAGGACGTGATGATCCCCGCCAACGCCATGCGGGGCGACGCCATTCCTGTCTCCAAGTTTATGCCCAGTGCCGACGGCACCCTGCCGCAGGGCACCGCCGCTTTTGAAAAGCGCGGCATTGCTGTGAAGGTTCCCGAGTGGAACCAGGATCACTGCATCCAGTGCAACATCTGCTCCTATGTCTGCCCCCACGCCTGCATCCGCCCCATTGTCATGGACGCCGACGAAGTGGTTTCCGCCCCCAAGGGCACCAAGATGCATGATATGCGCGGCAAGGGCTGTGAGATCTACGCTTTCGCCATGACCGTCTCCGTGCTGGACTGCACCGGCTGCGGCTCCTGCGTCCAGGCATGTCCGGCCAAGACCAAGGCCCTGACCATGCAGCCCCTGGACAGCCAACTGGCCGAACAGAAGATCTTCGACTATGGCATGGAGCAGGTCACCGAGAAAGAAATCCCCTTCGCCAAAGAGACCGTCAAGGGCAGCCAGTTCCAGCAGCCCCTCTTCGAGTTCTCCGGCGCCTGCGCCGGCTGCGGCGAGACCCCTTACGTCAAGCTGGTCACCCAGCTCTTCGGTGATCGAATGTACATCGCCAACGCCACCGGCTGCTCCTCCATCTGGGGCGGCAGCGCGCCTTCCACCCCCTACACCGTGAACAAAGAGGGGAGAGGCCCCGCCTGGGAAAACTCCCTCTTTGAGGACGGCGCTGAGTTTGGTTACGGTATGAATCTGGCCGTGAACGCCCGGCAGAACGCCGCAGTGGAGCTGGCGCGATCCATCGCCCAGGACGAGGCGACCCCAGCCGCCGTGACCCTCTGCGCCCAGAAGTGGCTGAACCACCGGAAGGAGACCGAGGGCTCCCGGACCACAGGTAAGGCCCTGACCGAGGCCCTAGCAAAGGCCCTCTCCGCAGGCACCGCCAACCAGGAAGACCTCCAGAATCTGTACAACATGCGGGATATGTTCGGCCAGAAGTCCATCTGGGCCTTCGGCGGTGACGGCTGGGCCTACGACATCGGCTACGGCGGCGTGGACCACGTGCTGGCCTCCGGCGAGAACATCAACATTCTGGTGCTGGACACCGAGGTCTATTCCAACACCGGCGGCCAGGCCTCCAAGGCCACCAACACCGGCGCTGTGGCCCAGTTTGCCGCAGCCGGTAAGTCCGTTCAGAAGAAGGACCTGGCGGCCATCGCCATGCAGTACGGCAACGTCTATGTGGCCCAGGTGGCCATGGGTGCCGACTATAATCAGACTCTTCGGGCGCTGCTGGAAGCCGAGTCCTATCCCGGCACCTCTATCGTCATTGCTTACGCCCCCTGCATCAGCCACGGCATCAAAATCGGCATGAACAACACCATGCTGGAGATGAGCGCCGCTGTCCAGGCCGGCTATTGGCACCTCTTCCGATACGACCCCCGCCGCATGGAAAAGGGAAAGAATCCTTTCCAGCTGGATTCTCCCGCCCCCATCATGGACTATCAGGAATTCCTGGCCGGCGAGGTCCGTTACTCCTCCCTGAAGCTCACCTTCCCCGACCGGGCCAAGGAACTCTTTGTCCGGGCTGAGAAAGAGGCACAAGCCAAGTACCAGCGCCTGGTGGAGCTGAGCAAGCCTTGGGAGTCCAAAAAAGGATAACCACACATATAAATGATACATCCACATTCTTAAAAATCCAGGAAAACCGGCAGTGCCTCACCAGGTTCTGCCGGTTTTTCTGTCTGAATCGGAGCATCTCTCTTTTTTCGGTCAAAGAAAGAGAGGAAAATGTTGTCGGAAGCTGTTATACTATATTATCATATCGACTTTACACCAAACGGGCCAACAGAAGGAGCGGATCACTATGGAATGGATCGAACGATGGAATCAGGCCATTGACTACCTGGAAGCACATCTCACAGAAGACCTGGACTATGGAAAGCTGGGAACCATTGCCTGCTGCTCAGGCTACCATTTCCAGCGGATGTTTGTCTACCTGGCAGGAGTTCCCCTGTCAGAGTATGTCCGGCGGCGAAAAATGTCTCTGGCGGCGGTGGATCTTCGTCAGGAGGGGGCAAAGATCCTTGACGTGGCCCAGAAATACGGCTACCATTCTCCCACCGCCTTCAACCGGGCCTTTCAAAGTGTCCACGGTCTGGCCCCCTCCAAGGTGCGGGAAGAGGGGAGCGCAGTGAAAGCCTTTCCGCCTCTGGCCTTTCAGATCAGCGTAAAGGGCGCAGAGCCCCTGACCTATCGCATAGAGAATAAACCCACCCTGCGCCTGGTGGGGCGCTCCCATCCCCTGAACCAGGAAATTGAAAAGAACTTTTTAGAGGTTCCCCAAATGTGGAGCAGAGCCGCCCAGGACGGCACAGTCCAGCGTCTGGCCCAGAAAATGGATGTCCCGCCCATGGGCCTGTTTGGTGTCAGCGCCTGCAACCAGCGGGAGGAATGGCGCTACTACATTGCTGTCTCCACCACCCAGCCCGCCGGGGAGTTTGAGGAGTATCTCCTTCCTGCCGCCACTTGGGCCATTTTCCCCGGGGAGGGCCCAGTCCAAGACATGCAGGAATTAGAGCGCCGAATCATCACCGAGTGGCTTCCCAACTCAGGCTATGAGTACGCCGACGCCCCCGATGTGGAGTGCTATCTGAACCCAGACCCTGAACACGCCCGTTATGAAGTGTGGATTCCCGTGGTGAAACGCGCTGAATAACAGCCGTTGTCAATCCATGGATACTCATTGACTTTTCTGTAGATATATGAGAGGATAAGACATCATCCAAGGGATTATTCTATAGAAAATGAGGCTGAGATCTATGTGGAGACGAAAGGAATTAAAACGGCAGGGGAAAAAGTTATTTTTCCGAAACTGGCTGGCAATTGTTTCCGTTTGTTTTCTGTTGGCGTTCACCGGGGCGGAATTTGCCGATTCCGTGAGCTTTATCCACGATTTTGATCTGGATAACATGCGCAGCGACAGTGAGGTGGTGGTGCAGAGCGTAAACCTCTCCAACTGGGATATCTTTTTGCAGTGGCTGGAGATTGACCCCGAAGACGGAACGCATCCTCTCTGGCTGGCCGCGGACCAAAATATAAAGCCCTATTTTGATGGGCTTACACAGCCCTTTTCCGCTTTCTTCGCCTTTTTGTATCGCTCGGAGTTTGTCGGCTGGACGGGCTTAACCCTGGCGATTCTCGGCGTTGTTATCAGCCTTTGGTTTATGATCTGGGTGGCAAGTGTTCTCACCGTGGGCGCCAGACGGTTCTTTTTGGAGTGCCGAGTTCGAGATAACATCAGTTTGCGTGCCGTTTGGTCGCCCTTTGGACGGGGACGCTGGTGGAACACCACGAAAGGCATCTTGCTCAAAAATGTCTACCTTTTGCTGTGGGCGCTGACCATCGTCGGGTTTCCCATTAAGTTTTATTCCTACCGGATGACCCCCTACCTTCTGGCAGAAAACCCCAATCTTTCTCCGAAGGAGGCAATCACCCTTTCCCGCCGTATGATGCAGGGGCAAAAATGGCGCTGTTTTTTGGTGGATCTGACGCTGTTTCTTCAGTGGACCCTCCTGCCTCTGCTTCTGCTGAGCATAGGAAGTGTCGCGGCCACCCTGGCCATCGGCAATTCAGAACTGGTTGCCGCTTTGTCCTCTTGCCTTTTCTGCCTGCTCAAGCTCTTTTTCCTCAACGGGTATCGGGTGGGGATTTATACCCAGCTCTATGTAATCCTACGCCAAAACCAGTTGGAGCAAGACCCCGAAACGAAGGAATTTTTCTGCATTCCGGAGTTTGGGGAAGCGTTTTTGGACGGCCCCAAGGAGAAAAAGCAGAAGGCCCCGGAGCAAGCCATTCAGGACCCCGTCTTCCATTACGCCTATCAGCACAAGCTGGACTATAACCGGCATTACGGCATCCAGCATCTAATCCTGCTCTTTTTCGCCTTTGCCTTTGTGGGCTGGGCCTGGGAAGTGACGCTCCATATTGTCAAAGAAGGGATTTTCGTCAATCGCGGCACCATGTATGGCCCCTGGCTGCCCATCTATGGGGTTGGCGGCGCGTTGGCGCTGGTGCTGCTCAAGCGGCTGTTCAAACATCCGCCCTTAACCTTTGTGGTCTCTATGGTACTTTGCTCGATCATCGAGTATTTCGCCAGCTGGTATCTGGAATTCACCCATGGAATTCGCTGGTGGGATTACAGCGGCTACTTTATGAACCTCAATGGCCGAATCTGTTTGGAAGGCGCGGTGGTCTTTGGTTTGGGCTGCTGTGTCGTTGCCTATCTTGCCGGCCCCATGTTGGCCAAGGGCATAGATAAAATGCCGGTGGGATATCGCCTCACCCTTTGTGGGGTGCTTTTGTCCCTGTTCGCGGTGGACGCGGCTTACGCCCACTTCCACCCCAACGCGGGCAAGGGGATTACCGATTATGACAACTGGAAGCAGACAAGTGCTCTTCCGATCCCACAAAAGGAGTTGCCCGCCAGCTTGGATGCCGTTTCTCATGAGTTAAGATAATCTCATACTATGATTTCATAAAAACAAGATTTTTATGAAATCAGCAACGCTAACGCGCTGCACTTTTCAGCGGCTTTGCCGCTGAAAAGACGTCTCATACATCATTCGACGCACCTGTGATGCTATAAAAAGTAGCCTTTTGCAAAGCCTACTTTTTATCGAATGATAGTATAAACATCCAAAAATCGCCCTATGACGCAAAAAACACTGCGTCATAGGGCGATTTCATCAGATTTTTCAAGAAATGGGATCACTTCTTTTGATCCAACAGCTTATTCAGTTCATCCATAAAGGTGTTGATATCCTTAAACTGGCGATAGACCGAGGCAAAGCGGACATAGGCCACCTCGTCTAAATCCTTCAGCTTTTCCATCACCAGCTCACCGATCTGCTTGCTGGTCACCTCGCCGCCCAGCTCGTTCTGGAGTTCCTTTTCAATTTCGTCAGCGGCCTTTTCCAGCAGAGAGAGGGAGACCGACCGCTTTTCGCAGGCCTTCAGCATGCTGCCCATGAGTTTACTGCGGTCGAAAGCCTGGCGGATGCCGTTCTTTTTGATGACGATCATCGGGAGAACCTCAATGGTCTCATAGGTTGTAAACCGGTTGTGGCACTGAAGGCACTCCCGGCGGCGGCGGATGCTGGTGCCATCGTTGGCGGGGCGGGAATCGACAACTTTACTGTCGAGGGTGGCGCAGAAGGGACATTTCATAGAGCAGCGACCTCCTGAAAGTTTCTATGGGCTGACACGGCAAACACAATTACACAAGTTATTGATCACATTATAACATAAAATCTGAAAAGATAGCAATTCTTTTTGCAAAAAGTTCAAAAAATCATTGCATTTGGGGCAGGGGAGAACTCACCCCTTCTGCTGCTCCCGGATCTTTTTCCGCCAGCACCGGTGGCACATGGCCAGGTAACTGTCATTGCCGCCCAGAAAGACCTGGCTGCCCTCGGTAAGAATCTTCCCATCGGCGTCAAACCGGGCGTTTACCGTGGCCTTGGCCCCGCAAGCGCAGACATTCTTGATCTCGGTAATGGAGTCCGCCAGTTCCATCAGACGCTGAGAGCCAGGGAAGAGATGGGTGAGAAAGTCCGTGCGCAGGCCAAAGCAGAGAACCGGGATATCCGCCTCGTCTACAATCTCCCGCAGCTGGTCAATCTGTTCCGGCGTTAAAAATTGGGCTTCGTCGGCAATGATAACGTCGCACTTGCCAGCGGCCTCATAACGGGTAAGGATATTGTCCGTGGGAAAAATCACGTCTGCCTCCCGAAAGAGCCCAACCCGGCTCTTCACGATGGCGGCGCCGTCCCGGTCATCAATGCTGGGCTTAATCAGCCACACCCGCATCCCCAACTCCTCATAGTTAAACTGGGTAATGAGCGCCTGAGCGGATTTAGAACTGCCCATAGCCCCATACTTAAAATAAAGCTTTGCCATTTTTGTTTCTGCCTTTCAGAATTTTAAGTGGTCTAATTATAGCATATCCAGAAAAACAATGCAATTTTAATTGCTTTCCCGGCAGGAAAACGGATGTCTGCGTTGTCAAATTTATCAAAAACCCAGAGAGTTTTCATTGTCCTCTTGATTGATGGATACAATGATGATATAATCCTCCTGGATATTGTTAAATATATCCTGCACACACCCGAAACCCAATCCAATGAAATGGAGGAAATGAAAAGGATGAAAAAGATTCTTGCACTTCTCTTGGCCGCGGTGATGGCTCTGTCTCTGTGTGCCTGCGGCGGCGCTCCCGCCGAGGACGGCGACGCCAACACCACCCAGCCCGCCGGCAACCCCGCCGACAGCATTGAAGACACCATGACCTCTGAGGATGGTAAGTATGAGATCGCTTTCGTTACCGACGTGGGCTCCTTGAAGGACAAGTCCTTCAACGAGGGCACCTGGAACGGCGTTAAGCTCTACGCCAGCGAAAACGGCAAATCTTACAAGTACTACCAGCCCGCCAACGAAAACCAGGCCACCGACGACGACCGCTACGAGGCCATGAAGGCCGCTGTGGACGGCGGCGCCACCGTGGTTGTCTGCGCCGGCTTCCTGCAGGAAACCGCCCTGACCAAGGCCGCATCTGATTTCCCTGAAGTAAAGTTCATCTTCGTGGACGGCTATCCCGTCAACGGCGAGGACGGCCAGCCTCTGACCAACGTGGCCGGCATCGCCTTTAAGGAAGAGCAGTCCGGCTATCTGGCCGGCTACGCCGCCGTGATGGAAGGCTACACCAAGCTGGGCTTCTCCGGCGGTGGCGGCGGCACCAACCCCGCCTGCTGCCGTTATGGCTACGGCTTTGTCCAGGGCGCCAATGCAGCCGCTGCTGAGAAGGACGTCCAGGTGGAAGTGAACTACTCTTGGGAGTATGGTTCCAGCTTCTCCGCCTCTCCTGAGCTGCAGACCATGGCCACCGGCTGGTATCAGAACGGCACCGAGGTCATCTTTGCCTGCGGCGGTTCTATGTTCCAGTCCATCGCCGCTGCCGCTTCCGCCAACGACGGCGCTGTCATCGGCGTTGACGTGGACCAGTCCAACGAGTCTGATACCGTGGTGACCTCCGCCATGAAGGGTCTGTCTGACGCAGTTCTGTGGTCTCTGACCAAGGCCTATGACGACACCTTCTCCGAAATCGGCGGCGTCGCCTCCTCCCTGGGCGCAGAAGTGGACTCCGTGGGTCTGCCCACCGAGACCTGGAGCCTGGCCAACTACACCGTTGAGCAGTATGAGGAGCTCTATAAGAGCATCAAGGACGGCACTCTGACCGTGGACAACGACTTTGAGAAGCTGGAGCAGGATTGGTCCAACCTGACCCTGAAGATCAGCTAAATTGTTCCACCTCCAACTCTGATACGAACAAAGCGGAAGGGCATTGCCTTTCCGCTTTGTTTTTTTGATTCTTTCCACGAGATCCCAAAGGTTTTCTTGAAATCCAGCCTGGTTCGGCGTATAATATAGTGTCTTATGATCTCTCCAGGCTGGGGCTTTCGGCCTGGAGCCCACAAGGATTCGATTCGCGATACGTTCGCTTTTTTATGATGGAGGAGGAAGGGCAAATGGCCATTACGCTGCAAGAGTATCTGACATCCCTTCAGGGAAAACGTGTTGCCGTCATCGGCATCGGGGTGTCCAACACCCCGCTCATTAAGACCCTGCTGCAGGGAGGAATTTCCGTCACCGCCTGTGACAAGAGTCCCCGGGAAAATTTTGCCGGTTTGGCGGAGGAGCTGGAGGCCATGGGCGCGACCCTTCAGTTGGGTGAGCACTACCTGGAGGGCCTGGATCAGGATGTGATCTTCCGCTCTCCGGGAATCCGGCCCGATATTCCGCCTTTCCTGGCCGCCCGGGAAAAGGGGAGTGTGCTCACCTCGGAAATGGAGGTCTTTTTCCAGGTCTGCCCCTGCAAGATTATCGCGGTTACCGGCAGCGACGGGAAAACCACCACCACCACGTTGATTTCCGAGATGCTGAAAAACGCGGGTTACAGGGTCCATCTGGGCGGAAACATCGGAAAGCCGCTGCTCTCTGAGGCCGGAGAGATGTCCAAGGATGACATCGCCGTGCTCGAGTTGTCCTCTTTCCAACTGATGACCCTTTCTGCCAGCCCGGATATCGCCGTGTTTACCAACCTGTCTCCCAACCATCTGGACATCCACAAATCCATGGAGGAGTATGCTCTGGCAAAGGAAAACATCTTCTCTCACCAAACCAAAGATCAGATCGCTGTCTTTAACCGGGACAACGACTTGACCCACGAAATGGCCGGCCGGGCACCCGGCCGGGTGCTGCAGTTCAGCCGCCGGACTTCTCTGGAGGACGGGGTCTATGTGGAGGACGGTGCCATTGTTGTGGCAAATCACGGTCAAAAGCGGACCCTCTTTTCCACAGATAGGATTCTCATTCCCGGACAGCACAACGTGGAAAACTATCTGGCCGCCATCGCCGCCGTTCAGGGGATGGTTTCCGACGAGGTGATCCTCCACACTGCGGAGACCTTCCCCGGCGTGGAGCATCGGATTGAGCTGGTGCGCACCTTGCACGGTGTGCGGTATTACAACGACTCCATCGCCTCCAGCCCCACGCGCACCATCGCCGGCCTGCGCTCCTTCCGGGAGAAGGTCATTCTCATCGCCGGCGGCTATGATAAAAAGATCCCCTTTGACGACCTGGGCCCCGAGGTCAAGGCCCACGTAAAAACTCTGGTCCTCACTGGCCACACCGCAGAAAAAATTCGCAGCGCCGTCGTCGGCTATGAGGGCTATGAAGAGGGCCACCCTGTGATTGTCATGGAAGATGATTTCAAGAAAGCTGTTTTAACCGCCTCCCAGATGGCACAGGAGGGTGACGTGGTCATTCTCTCTCCCGCCTGCGCCTCCTTTGACCACTTTAAGAATTTCGCCCAGCGTGGTCAAACCTTTAAGGCCATCGTGAACGAGCTGTAAGGAGAAAACGCCATGGATATTTCCACGAGCTTGAAGACCCTCTGCGGCTGCCCTGGCCCTTCGGGCCGGGAAGGGCCGGTGGCGGACACGGCTATGGAACTTTTACGCCCCTGGGTTGACACCGTCTCCAAAGACCCCTTTGGGAATGTGGTTGGCGTCCGCCGGTGCGGGAAAGAAAACGCCAAGCGGGTGATTTTAGACGCCCATCTGGACGAGGTTGGGCTGGTAATCACAGGGGCCAAAGACGGTTTTCTTCGCTTTCGCCCGGTTGGCGGAATTGATCCCCGGATGCTGCCCAACCGAGAGGTCACCATTCTCTCGCAGCCTCCACAGTTTGGCCTCATCGCCGTCCTCCCGCCCCATGTGCAAACAGCAGGGGACTCCAACAAAAGCATCCCCCTCTCCGATCTCTATATTGACGCCGGACTGACCCAAAGGGAAGGGGAAGCGCTGGTCGGAACCTTTGTGGTGCCCAGAGGAACCTTCCGCCAGCTTCTGGGTACCGCAGTCAGCGGCAAGGCCCTGGATGACCGGGCAGGATTTGTGACCCTCCTGCGCACGGCAGAGCTACTGAAAGACGTCCCTCTGGATGTGGATGTCTATTTCATGGGAAGCATCCGGGAGGAAGTCAACGGCGGCGGCGCTCTGGTGGGCGCTTTTTCCATCGCCCCCCACTGTTTCGTGGCGGTGGACGTGACCCACGCCAGAACCCCGGACGGCCCCAAGGACGAGACCTTCCCCGCCGGAAAGGGGACTGTCATTGGGATCGGCCCCAACATCACCCGCTGGATGAGCGGGCGCCTGATTGACAAAGCCCGGGAAAACCACCTGCCCTGGGCGCCTGAGGTGATGACCGGCCACAGCGGTACCAACGCCTGGCGGGTCCAGACCGCCCGGGAGGGGATTGCCACCGCCGTGGTCTCCCTCCCGCTCAAATATATGCACAGCCCAGTGGAAACCTTGGACCTGGAAGACCTGGAAACGTCCGCCTTGCTGCTGGCCGCTTTTCTCACTGATCTGGAAAAGGAAGGAGGGGAGTTCCTTGCTGACTGAGACCTTGAAAGAACTCTGCGCCCTCTCCGGTGTGTCCAGCCATGAGGATGAGGTCCGGGCATACGTCCGCTCTGTGGCCGCACCCTACGCAGATACCATCCGTGTGGATTCGATGGGAAACCTGATCGTTGAAAAGAAAGGACGAATCCCCGGCGTTAAAAAGCTGATGCTAGCCGCCCACATGGACGAGGTAGGGCTGATGATCCATACCATTACCGAGGAAGGCTACCTGAAATTCAGCCCTGTGGGGGGGATTGACCGGCGTGTCCTCATCGGAAAAGCCGTGCTGGTCGGGGAGAGGAAGCTCCCCGGCATCATTGGCCTGAAAGCCTATCACCTGACCGGTGCAGAGGAGGAAAAATCCGTCCCCAAGCTGAAGGACTTTTATATTGACATCGGCGCCAAGGACCGGGAGGAAGCGGCCAGTCTAGTATCACCTGGAGACGTTGCCGTCTTTGACACGGATATTTTGGAGTTTGGCAACGGTTTCCTGAAAGCAAAAGCCATCGACGACCGGGTTGGCTGCGCAGTCATGGTGGAGCTCCTGAAAGAACCCCTTCCCATGGACTGCACCTTTGCATTTACCGTCCAGGAGGAAGTGGGCACCCGTGGAGCCTTCGGCGCGACGTTCTCTGTCACCCCGGATATCGCCCTGGTGCTGGAGGGCACCACAGCGGCAGACTTGCCCGACATGCCTGACCGAAAGAAGGTTTGCGCCCCTGGAAAGGGGCCCGTGGTTCCCTATATGGACGGGGGAACCGTCTACGACCGGGGCCTGTTTGAGCTCCTCCGCTCTCTGGCGGAACAAAGCCGGATTCCTTGGCAGACCAAGGAGTTTCTCTCCGGTGGCACCGACGCCTCTGCCATCCAGCGGACCAAAGAAGGGGTTCGCGTGGCAGGTATTTCCGCTGCCGTTCGCTATCTCCACACCCCTTCCAGCGTCGCCTCTCTGGCAGACTGTCAAAACATCCTGGTCCTGGCCCGGCGCTTCCTCCAAGCTGTGGCCGCCATGGAATAAGGAGTGACCAACATGGATTATTTGTCTGTTATTGAACTACTCAATGCCTGCCACGGTCCGGCAGGGGACGAGCGGCAAATTGCCGCCACCCTGAAGCGTCTGGCGGAACCCTACGCCGATGAGTGCTACATAGACACCTTGGGAAACCTTATCGTTCATAAGAAGGGCACGGGCCCCAAGGTGATGTTCGCAGCTCACATGGACTCCATCGGTCTCATCGTGACCCATATTGACCAAGATGGCTATCTCTCCTTCGGCAAGCTGGGAGGCATCCGCCCCGAAAGCATTCTGCACACCCCATTTCGCTTCAAAAACGGCGTGTGCGGCGTGGTCTCCCTGCGGAAAGATGTGGCCTTGAAGGATATGACCATCCACGACCTGTACCTGGATATCGGTGCAAAGAGCCAAGCCCATGCCCGCCGCCTGGTCCAGGTAGGGGATACGGCGGTCTCCCGGATGTCCGCCTTTACCACAGAGTCCCGGCTGGTCTCTCCCTATCTGGATAACCGGATTTCCTGCGCTGTGATGCTGGACGCGCTGAGCCACATTCGAACCTATACCAGCGACCTGTATTTTGTCTTCACCGTCCAGGAAGAGCTGGGGCTGCGGGGGAGCAAACCCGCCGCCTACGCCATTGATCCTGACTACGGGATCGCCGTAGATGTTACCGTGGCTGGGGAGCTTGAGGACAAGAAGCAGGGGAGCTCTGTGCTGGGAGGCGGCGTGGCCATCAAGGTGATGGACAGCTCTGTCATTTGTCACCCAGAGGTTATAAAAATCCTCGAAAACCTTGCTGAGGAAAGCAAAATTCCTTGTCAGCGGGATGTTATGATTTCTGGCGGTACAGACGCCGGTTCCATCCATCTGACCCGGGAAGGCGTCCTCACCGGCGGTATCTCTATCCCTTGCCGATATATCCACTCTCCAACGGAGATGGTGGACCTGTCTGACGTATCCGCCGCTGCCCGTCTGATGACGGCGTTTGCCCAAAAAAATCTTGATTCGACAAAGGATGTAATGTAATATGCCTTTACAGATAAGTGATCGTGTCCGCGCCCTTGGTGCCCAAGCCCAGGCAGAACTGACAGAGCAGTTCACTCGCATTGACGAGATTGCGGAGTTCAACACCCAAAAGGTGCTTTCTGCCTTCCAGACCCATAAAGTAGCCGAAGCTTTTTTCCAAGGGACCACCGGCTATGGCTATGACGACCTGGGCCGGGAAGCCCTGGGGAAGATCTATGCGGATATTTTCCAAACAGAGGATGCCATGGTCCGCATCAACTTTGTCAATGGCACCCACGCCATTGCCTCTGCTCTTTACGGTGTGCTGCGGCCCGGGGATGTGCTGGTCTCCGCGGTGGGTGCTCCTTATGACACCTTGCAGGGGGTCATTGGAATCACCGGAGACGGCAACGGTTCCCTGAAAGAATTTGGCATTACCTACCGTCAAGTGGATCTCACCCCGGAAAACACCCCCGATCTGCCTGGCATCGTCCAGGCAGTCCAGGAGGAAAAAGTAAAGGCGGTCTTGATTCAGCGCTCCCGTGGCTATGCCACCCGGGCTTCTCTGTCCGTGGAAAAGATCGGCGAGATTTGCAGCGCCATTCGCGGGGTGAACCCTCACGTGAATATCTTAGTGGATAACTGCTATGGAGAATTTGTGGAGACCATCGAACCCTCCCAGGTGGGCGCCGATCTCATTATGGGTTCCCTCATTAAAAATCCCGGTGGTGGCCTGGCCCCCATGGGCGGTTATGTGGCCGGCCGGCGGGACCTGGTGGAAAGCACCGCCATGCGCATGACCGTCCCCGGTATTGGCCGGGAATGCGGCGCTTCCCTGGGAAATAATCGCGCTCTGTACCAGGGCCTGTTTCTGGCTCCCCACACGGTGGCCCAGGCCACGAAAACAGCGGTCTTTGCCGCCAAGGTCATGGAGCTGCTGGGCTATCGCACGGACCCTGCCTCCCAGGACATCCGCCACGATATTATCCAAATGATCCACCTGGAAAAACCAGAGGCTGTGGAGCGTTTTTGCAAGGGTATCCAGTCCGGCGCGCCGGTGGATTCCTATGTCACCCCCGTCCCCTGGGATATGCCCGGCTATGACTGCCCCGTCATCATGGCCGCCGGCGCTTTTATCCAGGGCGCTTCCATTGAGCTCTCCGCCGACGCCCCTATGCGCCCCCCTTACACGGTCTACATGCAGGGCGGCCTCACCTATGAATCGGGAAAACTGGGCATTTTGTTGGCTGCGGAAGAGCTTTTGCGGAAATAATACTTCATAGACTGACCAAAAGGAGGCCAGGATCATGGACCCATCCAAACGGGCAGAAGAGCTTCGTTCCTTGCTGAACCACCATAGCGACCTCTATTACAACCAGGACGCCCCCACCATTTCGGACCAAGAATATGATGCCCTTATGGGAGAGCTTAAGTCCCTTGAAAAGGACCACCCCGAGCTCATTACCCCCGACTCGCCCACCCAGCGCGTGGGGGGAACTGCCAAGCGCACGGCCGGCGTGCTGGTGGCCCATCGCGTCCCTATGCTGTCGATGCAGGATCTATTTACCCGGGAAGAGGTGGACCATTTCATCGACGACTGCCAGGAAAAGCTGGGGGAGGAGATCTCCTTCCTGGTGGAGACGAAAATTGACGGCCTCTCCATGGCCCTGCGCTATGAAAACGGCAAGCTGGTTACCGCCATCACCCGAGGGGATGGCCGCAACTTCGGCGAGGATGTGACCGCCAACGCCCGGGTAATCGACGATGTGGCGGAAATGCTGGCAGAGCCCATCGAGTACCTGGAGCTGCGGGGGGAGGTCTACATGACCAATGCCGCCTTTGACGAGGTCAACGCCAAACAGGAGCTTCTGGGAAAGAAACCCTTTGCCAATCCCCGCAACTGCGCCGCCGGAACCCTGCGGCAGTTGGATGCCTCCGTCACCAAAGAGCGGCAGCTGTCCTTCTTCGTGTTTAATGTGCAGGACATCCGGGGCAAAGAGTTCACCACCCACCAGGAATCCTATGAGTTTTTAGAGCAATGGGGCGTTACCGTCATTGCTCATCGCTTCGTCTGCCGGAGCAAGGAGGAGATCTGGAAGGCTGTGGAGGCCATTGGTGAGATGCGGGGCGCCCTTCCTTATGAGATTGACGGCGCGGTCATTAAGGTAAACGAACTGAAACCACGGGCGCAATTAAAGGACACCGCGAAAAACGCGGGGTATCAGGTTGCGTATAAATACCCTCCCGAGCGGAAGGCCACCCAACTGCGGCAGGTCGAGCTATCTGTAGGCAGAACCGGGAAAATCACACCGACCGCACTCTTTGATCCTGTGCGGCTGTGCGGCACCACTGTCTCCCGCTGTACGCTTCATAACCAGGATTTCATCGCCAACCTGGACATCCGCCTGGGCTCCACCCTTCTCATTGAGAAATCAGGGGAAGTCATCCCCAAATGTGTTGGCGTCGTCCCAGAAAAGCAGCCGTCAGACACCCCAGTCTTTCAAATCCCTATGGTCTGCCCCGTCTGTGGAGAGCCCGCTGTGCGGGAGGACACCGCAGATATCAAGTGTGTAAACCTCAACTGTCCGGCGCAGTTGGAACGGCTCATCGGCCACTTTGTAGGCCGCGGCGCCATGGATATCAAGGGGTTCGGCGTGGTCTATGTCCATGACTTGATCGAAAAGGGTTATCTGACCGATGTTGCGGATATTTTTACCTTATATCACCACCGGGATGAACTGATCGAGCAGGGGATCATCGGCAAAGAAAAAAACACAGACAAGCTGCTGGGAGCCATTGAAAAAGCAAAGAGCAACTCGCCCGACCGGCTGTTGACCGGTCTTGGCATCTCCAACGTAGGAAAATCCGCCGCACAGGCTCTGATGAACCACTTTGGAACCTTTGAAGCCCTCTCCGCCGCTTCTGAGGAAGATATGGTGGAGATCAACGACATCGGCCCCATCTCTGCCCACTGCGTGTTTACGTATTTCCGCCAGGCGCACAACCAAAAAGTGCTGCAAAAACTGAAGGAAGCCGGCGCAAACATGGCCCAGGAAATCGTAACCCCTCCGGAGGGTGACCTGCCGCTGACTGGGCAAACTGTGGTCATTTCCGGTACCTTGCCGGAGATGAGCAGGGAAGAGGCCACCCAGCTCATCCAGCGCAGCGGCGGCAAAGTCACGGGAAGTGTCTCGAAAAAAACCACCTTTTTGTTGGCCGGAGAGAACGCAGGTAGCAAGCTTGCCAAGGCAGAGTCCCTGGGAATCCCCGTCCTCACCCTGGAAGAGCTGCAGGAAAAGCTGTCCGACTGACGGAAAGCCTCCGTATGCCCTTGCCGCATACGGAGGCTCCCTTTCTCAAGGTTTCAGTGTGATATTCTTAATACCGGGAGGTGACTTTCATGCAGGATCACCAGGAAATCCATACAACAGAACCGACGATCCCCACCGAAGAGATGCTGAGCGATTTAGCGGAGCTCTATAAGATTTTTGGGGACAGCACCCGGCTTAAAATACTCTACGCGCTGTTTGAGCGGGAAAGGGGAGTGGGGGATATCGCCCAAAGGCTTGGCATGACCATGTCCGCCATCTCCCATCAGCTTCGTATCCTCAAGCAGGCCCGCCTGGTTAGGGCCCGGCGGGAGGGGAAACTGGTGTATTACGCCTTGGCCGATGATCACGTGCGCACAATTTTCGCCCAAGGTCTGGATCACATTCTGGAATAATTCAGTCCTCCTGCTGCTTTTTCACATGGGCCAGGGGATTCGCATCCACCGCCTGCTTCCTATTCGCATCGGAAATGTGGGTGTAAATTTGGGTGGTCCCCAGATTTTCATGGCCCAGCACATCCTGAAGGGTGCGAATATCCACGCCATGATTCAGCATCAGGGTGGCCGCCGTATGACGGAGCTTATGGGGAGAATATTTGGGGTCCAAGCCCGCCTGACGCACTGCCTTTTGAACGATATTTTCTACTGCCCGCGTGGTCAATCGTGTTTTATTCCGGGAGACGAACAGCGCGTCTTTATGGCGCAGCTCCTCCTTGGGCTCTGGGCGAACCTCTAAATACGAGTCAATGGCGCTCAGGCAGGCCTCATTCAGATAGAGCTGACGCTCTTTGTTGCCCTTGCCTAACACCCGTACTGTGTCCTCCCGAATGTCTTGGACATTGAGCCCAACCAGTTCGCCCACACGGAGGCCGCAGTTGAGAAACAAGGTTAGGATACAGTAATCCCGAATCTCATTGGGCCCGGATACCGCCTCCAAGAGCTGAAGGCTTTCAGACAGGGACAAGTAGCGCGGCAGAGACTTTCTCAGCTTGGGATTATTCAAGGCTTGGGTTGGATTAGAATCCATCTGATGGGCGTGGACACAGAGATAATTGTAAAAGGAACGAATCGCCGCACATTTCCGGGCTCTTGTGGAAGACTCCGCTTTGCCGGATTTGGCGCCTCCAGAGAGAAAGGTTAAAAAACCATAAATCTCTGACAACTGGGTTTTCGATACAAATTCCAGGTCCACATCCAAGATAGAGATTTCTTGAAACGGCACTTGTTCCAAATCCGGCTCACGCCGGAGCTTCAAGTAGCGAAAGAAACTGCGAAGATCTAAAAAATACTCATCGACTGTCTTGGCTGAGTGAGAAAGAATGGATTCGTGGTAATTGAGAAACTCCTGCAAAATAGGGGGCGCTTCCAGCCAATAGTCCGCCATAAGCCACTTCCTTTCTTTTTTACAATCCCAACTTCGCAAAATCTACATTATGCGAAGTTACTATCACAAAAAGCACGCTCCCCTTTGGGGAGCATACTTTGATTGGCTTGTTGCTTTATTATACCTGCTCGTGCAGGAAAAAGCAAGCACGATTCTTTAGCTGGATGGCATCGCAAATGTGTTCATCACCATTCCCAACAGCTTCGGAACAACCTTTTGATCCAAAACCACACAAAGACTCAAAAGCAAAAGGCAGATCATCCATTGGCGGAACCGTTTTCCAACCTTTGGCGCAGAAGCTACCTTCCGCAGCAAACCACTCGTTCCAAGGAGGAAGAAAGCAGGCACAGCCAGCAGGCATGTTGGGCCAAAGAGAATCCCAGCGCCCAGGGTTCCGGAGATTCCCATTCCTTCTGTAAGTGAAACAATCCCATAGGAAAGGAAAAACCCCCGAAGGAAAAACAAGGTTGGGACAGTCAGCCCAGCCAGCGGCAGAATGCTCAGCACCACCGCCGCCACCGGCCAGCGGAGGGTAATCCATAGCTCCCGCCACAAAGACGGCACGGCATCTCCCTGGGCAGCCCACTGAAAAAAGGCGGCGCTGGAAAACGCTGTGTCCGAGAGGCTTTTCTCCAATAGACACCCCAAAATTCCTCCTGCTAAAAAGCCGATGGAGAGAATCAACAGAACCGTGTCGCGATTTTTTTCTTCTGCCTCTCCGGCCCGCTTAACGGCCCTCACGCTTCTTGTTGCGGTCCTCATCGTTTCTTTTTCTTGCGCTTAGGCTGTCTCTTCCCCATCAGGCCCGCCAGGCAGCCTCCGGCCAAGAGCAGCAGCAAGCTCCCCAGAAATTGGCCGTGAAAGCCTTCCGGTCCGGTGGTTCCCAGGCAAATCAGCACAAAAATCAAGCACAGACCTCCGCCCACAGCCGCGCCGGCGGGCATAGGCGCACTCCCCTGTCTGACTGCCACACGCCCGCCAACCAGGGCACACAGGCCGCAGGAAACGGACAATAGAATGCTCGCCGTGGAGACCGGCAGACCACCGCTCCAGATCAGTCCCGCTGATAGCAAAACCAGCAGCAGCAAAAGCAAAAGCCCAATGCCGGTTCCCAGCAGGATGGCCAAGGTCGATCCCGCCACGTTTCCGGTTTTTCTTGTGGTCTCTTCGCCTTTCTTTCCCATAAAAAATCCCTCCCCAATGAGAATCACTTGCTGGATTCTATGCGGGGAGGAATTTTTCTATGCCGGTATTCTTTTTACTGCTGAACCTGGTCCACAGCTACGCCTTTGTTCATAATTGCCCAGTTGGCATATTCCAGACGCACACGGTCCGCGCCGGTCTCAATGACCACAGTCTTTTCCTTCACGGCGCAAACATTGCCTACAATCCCGTCGATCATGGTGACGGGATCGCCAGGATTCAGAGACTTCTTCATTGCTTCCTGTTCCTTTTTGCGCTGCTTTTCAGGGCGCATTTTCAGGAAGTAGAAAATGGCGATATAGAAAATAATGAGGACGATAATTAGAACTTCCATTCCCAAGGTAATTCCCTCCGCTGCAAAATAAACTTTCTTCTTATTATAGAAGAATTTTCTCCATTTGACAAGTACTTTTTTCAGCCCTTGCCGTTTTTTATGCGCTTAGATTTTCGCGCCTAATTTTTCTCGATAGACACGGTAGAATTCTTCAAAACGCCCCTCGTCCAAGGCCAGCCGGATTTTTTCCATCAGGTCATTGTAAAAATAAAGGTTGTGAAGCACCGCCAAACGCATGGCCAGCATCTCCCCTGCCACAAACAGATGGCGCAGATAGGCCCGGGAGAAGGACTGGCACACAGGACAATGGCAGGTAGGATCAATGGGCCGCTCATCCCTTTTATACTTTTCGTTTTTGATATTCAGCGCACCCTCCCAGGTATAGAGCTTTCCATGGCGGGCATTTCTGGCGGGAAGGACGCAGTCAAACATATCCACGCCCCGGGCTACCCCTTCCAGAATGTTGACTGGGGTCCCCACACCCATCAGATATCGGGGCTTGTCCTTTGGCATATGGGGTTCCACCGCGTCGATGATTTCATACATGGTCTCCGCCGGCTCCCCGACGGCCAAACCGCCAATGGCGTAGCCGTCGCAGTTCAACGCGGCGATCTCTTTCATATGCCAGACTCGCAGCGCCGGGACAATGCCGCCCTGGTTGATTCCAAACAGCATTTGCCGGGGATTCACCACATCGGGCTGCTGATTCAGCCGGTCGTGCTCCTTCTTGCACCGCTCCAACCAACGGAGCGTGCGTTCACAGGACTGCTTCACATACTCGTAAGGCGCGGGATTTTCCACACACTCGTCAAAGGCCATTGCGATATCCGAGCCCAGATTGGACTGGATCTGCATGCTCTCCTCCGGCCCCATAAAAATCCGTCGACCATCAATATGTGAGGCGAAAGTAACCCCTTCCTCCTTGATCTTCCGCATACTGGCCAAAGAAAAGACCTGGAATCCACCGCTGTCAGTGAGAATGGGGCCGTCCCATCGCATAAAACGGTGGAGCCCCCCCATTTCCTTAACCAGGGCGTCGCCTGGACGCAAGTGCAGGTGGTAGGTGTTGGACAGTTCAATCTGGCAGCCAATTTCCTTTAAGTCGTGAGCGGATACCGCCCCCTTGATGGCGCCTTGGGTGCCGACATTCATAAACACAGGGGTCTGGGCGGTGCCATGAGCACAGGTCAGCTCCCCGCGCCGGACACGTCCCTCTGTTTTTAACAGGGTAAACACATCGTCTCCTCCTTTTTAATAGATGAACATGGCGTCTCCAAAGGAGAAAAACCGATAGCGCTCCCGAACCGCCTCCTCATAAGCGGCCAGAACGTGGTCCCGCCCAGCCAGCGCCGAAACCAGCATAATCAGGGTGGACTCCGGCAGATGGAAATTGGTGACCAATCCATCCAATACCTTAAAGCGGTAGCCGGGATAAATGAAAATGTTCGTCCATCCCGCTGAGGCTTTCAGGGTACCATTCTCCCCCGCCCAACTCTCAATGGTACGGCAGGAGGTGGTGCCCACACAAAGGACCCTCCCTCCCGCTGCCTTGGTCCGGTTGATCGTTTCCGCGGTTTCCGCGGAAATCACGCAATATTCACTGTGCATATTATGGTCCGTGATCTCCTCGGCCTTCACTGGCCGGAAGGTACCCAACCCCACGTGGAGGGTCACATAACAGACCTTCACCCCCATGGCCTCGATCTCCTGCAACAGCTCCTTGGTAAAATGGAGGCCTGCCGTGGGTGCTGCTGCAGAGCCGATCTCTTTGGAATAAACGGTCTGATACCGCTCCGCGTCTTGAAGGGTTTCTTTGATATAGGGGGGCAGGGGCATCTTACCCAGCCGCTCTAAAATCTCTAAAAAAATGCCATTATAGGTAAAGTGAATGAGACGATTGCCGTCCTCCAGCACCTTTGTGACCTCGGCGGTGAGTTCTCCTTTGCCAAAGGACAGCTTGGCCCCCTCCCGCAGCTTTTTCCCCGGGCGGACCAGGCACTCCCAGATATTCTCTCCCCGGTCAATCAGTAGGACCACCTCACAGGCGCCTCCCGAGGGTTCCCGGTGCCCAATCAGCCGGGCAGGCAGGACCCGGGAGTCGTTGAGCACCAGGCAATCTCCTGGACGCAGAAAGGTTGGGAGATCATAAAAATGGTGGTGTCCTGTCTCCCCTGTCCGCTTATTTAAGGTCAAGAGACGAGAGGCGTCCCGGCGCTGAATCGGCGTCTGCGCGATCAGCTCAGGCGGCAGATCATAATAAAAATCATGTGTTTTAATGCAAATCAGTCCCTATACTATAAAATTCGAGTATTTTCATCCATCTGAACTTCTGTAAAGTTTTTTACTTTACAGAAGTTTTTCATTTCAATTCTATCTTTGGTGCAACATATCCGTTGCAATCGTTCTGTAAAGCAAATCCCTTTACAACGCATTTAAGCAAACGCTTCCCTGCTTTTAACTCCGCTGGTCTCTCTGTCACCAAATGCTCCAATCCCACATAGAATAAGGTTGGAAACCAATCTATGGGGATTTTTCTGGAACGACTCCACCAAAGAAGGGTAAATTCCCATTCTCACCAACGGATATCCCCGCTTTTTTCTTTCGATAGACCTTTTGGCGTTGACAGTCCCAAAAAACTGTGCTATCTTTACTAAATGAACATTTGTCTCTTTCCGGAAAACACATTGATTTCAGAAAGACAAAATACAGTTTATTATAGTACAAATACCATTGGCTTTTCAACTGCTGTTTTTGATCCACAGCAAGAATTGCTTTTTTCTGGTATTTTGAACAATGTCAGGAGGTCATTCACATGAAAAAGTATGCTGTGGGTGTGGTGGGCGCCACCGGAATGGTGGGCCAACGTTTCGTCACCTTGCTGGAAAATCATCCTTGGTTTCAGTTGACCGTGGTGGCTGCCAGTGCCCGTTCAGCAGGAAAAACCTATGCAGAGGCTGTGGGAACCCGCTGGGCGATGACCAGCCCCATGCCCCAGGAAGCCAAATCCCTGGTGGTTTTGGATGCCCAGGCTGATATGGAAAAGATCGCCGCCAGTGTAGACTTTATTTTCTGCGCCGTGGATATGAAAAAAGAAGAGATCCGCGCCCTGGAAGAAGCCTACGCCAAGTTGGAGTGCCCTGTTATCTCCAACAACAGCGCCCATCGCTGGACCCCTGATGTGCCTATGGTGATTCCGGAAGTCAACCCGGAGCACATTCAAATCATCGCAGCTCAGAAGGCCCGGCTAGGAACAGAGCGCGGCTTTATCGCCGTGAAATCCAACTGCTCGATCCAGTCCTACGCTCCCGCCCTCCATCCCCTTCGCCCCTTTGGCCTTGAGAAGGTTCTGGTGTGCACCTATCAGGCGATTTCCGGCGCCGGCAAAACCTTTGCAACCTGGCCGGAAATGGTGGACAACGTAATTCCCTATATCGGCGGAGAAGAGGAAAAGTCTGAGAAGGAGCCCCTGAAGGTCTGGGGAACCATAGAAAACGGCGAAATTGTTCCTGCTGCCACCCCCTCCATCACCGCCCAGTGCCTGCGGGTCCCCGTCTCCGACGGACACACCGCGGCGGTCTTTGTGACCTTCCGCAACAAGCCCACGGAAGATGAGATCAAAACCATCTGGAAGGAATTCAAGGGCCGCGCACAAGAGCTCAATCTTCCCAGCGCCCCCAAGCAGTTCCTTCAGTATTTTGAGGAGCCCGACCGTCCCCAGGCCAAGCTGGACCGGGACCTGGAGGGCGGCATGGCGGTCACCCTGGGTCGTCTGCGCCCCGATACCCAGTATGACTATAAATTTGTAGGTCTCTCCCACAACACCTTGCGCGGCGCGGCCGGAGGCGGCGTTCTGCTGGCCGAGCTTTTGTGCGCGGAGGGCTACATTCTCCCCCACTGAGGTTTCCCCTTGTGTCCCCACGGCTCAGATTGATTTCTGTTACAAGAGATGCACCACAGAAATTGATCTGGGCCGTGCTTTTTTGCGCCCATTGGGCGCCTGGAAAGGAGTCTTATGAAAACACCTGTATTTACCGGCACCTGCACTGCTCTGATTACCCCCTTCCAGCCCTCGGGGTCCATCGACTACACTGCCTTTACCCGGCAGATCGACCGCCAGCTGGAATCCGGTGTAGACGCCCTGTGTGTCTGCGGCACCACAGGCGAAAGCTCCGCCCTCACCGTCCAGGAGCATGTTCATTTGGTTGATTACTGCGTTTCCCACGTGGCAGGCCGCTGTAAAGTGGTGGCCGGCTCCGGCAGCAATGATACCGCCGCCGCCCTCTATCTCTGTCAGCACGCTCAGGAATCCGGGGCGGATGCCTTGCTGCTGGTCACCCCTTATTACAACAAAACCACCCAAACCGGTCTGATTCACCACTATGAATTTCTGGCTGATCGAACTGAACTGCCCATCATCCTTTACAATGTCCCCTCTCGCACTGGAATGTCCTTCACGGCGGAGACCTACCGCATTTTAAGCCAGCATCCTCACATCAACGGCACCAAAGAGGCCTCTGGGGATTTCTCTCTTCTGGCGGAAACCATGGCCTTCTGCGGCGATGAGCTGAATGTTTGGTCCGGCAACGACGACCAGACCCTTCCCATGCTGGCCCTGGGGGCCAAAGGCCTCATCTCTGTGGTCTCCAACCTGGTGCCGGAACCCATGGCGGAGCTGACCCACAGCTATTTCCGCGGCGAGGTGGAGAAGGCCCAGGAGCTGCAGCTTTCCTATCTCCCCTTGATGAAAGCCCTCTTCTCCCAAGTCAACCCCATCCCCATCAAAGCCGCCATGGCAGAGCTGGAGCTGGACAGCGGCAACCTGCGCCAACCCCTTTGGGCCATGGATCAAAAGCCGCTGAAAGAGCTGCGCAGCACTTTGCGCGCCTTCGGTTTGCTCTCATAACAGCATAGAAAGAGCCCCCTGATGCAAGAACAGGAAGACTGCATCAGGGGGTATTCTTCTGTCAAACCATTTTGATGTTCTCTTGTTTTATTTCTCGTCGCTGTTGCGGACCACGTAGCCGTTGATGGTCACAAAGGCCACCTCCGTCCCCAGCTCATCTGTCACCTTCACCTCATAGAAGCAAATCCGCTTTCCATCCTTCACTTGCCGCGCAATGGCTGTCAAGTGCTTTCCCTTTGCAGATTTCAGGAATGTGACTTGGGAGGCCTGGGTTACCACATCCCTGCCTCTTTGATTGGCGGCCACTGCAAAAGCGAAATCCGCCAGGGTAAAGATCGTGCCTCCCATGGGAATCCCCAGCGCGTTACAGTGCCGGGGCTCGATCTCCATGGAGCACTTGGCGTATCCGTAAGACGCCTCGTCAATCACAGCGCCCAGGCCCTCGGAGACAAAGAGGTCCTTCACAAATTTCTCTTGCAGACAGCACAGAGTGTCGTCCATACCATTTGCCTCCTCACCAGATTTGGACCCGGTTCTCGGGCGGCAGCCACATGGCGTCCTCCTCGGTAATGCCAAAGGCCTGATAGAATTCCGGGAAATTCTGAAGCACTAAGCTTCCCCGCAGCTTGTCAGGGGCGTGGACGTCGGCCTGGGACAGATAAAGCCGGGTTTCCCGGGGATAGCTGGTGTACCAGATCTCTGCCATAGCGGTATACAAGGCCGCGTAGTCGGGCGTTTCCTGCTTGCTCTCGATCTCAGTCAGGCAGGCCGCCGCGCCCAGGTCTGCAATGTTTTCAGACAGTGTCAACGCCCCGTTGCAGGTGATGCCAGGGGCGGCTTCCCTGCCATCGTAAAGGGCAACCGCCTTGGCGCAAAGCGCCTGGAACGCGGCATAATCCTCCGCTGTCCACCAGTCGGCAGCGTTGCCGTTCTCATCATACTTTGCCCCGTTGTTGTCAAAGGCGTGGCTGATCTCATGGGCGATCACATAGCCGATCTTCCCCAGGTTTTCCTCGTAGGAGTCGTCCAAGTCATAGAAGGGTGCCTGAAGAATTCCCGCCGGGAAGGTGATCGAGTTGGCGGAGAACATGTAACCGGCATTGACGGTATAGGTCGTCATAGGCCACAGGTTCTTATCCACACCCTTTTCCTGGTACTCCTGCAGCAGGTTCACGCTGTATTTCCCCATGGCCGCCAGGTTATCATAGAAGCTGCCACCCTGGTCCACGGACAAAATCTCCACCTCGTTCAGGGAGTCGTCCCAGGCGTCGGGATAGCCGATGTTAACCTGCATGCGATTCAGCTTCTGGATGGCCTTCTCCTTGGTGGCCTGGCTCATCCAGGTGAGGTTTTGCAGCCGGTCACGGTAGACCGCCAGGATATCCTGCACCATCTGCTCCACATCCGCTTTGGCTTCTGCGGAAAAGTAGCGGTCCACATAGGCCTTGCCCAGGTAATCGCTCATAACCGACTGCACATACTGGGCGGCCAGTTCTTCCTCAGACAACTGGCCGGAAGCGCCCATATAGGCTTCCTGAAACTTGTTGCCGGCCTCTGTAAATTCTTCATTCAGGGCAGTGCCAAAGCTGCCGGCCAGGGACACACGGCAGTAGGTTTTCAGAATCTCCAGGGAATCCGGGGTTTTCGCCGGGTCAAAAATCTCCGCCCAGGCCTGCAGCCGGCCGGGGTCCATCACCTGGATTCGATCCGTCTGCTTCAGCCCGGTCAGGTCAAAAACAGCCTTCAAATCTACATTGGGGAACATCCCTTGAAGCTGTTCCATCGTGTAGAGATTATAGGTCTTGTCCACGTCGGCCAGCTCCTGGTTTGTCAGAGAAGCGGCCGCCAGTTTGGCGTCGATCCGCCAGACCGTATCCGCTGCTGCGGAAGCCGCCAGTTCACTCTGCCCCACCAAGGTCAGCAGGGTGCGGAGATAGGTCTGATAGGCTGCCTTCTGCTCCGGCGTCGCCACGCTGTATCCCCCCTGCCCCAGAGAGGGGGTCACGCCGTCGAACAGCAGGATATAAGAGGTGCTGTCCTTGGCGTCAATGTTCAGATTAAAACCCAGGAGGAGGGTGCTTCCGGTGTCCTCGTAAAGCTTATTCTGAACTGCCATCAGCTCTTCCACGCTCTGGGCCTGGTCGATGGCCTCCAGATAGGGCTTGATGGGGGCAATTCCCGCCTGATTCCGGGCCTCTTGATTCAGGATGTTTTGGTAGAAGGTGACAATCTTCTTCTCCCCATCCGTCTTGGCGCCGCCGTTGACCAGCTCCTGGATGATTCCAGCCACCTCTTTGTCCACAGAAGCGGAGAGGTCATAGAAGGAGCCCGCTCCCAGATAGCCAGGCTGGATCTCACTGCTGTCCAGAGCTGCCTTGTTCACTGTGGCATAGAAATCGTCCTTCAGGTTGCTCCCCTCCAGGGCATAGGTCCGCCGGAGGAAAAGATCCAGCTGTCCCGAGGTCAGAGTCTCCTCCGGGGAAAGCGTGGTGGCACTGGTGCCGGCCACAATTCCCGAGGTCAGAACGCCCGCCAGTTCCTTTTGCGCCCATTCCGGCACATCCACAAAGTTGGCGGCGGAATAGCCGCTGCGGGCGTTGTCTCCCTTGGGCTCCGGGAGGCCGTCAAAGGCGCGCTGGAGCATCACCAGAGCCTGCACCCGAGTAACTGCCTCCTCTTCCCGCAAATCCCCGCCGGGATACCCCTTCAAAATATCTCCATATGTGACGTCTTCGTTATAATCCTTCGCCGCTTCCAGCAGGATTGCGGCCGTTTCTCCCCGGGTTAAATTCTGTTCCGATGGGGCAGCGCCAGCCACTGGGAGGCAGGAAAGGAGCATGACCGCCGTCATTCCCGCCACAGCGGTTCGTTTAAGCCAACTCATTTGGGTTTCCTTCTTTCTGTTTCAGAGTTCGGTCTTACCGATGTTTTTCACTCTACCCTATATTATCTCCCTTGTCAACCGCTGGGTTTCCCCGCTTGACATTATTTCCGGTGAGGAAATCTTGGAAACCCCCTTGACAGGAGGCAGGTTCTCTGTTATATTCAGACCATCGGTTAGTTACTCAACTAATTAACTAGCATAGAAAAGGAGGTGTCTCCTTGCAATTTCAGGGTGAAAAACCAATCTTCCTCCAACTGGCAGAGCAGTTGGAAAACGGGATTCTCTCCGGGGCCTACCCGGAGGGCAGCCAGGTACCCTCCATCACAGAGTACGCGGCCACCTACAAAATCAATCCGGCCACCGCACTCAAGGGCATCAATCTGCTGGTGAATGCCGGCCTGCTTTATAAAAAACGGGGCATTGGTATGTTCGTGGCGGAAGGCGCACGAGAAGCCCTGCGAAAGCAGAGGTCGGAAGACTTCTATCACAACTATATTGAGAAACTGGTTCGGGAAGCCAAGGGGTTGGGATTAACCCTGGAACAGCTCACGGAACTTGTAAGGAGAGGATTCCAAGATGTCAATTGAATTTAACGCCATTACCAAGCAGTTTGGCAGCACCCGCGCCCTGGATGGGGTCACCCTCACCCTGGAGCCCGGCCGCATCTACGGCCTTTTGGGCAACAACGGCGCCGGAAAAAGCACCCTTCTGAGTATCCTCACCGACCGGCAGCGGCCCGACAGCGGCACCATTCTCATCGACGGGCAGCCGGTGCAAAATAACGACAGCGCACTGCACAAGGTCTTTTTGGTGGGAGAGCAAAATTTTTTTCCTGACGATATGAAGGTCAAGCGGGCCTTTCAGACCATGACTTACTTCTACCCCGACTTTGACCTGGAACGCGCTCAGGGGCTGGCCCAACAGTTTGGGCTCTCCCTCAAGAAAAAGATTCCCGCCCTTTCCACCGGCTATTCCTCCATCTTTCGTCTGATCCTGGGGCTCAGCGTCAACGTTCCCTATGTGGTTTTTGACGAACCTGTCTTGGGGTTGGACGCCCAGCACCGGGAACTGTTTTACCGGCTGCTGGTGGAGCGGTTTATGGAGCAGTCCAATACCTTCGTCATCTCCACCCATTTGATCGACGAGGTGGCCCATCTCATCGACCACACCATCATTTTGCGGGAAGGCAAGGTCCTCCGCGACGCGCCCACGGAAGATCTGGTCTCCACCGCCTGCGCCCTCTCCGGCCCTGCCGAATTGGTGGATCAGTATGTCCAGGGCAAAAAGCTCCTCACCAGCCACAGCTTGGGTGGACTGAAGACCGTTATCCTTCAGGACACACTCCCCCAGCCCCTGCCTGCGGGGCTGGAACAAAGCGCCATGCGCTTGCAGGATTACTTTATCAGCCTTCAGGAAGCGGAAGACCGCAAGGAAGAGAGAAAGGATGGCATCCATGGTTATGAATCTTAAACCCGCCCTCCGGCACCAGCTGCGGGAATACTTGATTGGCGGGCTTGTCCTTTGGCTGATTAACGTAGCTATCATCGTCCTTTGCTTTATTGGTTTTCTCTCCTTTGGTCCGGGAGATGACGGTGTGATCAGCTACAATGGCTGCGGCATCGCCTGTGCCATCTTCGCCTTTGTGTATGGCATTGTCCTGCCGCGACAGGCTATGCGCCTGTGTGCGCAGATGGGTGTGTCCCGCCGCACGGCCTTCCTGAGTTTGCTGCTGACCACCGTTTTGGGTTCTCTCTGCTTGGCTGCGGCCACTGAAGTCCTTTTGAGCTGCTCCAGGCTGGCCGCCCGCTCTATGCACACGGGTGAACAGTTTTTCGGTCTATTCTCCCTGATCTATCCCGATTACAGCACGGGAGTGTCCCTGCACATCGTTCCCGTTCTCTACACTGCGGCAGCTATGATGGCTCTGTTTTCCCTTGGGCTTTTCTTTACCTTCCTCTTTTGGCGGCTGAACAAAATTGGCTGCATCATCGCCGCGCTGGCGATCCCTGTTATCCTTACCGGTGTGCCCAGTTTACTAACGATTTTTGACCAGATTTTTGGTCCGGTGATCGCCCTCTTTCTGAAAATCGGACACGCGTTCCTTGCCTCCCCTTGGATCGCCATGGGGCTTTTCCTGTCAGCCGCCCTTGTCTTCACCTTGATCAGCTGGCTCCTGCTCCGCCGGGCAAACATTCGCGGTGGCACCCTCTCTCAGAAATAAACCATTTCTACCCCGTCCAAACAAAGAAAAAGGAGATCTCATGCTAACACTGAATCATGTCACAAAATACTACGGAAAAAACCTGGCCAACGACGATATCAGCTTCCAGGTTGACAGCGGACAGATCGCCATCCTTCTGGGCCCCAACGGAGCCGGAAAATCCACCATCATCAAGTGTATTGCCGGTTTGCTTCGCTTCCAAGGGGAGATTTCCATTGGCGGCTATGGCAACAAGACCACCGAAGCAAAACGTCTGCTGGCCTATATCCCCGAAACGCCTGCTGTCTACGATATGCTCACGGTGGCAGAGCATCTGGAATTCGTCCGCCGGGCCTACCGCATTGAGGACGACGGCTATGGCGAAGCCTTGTTGGAGCGGTTTGAGCTGTCAGACAAGAAGGACAAGCTGGGTCGGGACCTCTCCAAGGGAATGCAGCAAAAGCTGTCCATCTGCTGCGGCCTGGTCCACCGCCCCAAGCTCCTCATTTTTGACGAGCCCATGGTGGGCTTGGACCCCCATGCCATCAAGGAGCTGAAGACCCTGTTCCGGGAGCAAAAGGACCAGGGGGCGGCCCTTCTCATCTCCACCCACATGATCGACAGCGTGGAGGACTACTGGGATGTCACCCATATCATGGTTCAGGGCCGGTTTGCCGCCACCCAGTATAACCATCCCGAGGAGCTGAAAACCCGCAGCCTGGAAGATCTCTTCTTCGCCGTCACCGAGGGAGGAGGGCAGCCATGAGTTCCCTGGTATACTTAACCTTGACTCGCCTGAAAAACAATATCCGGGACCTCTTCCATAAGCCATCCCGCCTGATTTATGTGGTGGTCCTGGCAGCCCTTCTCATTGTTTCCCTTTGGGGGAGCCGCCAGCCCCTCCCTTTGTCAGAAAGCTACCGGGATCTTACCGAGCTGGCCGCCATGGCTACCGCCCTGTTTCTGTTCATTTTCCTTTATGCGGTCTGGAATGGGTTTTCCAAAGGGGGAGCTGTCTTTTCTCTCTCCGACGTCAACTTAATTTTCCCCGCCCCGATCCATCGGAACCGCGCCCTGTTTTACGGCCTCTTCCGGCAGATCAGCGTAACCCTGCTGGTGGGACTGGTCCTGTTCTATCAGTACAGTTGGCTCCATAACCTCTACGGGCTGTCTTTGGGGACGATGGCCCTCATTTTCCTGTGCTATGTCGCCGCCGTCTTCCTGGGACAGGTGACCGCCATGACCATTTACACCTTCACCAGCAGCAGTGAGCGAGCCCAGCGGACCCTCAAGGCTGTGGTCGTGTTTCTCCTGCTTCTCATCGTTCTTTGGCTGGGCCGGGGCTTCCTTTCCTCGCCTGAAAACCGGCTGGCCGGACTGGTTGGGGCCGCGGTCAGTCTGCCTGTTCAGCTCTTCCCCGTGGGCGGCTGGCTGGGCTGGACCTTCTCCTCCTGCCTGGGGCTTGGCCCCTGGTGGCCGGGGCTTCTGCTGTGCTTGGTCTGGTTTCTGGGGTTGATTTTTCTGCTCACCCACTTTGACCGGGATTGGTATGAAGACGTCCTTCGCACCGCAGAGCTGGCGCAGTCGGCCATCGCCGCCAAGAAGGAGGGCACCATGGAGGCTGCACCCACCAAGGTGCGGGTGGGCGCCACCGGCCTGAAGAGTGGTTGGGGCGCTTCCGCCTTCTACTATAAGCATAAAATTGAAAATCGACGGGGCGGTTATTTTCTCCTTCCACCCCTCACCTTGATTTTCGCCGCCGTGCTCATCGCCTACTCCCTTTTCATGCGAGAGACCGGAATCCTGACCGTCTTCGCGTTCTCTGTGTATCTTCAGCTTTTCACCGCCGGTCAGAGCCGGATCAACCGGGAGCTCTATAAGCCCTTCCTCTACCTGGTTCCCGAGTCCTCCTTTTCCAAGCTCCTCCACTGCCTGCGGGAGCTTGCGCCCTCTGCCCTGGCTGAGGCGGTGGTGGTCTTTGTGCCGGTGGGACTCATCCTGGGTCTGGGTCCCCTTTCCATTCTGGTTTGTCTGTTTGCCCGCATGACCTATGCCCTGCTCTTCCAAAGCGGCAATCTTCTGCTGGAACGGTTTTGGAGCGGCGCCAGCAAAGTGCTGATTATGCTCCTCTATTTCCTAATTCTCATCCTGCTGACTTTACCGGGAATTCTGATCGCTATTTTCCTCACCGTCTTTCTCAGCCTTCCAGGCGGCGCCACCACCGGCCTGTTGGTGGCAGGGATCGTGAATATCCCCGTGGCACTCCTTCTGCTGTATCTTCTGAGAAATATGCTCCAATACGCAGAATACACCCGATAAAACCTCTGCCGGCTCTGGGAAACCCAGAGCCGGTTTTCTTGCATTTCTCTCCCGGTTATTGTACAATAAAGTATCACGCGCAGGAGGTACCCCATGGAATATACCTTTGAACAAGTGGCCGATCTTCTGGATGAAATGGCCGAAGAATTTCCGCCGGTTTTTTTCGAGACCTTAAATGGTGGCATTCTCCTCCAGGAAGAAGCCAAAACCGACCCCATGTTTCCCGAGGGAGAAGTCTATTTTATGGGAGAGTATATCCAGGACGGCTACCTGGGGCAATCCATCAACCTCTATTACGGGTCTTTTTTGGCCTCCGCCCGCAATGAGAATTGGGACGAAGAAACCTGGAAGGAAGAGCTCTATACCACCCTGGCCCACGAGCTGACCCATCACGTGGAGGGGATGGCAAACGCCCACGGGCTGGATGACAAGGACGAAGAGGAGCTTCTTCGCCTGATAGAGGAATATCAAAAAGAGCCGTAACCTGTCATCCCCCACTCTCTGCTTTTACAATTTGTCGCGGCCCTCTCTCTGAAAAATCTTGTTGAACTTTGTCGGGCCTCCGGAAAAGTTACAGAACGGTATCAACATATAGAGAAACAATTACAACTATTCACAAAATATTCCGCAAAAGCCTTGAAATCCATTATCTTTTGTAGTATCATAAACAAAACACTTCATCAACACAAGAGCGATACTCTTGTTAGATTGGAAGATAGGCCAAGAGAGAGTATACGAATACAGAGGAGGTACGCACATGTCATTCTTTAGCGCACTGCGCCGGAAACCGGAAGAAGAGGACCTGTACGAAGATTACGAAGAAAGCTACGCCTATGAGGAAGATGAGCAAAGTTGGGAATCCGAAGGGGTCCAGCCGATTCACAGTGTTGCCGACATGCAGGTGGTTCTTGTTGCTCCCCAGGAGTATAAGGACGCCTCCAAAATTGCTGACCTCCTCCGAGACATGAAGTTTGTGGTGCTGAACCTGGCCAAGACCGAGCGGGAGGTTGCCCGCCGTCTGTTGGATTTCGTTTCTGGTGTCATTTACACGGAAGACGGCCATATTATGAAAGTCGCTACCAACGTTTATGTGGTTGCTCCCTATTTTGTTGATTTGCTTGGGGCCCAGGGTGACGGTGACGAACTCTATTTCTAATCTTTGATCCAAAAAGGAAGGCGCATGAAGCATGCGCCTTCCTTTTTTATGGCTTTCTCTGTCTTTAGAAGCTCTCCCGCAGGATCTGCAAAACCTCTTCGTGGGACAAGGGGTGATAGCCTCCCTTGCGGAGGTTGCAGGTTTTGGCGATCTCCTCCAACCGGCTCTCATCAGGAATCCCCAAAGCCCGCAGGGTCGGAGTCATGCGGCTTTCCTTGATAAAATCGGCCAGCGCGTCAATCCCGGCCATGGCCACCTCAAGGTCACCCTTGCCCGCCGGGTCGATCCCCCAAACGTTTATCGCAAACCGCCGAAACTTCGGCAGGCCGTAGATGTAAACCAGCCGGTAATAGGCCGGGGAGATCGCGGCCAAGCCCATCCCATGGGCGCAGTCGTAATAGGCTCCCAGTTGGTGCTGGATCTGGTGGACCTCCCAGTCCTCCCGCTTTCCGGGAGACAGAATGCCGCTGAGGGCTAGGGAGGACGCCCACATAAGGTTACTTCGGGCCGTATAGTCCCGGGGGTTTTCCAGGGCCGCGGCGGTGTTGCGGATCACGCTCTTCATCAGGGCTTCCGCGAAGTCGTCAGAAATATTGTCCTCGTCGTCGGGGCTGAAATAGATCTCCATGATGTGGGAGAGAATGTCAAAAATACCTGAAACCATCTGATATTCCGGCACGCTATAGGTAAATTCCGGGTTCAAAATTGCAAAGCGGGGATAAATGGCATAGTCCCAGCAAGAGGTCTTAAACTTGGTCTCCTCATTGGTAATCACAGCATCCCCGTCCATTTCCGAGCCCGTCCCCACCATGGTGAGGACCGCCCCCACAGGGATGGGATCACAGTCGGGCTGCCGCTTTTCCAGCCAGTATTTGGTCCAAAGGTCTCCATCCTCCACCGCAGCGATGGAAACCGCCTTGGCACAGTCGATGACAGAGCCCCCGCCAACCGCCAAAATCAGGTCAGCCGAACAGGCCCGGGCCAAAGCGCCGCCCTCCAGCACCTTAGCATAGGTCGGGTTTGGCATAATCCCGGCAAACTCTGTGACCTTCTTTCCACAGGTTTTCAGCACCGCCATCACCTGGTCATAAACGCCGTTTTTTCGGATGGAACCGCCGCCATAGGCCAAAAGCACGTTCTCACCATACATCGACAGCACAGGGGCCAGATTCTCCATGGCGGAGCGGCCAAAAAACACTTGGGTCGGATTAAAAAATTCAAAATCTCGATTCATGGTGCACTCTCCTTTCCTGGGGCTCTCAGGCCAACACCTCGTCCAAGGCTTCCGGGTCTAAAATGGTCACGGTTCCCCGGCCCAACGTCACAATTCCCCGGCCTGCGAACTGATTGAGCATCCGGGTGACCACCTCCCGGGAGGAGCCGATACATCGGGCGATTTGCTCATGGGTGGAGGAAAACGAGGGGGACTTCCGCCGCTGGCTCTCTTCCAGTAAAAAGGAGGCCAGCCGCTTCTCCAAGCTAAAGAAAATAATATGCTGCATGGTCCGCAAAACACTGGCGTATTGGCCCACCGCCTGCTTATAGGTCAGCCGCTCCACATCCGCGTTGGCGTTCATCAGCCGGGCCAAGGTGGGGGCGGGCAAAATCGTAATCTCAGAACTGATTTCTGCGGTAATGTGGCTGTCAAACTCCAGCGTTTGGAGCACACAGGCCGCCGAGAGGATGCAGGCCTCCCCTTTCTCAATGCGAAAGACGGTGATCTCTCTTCCCTCTTCGGACAGAATGGAAAAAGCCAGCCGCCCCTTGCGCACGAAGATTAGACCCACACAGCTGTCTCCATGCCGATGGACGATCTGCCCCTTCCGACAGGTCTCCTGAAGCATAGAGCGGTCCAGCAGGTCTTTTTCTTCGGCAGTTAAGTAATTATAAAAGGATATTTCTCGATTCATTGGATGGTTCCTCCACCGGACAGAAGCTGCGGCTCTTGACAATTTTTCAGTTTCGTGACAAAATCACTATGAGCCGTAACGGATTTATGCTATTATCATACCACAGATAGGAAAGCTGGTACAACCACTATTTTAATAAAAGAAATAAAGGAGAAATTGATCATGGATATGAAGTTCTTTAAATGTTCCCATTGTGGCAACATCGTTGCCGCCGTCTACGAAAGCGGTGCTAAGGTCGTCTGCTGCGGTGAAGAAATGAAGGAAATGGTTGCCAACACCACCGACGCCGCCACCGAGAAGCACGTCCCCGTGGTGAAGGTTGACGGCAACCTGGTCACCGTTTCTGTTGGTTCCACCACCCACCCCATGGAGGAAAAGCACTACATCCAGTGGATCAGCATCCAGACCGAGCAGGGCAACCAGCGCAAGGCTCTGAAGCCCGGCCAGGCTCCCACCGCTACCTTCGCCATGGCTCCCGGCGACAAGTTTGTTGCCGCTTATGAGTACTGCAACCTCCACGGCCTGTGGAAGGCATAAGCACCACATCCGATTGGCTGACTTGCTCCCGTGCTTCTTTTGAGGCACGGGAGTTTTTGATAGGTCACTTCCTTTTTCCTTCATATTTTCGGAAAAAATGCACTGTTACGTTGCGTCTGCAACGCAATTTTGAAGGCTTGAGAGGTAAAATAAGACAATACCGCCGTTGGCGAGAAATCGAGGTTATCAAATATGAAGAAACTCCTGTCACTTTTTCTAATCCTCTGCCTGACCGCCGCCCTGTGCGCCGGCTGCGGAAATACCCCTGCCGAGGAAACCACCCCTGCTGATGACGCCTCTGTCACCCAGACAGATGTCACCGTTCGGTTGGGCGGACTGAAAGGCCCCACCTCTATGGGAATGGTAAAGCTCTTGGACGACAACGAAGCCGGACAGACCGCCAACCAGTATGAATTCACCATGTCCGGCTCCGCCGACGAGCTGACCCCCAAAATTCTCCAAGGTGAGCTGGATATTCTGGCTGTTCCCGTGAATCTGGGCTCTGTCCTGTATAACAATTCCGATGGCGCGGTCCAGCTGCTGGCCGTAAACACCCTGGGCGTCATCTACATCGTGGAAAAGGGCGGCGAGACCGTCACCGACTGGGACAGCCTTAAGGGGCAAACCATCTATGCTACCGGCAAGGGCTCCACTCCTGAATATGCGTTGAATTATCTTCTGGAGAATAACGGTCTGAATCCCGCCTCCGATGTGACCATTGAGTGGAAGAGTGAGCCCGCTGAAATCGTTGCGCAGATGGCTGCTCAGGACCATGTGATCGCTATGCTCCCTCAGCCCTTTGTCACCGTGGCCCAATCCAAGTTTGAGGACTTGAAAATCGCGCTGGACCTGACCAAGGAGTGGGACGCCCTGGACAATGGCAGCCAGCTAAACACCGCGGGTCTCATTGTCCGGACGGACTTTGCCAAGGAGCACCCCGAAGCGGTGGCAGCCTTCCTGAAGGAATATGCCGCCTCCACTGCGTATGTGAATGAAAACGTAACCGAGGCCGCCCAGTTGGTGGGTCAGTATGACATCGTGGACGCCGCTGTGGCGGAAAAGGCCATCCCCTACTGCAACATCGTCTGTATCACCGGCGAGGAAATGAAAGCCTCTGTTCAGGGATATTTCCAAGTCCTCTTTGACCAGAATCCCCAGTCTGTGGGCGGTACCCTCCCCGGAGACGATTTCTACTATCTTGCACAGTAAAAATTGCCTTCTTGTGGCCCGGCTCCGGGCCATACCTGAACCATAAATCCATAAGGAGGGATGTTTTTTGGAGCTTCACACCAAGCAGGATGTCTTAGACATCTTGACCATGCCCGAGGAAACCTTTTGGAGCCAGGTGGCGCCGGCGGCTCGCGAAACCTGCCGGGCCCAGTTTGGGGATACCATTTTAGTCACCGCTATGCTGGCGTACACCAACATATGTAAAAATCAATGCCTCTACTGCGGCATGCGGGCTGGGAACCGGATTCCCCGTTACCGCATCCCACCGGATGAAATCCTCCCCTTGACACAAAAGGCCCGGGAGGATGGGTTAGGCCGCATGTTCCTGCTGGCCGGTGAGGACCCAAATTATGGATTTGACCGTCTCCTCACCTTGATATCGGGGCTCAGAAGCCAGGGCTTTACCATTTCCCTAGGGGCCGGTGAACTGGAAAAAAGCCAGTACCAGGCCCTTTATGATGCCGGCGTGGAGGAATATGTGCTGAAATTCGAGATGTCTCACCCCGACAGCTTTCAGCGCCTGAATCCCTCCACCAGTTTCCATAAGCGCATGCAATGCGCCGCCTGGGTCAAAGAGATCGGCATGAAGCTGGCCTCGGGAAATATTGTGGACTGGCCAGGCCAGACCCTGGACGAACTGGCTGACGACATTCTCCTGATGAAAGAGCTGGAGATCAGTTGGGCCCCCAATATCCCCTATCTCCCCGCTGCCAACACGCCGTTGGCTCAAGAGGGCGGGCCGGGCAGCTTTTTGCTGAACAACAAGGAAATGGCTATTCTCCGCCTGATGCTGCCCACCTGTAAAATCACCGCGCAGCAGCCGGGCATCAACCCCAAAACCGGGCTGGCGGATGAGACCGGCAATCTCAACGCCATCGCCTGTGGGGCCAATCTGCTGTTCTGCGACCTTCTCCCCGATGCCAAAGCCAAAGATTTTCGTCCCATTGACCAGCGTCAGGTTTCCGGACTGCAGCACTGCGAGGACATCGCCCGGCTGTCGGGGCTTACTTTGGATTTGGGAGGAAACTGACATGAGCATACAAGATACCCCCCAGGCCAGCCGGCTCCATATCGGCCTGTTTGGCAACCGAAACGCAGGCAAGTCCTCTCTCATCAACGCCCTCACCGGCCAAGAGATCTCCCTGGTCTCCTCCGTGGCCGGTACCACCACAGATCCGGTTTACAAATCCTTCGAGCTTCACGGCGTGGGGCCCGTGGTGTTTATTGACACCGCCGGGTTGGACGACGTGGGAGAGCTCGGTACTCTCCGGGTGGAAAAGACCCGGCAGGCCGTGGAAAAAACCGACCTGGCTATCCTGGTGCTGACTGGGGAGCCCAGAGAAGAGCTTCCTTGGTTCCAGCTGTTTCGGGAGAAAAAGCTCCCTGTCCTGGTGGTGCTGAACCAATGTGATACCTTAGCGGACGTACCTTCTCTCCAGACTGCCATTTCCCGCCAGTTGGATGATCTACCCGTGCTGGCAATCAGCGCCAAGACAGGGGAAGGCATTTCCCAGCTCCGGCAGGAGATCATCCGACAGGCCCCCGATGATTTTTGGGACCTTTCCATCACCGGCAATCTGGCCCAACCCGGGGACCTCATTTTACTGGTCATGCCCCAGGATCTCCAGGCCCCCAAAGGGCGGTTGATCCTCCCTCAGGTCCAGACCATCCGGGAGCTGCTGGACAAAAAATGCTCTGTGATGAGCTGCACGGTAGACTGCCTGGACACCACCTTAGCTGCCCTCAGCAGGCCGCCCAAGCTCATCATCACCGACTCCCAGGCCTTTCCAGCCGTGTGGAAGGGGAAGCCGGCGGAAAGCCTTTTGACCTCCTTCTCCATCCTGTTCGCCGGCTACAAAGGAGATATTCAAGCCTTTTTGGACGGCGCCAAGGCCATCGGAAACCTGACAGAGCACTCCTCCGTCCTGATCGCGGAAGCCTGCGCCCACGCGCCCCTCTCGGAAGATATTGGCCGGGAGAAAATTCCCCGTCTCCTTCGCAAAGCCATCGGCCAAGGGCTCTCCTTCGACTTTGTGAGAGGAAACGACTTTCCCAAGGATCTTTCGTCCTATGATCTTATCATCCACTGTGGCGCCTGTATGTTTAACCGGCGTCATGTCCTCAACCGGATTTCCCAGGCAGAAGCCCAGGGCGTTCCCATTTGCAATTACGGCGTTGTCCTGGCCTATCTGGCCGGTATTCTGGACAAGGTCTGTTACCCTTAAGTTCTTTTTAGAAAGCACAACACGCTGCCGGAAGTTTTCCGGCAGCGTGTCGCTGTTTGGAAGAGAGGTCAATCCTCTCCCTTAAATTTATAGCCGATTCCCCGAACGGTCTCAATCAGTCCGCCCACATGGCCCAGCTTTTGCCGAAGGGTCCGAATGTGGACGTCCACCGTCCGGCTTTCCCGACCCATGGTGTCCCCCCAGACCTTGTCCAAAATTTTATCTCTGGACAAAACGATCCCTTTGTTTTCCAACAGGAGCCGGAGCAGTTCAAACTCTTTGAGGGTTAGCGCGATCTCCTTTCCGTCCACCCTGACCAGGTGCCGGGAGGGAGAGACTTCCAATCCCCCGGTCTGATACTCTCCCGGTTCCACCGGGTTGCCGTAGCGCTCCGCCCGGCGAAGCAGGGCCCGGATGCGGGAGAGAAGCTCCATCATGCGGAAGGGCTTCTGCACATAGTCGTCGGCCCCCGCGTCCAGCGCCAGAACGGTGTCGTACTCCGTTCCCTTGGCTGTGAGCATCATCACCGGGATGGACTGGGTGGTGGGCTCCCCTCGAAGCTTCCGCAAAATGGAAAGCCCATCCTCTTCCGGCAGCATGATATCCAACAGGATCAGCGTGGGCCGTATCTGTCCCATGGCAGCCCAAAAAGCCGAGGGACGCTCAAATCCCTCCGCCTGGAAGCCGGCATTGTTTAAGGTATATAAAACCAGCTCACGAATGCTGGCGTCGTCCTCCACAAAGTAAATCACCCTTGCTTCCCCCCCAGTTTTTATCAAAAATAAGAAAAAGCCTTGTCTTTCGACAAGGCTTTTTCATGGAGGCGCCACCCAGATTTGAACTGGGGGTAAAGGTTTTGCAGACCTCTGCCTTACCACTTGGCTATGGCGCCATCTGGAGCGAGTGACGAGGCTCGAACTCGCTACCTCCACCTTGGCAAGGTGGCGCTCTACCAGATG
>JALERU010000084.1 GCA_022764045.1 Clostridiales bacterium | reverse complement strand
ACGAAAACTCGTTAAAAAACTTTCGTTTTTTATAGCGCGAAGCGCGTCGAGTTTTGTATGAGACGGGGCGGTGCGAAGCACCGCCAGCACGCGTAGCGTGCGTGTTTCAAATGAAAGAATTTCATTTGAAATTAGTATCAGTTCCCAGCAAGGCCCCTGCGGGGCAGCGAAAGAAAGGAGACGACAACCATGGAACCGAAGAAGACCAACCAAGCCGACATCACCCGCAAGGGGAACCCCAGAAAGCCCCAGGGGGAGGAGGGGGCCCAGATGCTCCTTCGCATGAACGACAGCCACGGAGCTGTGACCCAGTGGGCCTTAGGCCACCTGGCCCTTGCCCCCGACGACCACGTGCTGGACATCGGCTGCGGGGGCGGGGCCACCCTGGCCCGGCTGTCCGCCAAGCTCCCGGCGGGCCATTTGACGGGGGTGGATTACTCCGACGTCTCCGTGGCCCTCTCCCGCCAGACCAACGCCGCCGATGTGGCCAGCGGGAAACTGGAGGTCTTGGAAGCCTCGGTGGAGGCTCTGCCCTTTGGGGAGGATACCTTCCACAAAATCGTCACGGTGGAGAGTTTTTACTTCTGGCCCAATCCGGCGGAAAACCTGAAAGAGGTCCGCCGGGTGCTTAAGCCCGGCGGGGTTTTCCTGCTGGTGGCCGATATTTACCAGAAGGAGGGCCTGCCCCGGGAGACCCTGGAAAACATCGCCCGGTATCAGCTTCTGAACCCCACCCCGGAGGAGTTTGAGGCCATGTTCCGCCAGGCGGGATTTGCTGAGAGCAGGATTCACACCAAAGAGGGCACAAACTGGATTTGTGTAGAAGGGATCAAATAAAAGGGAGAGAGCGCCCCGCGCAAGCAGGGCGCTCTTTTTTATTGAAAAAATGGTTTGCAAGAAGGTGTACTTTTTCGTTGCTCGGCTAGTTCGTCTATTTACATTTAATATAGCATAATTTTTTCCTTTTGACTATACAAAAGTCCAAAAATATTACCGGTCTTTCCGTTTTCTTTTTACATTAAAAGGGTTACTAAAAGGTACACTTTTTTGTCGCCTGCTGGTGGTTGTGCGCCAGGTGTAAGAGAGGTGGTGAGCTCGTTTTGAAAACGTCCCTGCAAGACTACTGCCTGGCCCACGACAAATTGGCTTTACTTCAGGAGTGGAACTTTGAGGAAAACGGACACCCCACAGAGGTCTCCTACGGCAGCCGCCGGAAGGTCTGGTGGCGCTGCGCCAAGGGGCATCGGTGGCAGGCTGCGGTTTACACCCGCACGGGCTCGGGGAGCGGCTGTCCCTATTGCGCCGGGAACAAGCCCTGGCCTGGGGAAACCGATCTGGCGACCCAGCACCCCCAGTTGGCCGCCCAGTGGCATCCCACCAAAAACGGGGATCTGACCCCGACAGAGGTCCTGCCAGGCAGCCACCGGGAAGTGTGGTGGCGCTGCGACCGGGGCCACGTCTGGCAGGCTGGGGTCAACAGCCGGGTCAAGGGCTCCGGATGCCCGGTGTGCGCCGGGCGCCGGTTGGAGGCGGGAGAGAACGACCTGGCCGCCACCCACCCCCAGCTGGCCCGGGAGTGGCACCCGGAGAAGAACGGGGCCCTTCGCCCCAGCGACGTCGCCGCCGGGACCCAGCGGAAGGTGTGGTGGCAGTGTGCCAAGGGCCATGCGTGGCAGGCCGCCGTGGTCTCCCGGGTTTGGGGGGCGGGCTGCCCAGTGTGCGCCGGCAAGCAGGTGCTCCCCGGCGAAAATGACCTGGCCAGCACCTTCCCGGCCCTGGCTGCCCAGTGGCATCCCACCAAAAACGGACCCCTGGCCCCCAGCCAGGTCTCTCCCTATTCCAACCGGAAGGTGTGGTGGCGCTGTGAGCTGGGCCACGACTACGCCGCCGCCGTGGCCGCCCGGGCCGCCGGCGGCAGTGGATGCCCCTATTGCGCGGGCCGAAAGGTTCTGGCGGGGTTCAACGATTTGTCTACCCGCGCCCCCGCGTTAGCTACTCAGTGGCACCCCACGCTCAACGGCGCCCTGACCCCGGAACAGGTGACCCCAGGCAGCCACAAAAAAATCTGGTGGCGGTGTCCGGAGGGCCATGTCTGGAGAGCCGTCGTCTATTCCCGCACCGGACCAAGGGGCTGCGGCTGCCCTGTCTGCGCCGGGAAAACCCGGCGCGCGTTTGTTCAGCCGCCCCCTGCTGAAATAATAGAATAAAAGGAGGACACGATGAAAAAGAGATTTTTTGCGAGCATTTTGTCGCTGGTGATGCTGTTATCGCTGTTGCCGACGGCGGCGTTTGCGGCGGATGAAGGCAACGTGGCCAAGATTGGCGATACGGAGTACGCGACGCTGGCTGATGCGTTTGCTGCTGTTCATGAAAAAACTGGCGACGACAGAACAAAAGAAAACGTCATTACCCTGCTGAGAGATGCTGAGGGCGGCGGCGTAGGCGCAGGATACGCAAGTATTGAAGGCAATACTACCAAGGGCAACAGCCCAGTGAATATCACACTTAATCTGGATAACCATAAGTATACTGTAACAAATCCGACGGTTGGCTCTTCCGGCACAGAGACAAACGGCTTTCAATTCTTGAAAGGAAGCACAGTTACTATCAAGGACGGTACAATTGAATCCGCGATTACGGGTATTTTGATTCAAAATTACAGTAATTTGACGGTTGAAAACGTAAATGTTACGGCAAAGAATGCCTCATATGTGATGTCGAATAACTGTGGTACCGTGAATATTACTGGTACCTCAAGCATCACAGCCGGCAATGGCGATAATCAGTATGCATTTGACGTTTGCGCTACCACCAATTATCCCGAAGGCGTAACGGTGAACGTTAATACCACGGGCACCATTACCGGCAAAGTCCTCTATGACGTCTGGTATGCTAAGCCCGAGGAAAACAAAGCGAAATTGAACGTTACAAACGGTACGTTTAAGGGCGATTGGAAAATTGAGGACGATCTTGCTGACGACGCCAAGAACAACTTCGCCGTTACTGGCGGCACGTTTAAGAGCAGCGATGACAGCAAGCTGGACGTGAGCGATTACATCCCTGCCGGCTCTGTTTTGACGCAGGATGAGGAGACCGGCAAAGTTAAAATTGACGAAACCAAAAAGGCTGTAGCCGAAACGGGCGGCGTGAAGTACACAAGCCTTCAGGCGGCCATCACCAATGCGGCGGAAGACGCGGAAGTGAAGCTGCTGACGGATACTACCGAGGATATCACGGTTGCCAAGGGCAAAAAAATCACGCTCAACCTGAACGGCCAGAAGCTGACGAATCAGAGCGGCGACACCATCACCGTTGAGCTGGGCGCGGAGCTGACGGTTACGGGCGAAGGCACGGTGGATAATATTGCCCACAAAAAGGGCGCGCTGTTCAACAACGGCACGGTGACGCTGGATGGCGGCACGTTCGACCGCAGTAAGGAAGCTGGTTCCGACGAAAATAATCCGGGCAACAACTCCTGGTATACGATCTGCAACCATGGCAAGATGATCATCAATGAGGGAGTTACGGTAACCACCGGCAGCGATAATGTAACTACGGTAGGAAAGTTCTCCTCGCTGGTTGAAAACGGCTATCAGGATTATGACAGCAATAATCAGCGCACCGGCTATATTGCTAACACAAACCAGGCACACCCGAGCCTGACGATTAACGGCGGCGTTTTCAACGGCGGCCTGAACACCGTGAAGAACGACGACGGCGGCAAAATTACGATTGCCGGCGGCGAATTCAAAAACACGACGCAGGCGGCTGTGCTGAACTGGAACGAGGCGAAAATCAGCGGCGGTACCTTCGAGGTAAAGAGCGACGGTTGCAGCGTGGTTCTGAACGGCAGAGATGATACTAATAAGTCAGATGAAGAAGGCCTCAACAAAGGCGAGCTGACGATCTCCGGCGGCACGTTCATCGCCAGCAAGGTCGCAGCCCCGATTGGAATGATGAACGGCAATGCGGATATGTCTGCCGTTAAGGTTTCCGGCGGCAATTATTCTTCCTCTGTCGAGAAGGAATATCTGGATAATCTGAACGCCGAACTCTACAGCACCGCAAAGGAACCGAACGCGCCGTACAGCTATTACGCAAGTGTTGATGCGGCCAAGGCAGCTGACCCGAACGGCGTAGTCAAGGATCTGTCTAATACAACTACTACAGAGCATAAGCTCACCCTGGACTATGGCTACGACGGCAAAAAGGACGAGTTCACCGGCGTGAAGTTCACCCTGCCCGCAAAGCCCGTCCGCTCCGGCTACACCTTCCAGGGCTGGTACAACGGCGAAACCAAGGTAGAGGGTGTGCTTGAACTCACTAAGGATACCACCGTCACCGCCAAGTGGAGCCGCAACAGCTCCAGCTCCGGCACTACCACCTACGCCATCACCGTGGGCTCCCCCGCCAACGGCACCGTGACCGCCAGCCCCAAGAGCGCGGCCAAGGGCGCAACCGTCACCCTCACCGTCGCCCCCACCGAGGGCTACCAGCTGGACAAGCTGACGGTGGCAGACAAGGACGGCAAGGAAATTACCCTCACCGACAAGGGCAACGGCAAGTACACCTTTACCATGCCTGCCTCCAAGGTGGAGGTCACCGCCACCTTCAAGCAGGCTCCCGTCACCCACGTCTGCCCCGCTGAGAAGTACACCGACGTGGACACCACCCAGTGGTACCACGAGGGCGTGGACTATGTGATTGCCAACGGCATGATGAACGGCACCGGCACGAATATCTTCGAGCCCAACGCCACCACCACCCGGGGCATGATCGTCACCATCCTCTACCGTCTGGAGAAGGAACCCGCCGCCGGCACCTCCCCCTTCACTGACGTGGATGCCGACCAGTGGTACGCCAAGGCCGTGGCCTGGGCTGCCGCCAACGGCGTGGTGAACGGCACTTCTCCCACCACCTTCAACCCCAACGACCCCATCACCCGGGAGCAGATGGCGGCCATCCTGTACCGCTATGCCTCCTTCAAGGGGTATGACGTAGCCCAAAAGGCCGATCTGGCAGGCTTCACCGACGCCGCCCAGATTAGCGCCTACGCCAAGGACGCTATGTCCTGGGCCAACAAGGCTGGCCTCATCGGCGGCGTCTCCGCCACCACCCTCCAGCCCCAGGGCAGCGCCACCCGGGCACAGGTTGCCACCATCCTGATGCGCTTTTGCGAAAACGTGGCAAAGTAATCTCTCCCCCGCGACAAAACGGGACGGCATCTGCCGTCCCGTTTTCCTTTTCCAGAACACAGCGCCCCGGCTCTCCTGTGCCGGGGCGCTGCTCCATCTGCCAAAAAAATCAGGTCATCTTCTCCTGCTTCACCTTTTTGTCGATCACATGCCGGGAGGCCAGCTCCGCCCGGACGTCGTCCAGGGAGATCCCCAGTTGGAGCATGAGGACCATCACATGGTAGGCCAGGTCGGCGATCTCGTAGATGGTCTCCTTTTTGTCCTCGGCCTTGCCGGCGATGATGACCTCGGTGGACTCCTCCCCCACCTTCTTCAAAATCTTGTCGATCCCCTTTTCAAAGAGGTAGGAGGTGTAAGACCCCTCCTTGGGGGCATCCTTCCGGCCCTGGAGCATCTCCATGAGGCCCTCCAGGGAGAAGGCGTGGTTTTCCTCGCTCTCCCACAGGGGGTTGTGGAAGCAGGACTCCGCGCCGGTATGGCAGGCGGGGCCGTCCTTGTTCACCCGGACCACCAGGGCGTCGTAGTCGCAGTCGGCGGTGATGTCGATGATGTGCTGGGCGTTGCCGGAGGTCTCCCCCTTCCGCCACAGCTCCTGGCGGGAGCGGCTCCAGAAGCAGGTGCGCTCCTCCTTGATGGAGATTTCCAGGCTCTCCTTGTTCATATAGGCCAGGGTGAGCACCTGGCCGCTCTTCCCATCCACCACAATGGCGGGGATGAGACCCTTTTCGTCAAATTTCAGCTTTTCCATGTCGATCATGGTTCTTCTCCTCCCAATGGTTCTCAATTACCGCACTAAGATGCCCTTTTGCCGCAGGGTGGCTTTCAGGTCGGGGATGGCGATCTCCCCAAAGTGGAAGACCGAGGCCGCCAGGCCCGCGTCCACGCCGGGCAGGGCCTGGAAGAGCTGGGTAAAGTCCTCCACCTTCCCCGCGCCGCCGGAGGCGATCACCGGAACTTTTACCGCGTCGCAGACAGCGGCGAGCATCTCTAAGTCGAAGCCGCCCTTCACGCCGTCGGTGTCGATGGAGTTCACCACGATCTCCCCGGCCCCCAGGTCCACGCACTGCTTGATCCAGCCGATGGCCTCCATGCCCGTGTCGTCCCGGCCGCCCCGGCCAAAGACCCGGAACTGGCCGTCCACCCGCTTCACGTCTGCGGAGAGGACCACGCACTGGCTGCCATAGCGGAGAGCCGCCTGGCGGATGAGGTCGGGGTTGCGGATGGCCCCGGAGTTGACGCTGACCTTGTCGGCCCCGCATTTGAGGACCCGGTCAAAGTCCTCCAGGGTGTTGATGCCGCCCCCCACGGTGAGGGGAATGAACACCCGGCTGGCAGTTTCCCGCAAGATATCCGTAAAGAGCCCCCGGCCCTCGGCCGAGGCGGTGATATCGTAAAAAACCAGCTCGTCGGCGCCGCTTTTGGTATAGTATTCGGCCAGCTCGATGGGGGAGTTCACATCGCTGAGCCCCTCGAAGTTGACCCCCTTCACCACCCGGCCGTTTTTCACGTCCAGGCAGGGGATGATGCGCTTGGTAATCATAGTGTGCCTCCTTCCCCCAGGGCGATGGCCTGGGCCAGGTCGATGGCGCCGGTGTAATAGGCCTTGCCGATGATGGCCCCGGCGGCCCCAGCGGCCTTCAGGGCCCGGATGTCCTCCAGGGAGGACACGCCCCCGGAAGCGATGATGGCCATGGCATAGCGGTCCGCCAGCAGGCGGTAGAGGTCCAGGTTGGTCCCCCGCATAGCCCCGTCCCGGGAGATATCGGTGCAGATGATGGTTTTCACGCCCAGGGCCTGCATCCGTTCAAAAAAGACCTCCCAGGTGTCCTGGCTGGTCTCCAGCCAGCCCTTGATGGCCACCTTGCCGTCTTTCAGGTCGGCCCCCACGGCGATTTTTTCCCCGTACTGGGCCACCGCCTGGGCGGTAAAGTCTGGGTCGGTGACGGCGGCGGTGCCTAAAATCACCCGGCTGGCCCCCGCGTCCAGGTAGCGGCGGATGGTATCCATGTTGCGGATGCCGCCCCCCACCTCGAGGAACAGGCCGGTCTGGGAGGCCAGGCGCTGGATGGTGGGCAGGTTGGTGGTCTGGCCGGTCTTGGCCCCCTCCAGGTCCACCAGGTGGAGATGCTTGGCCCCGGCGGCTTCAAATTTGCGCACGGTGTTCAGGGGGTCGGGGTCGTAGACCGTCATCTGATTGTAATCCCCCTGGTACAGGCGGACGGCCTGACCGCCAAAAAGGTCGATGGCAGGAAAAATCTTCACGTCACCAGCTCCCTTCGCAGAAGGTTTTCAGGATGGCCAGCCCCACGTCCCCGCTCTTTTCCGGGTGGAACTGACAGCCCATCACGTTCCCCTTGGCCACCGCGGCGGTGAGCTCCGGGCCATACTCCGCCGTGGCGATGACGGCCTCGTCGCAGTCGGTGGCGTAGAAGGAGTGGACGAAGTAGACGCACGCCCCCTCCCCCACCGTTTCCAGCAGGGGATGGCGCTTCCCCTGGGGGAAGTGAAGGGCATTCCAGCCGATGTGGGGGATCTTATAGCCGGCGGGGATGACCCCCTCCATGGGGACCACCTTGCCGGGGATGAGCCCCAGGCCCTGCCAGGTGCCAAACTCGTGGCTCTCTTCAAAGAGGAGCTGCATCCCCAGGCAAATGCCTAAAATGGGCTTGCCCTTGGCGACCTCCTCTTGGATGACCTGGTCCAGGCCGGTCTGGCGGAGCTTGGCCGCCGCGTCGGCGAAGGCCCCCACCCCGGGGAGAAAGAGCTTATCCGCCCGGCGGAGGAGAGCCGGGTCGCCGGTGACCACCGGCTCCTGGCCGATGGCCTCCAAGGAGCGGCAGAGGGAAAAGAGGTTTCCCACACCGTAATCAATGACCGCAATCATACCAACATTCCTTTCGTGGAGGGGATTTCGTCGCCCCCGGTGAGAGCCACTGCCTGTTTCAGGCTCCGGGCGGCGGCCTTAAAGACCCCCTCGATGATGTGGTGGCTGTTCTCCCCCGCCAGACGGCGCAGGTGGAGGGTGCAGCCCCCCTTGCGGGTAAAGGCCAGCCAGAATTCCTTGGCCAGCTCGGTGTCAAAGGTCCCCACCTTTTCCGTGGGCATGGGGACCTCCCAGCAGAGCATCCCCCGGCCGGACAGGTCCACGGCGGCCAAAATTAAAGCCTCGTCCATGGGCAAGAGGATGTGGCCGAAGCGTTCCACCCCCCGCATGTCCCCCAGGGCCTGGGCGAAGGCCTCTCCCAGGCAGATGCCCACGTCCTCCACGGTGTGGTGGTCGTCCACCCAGGTGTCCCCGGCGCAGGTGACCTCCAGGTCAAAGGACCCGTGGCGGGCAAAGCCCGTGAGCACGTGATCGAAAAAGCCCACGCCGGTTTGGATGGCGTGCTTACCGGCGCCGTCTAAGTTCAGCTTCAGCGTGATATCGGTCTCCCCGGTTTTCCGGGTGATGGTGATCTCTCGCATTTTAGAGGCCCTCCTCTTTCATAATCTCCTGGACCACCTGCAAAAAGGTCTCCATCTCCTCCTCGGCCCCGATGGTCACCCGGTTGTACTGGGCGATGACGGGGTCGGAGAAGTGGCGGATGAGGACGCCCTTTTCCTTGCACTTGGCATAGAACTCCCCTCCATCCAGCTTGGGGTGGGTGATGAAGAGGAAGTTCGCCTGGGAGTCGGGCACAGTGAAGCCCAGCTCCCGCAGGGCCTGGGTGGCCTTGGCCCGGGTGTCCATGATCCGCCGGGCGTTGGCCCGGAAGTAGTCGTCGGAATCCACTGCGGCGGCCCCCAGCTTCAGGGTCAGGCGGTTGACATTATAGGGGTTGGTGGAGTATTTCAGCTTTTCCAGGTCCTCGATGATCTCTGAGCTGCCCAGGGCGAAGCCCAGCCGGGCCCCGGCCATGGAGCGGGACTTGGAATAGGTCATCACCACCAGCAGGTTGTGGTATTTCCCCAGCAGGGCGGCGGCGGAGTCGCCCCCGAAGTCCACATAGGCCTCGTCCACCACCACCACGTGGTCGGGGTTGGAGGCAATGATCTCCTCCACCCGGTCCAAGGGCAGGGCGATGCCCGTGGGGGCGTTGGGGTTTGCCAGGACGGTGAGCTTGCCCCGGCCGGACAGGCCCGCCACGTCCACGGTGAAATCCTCCTTCAGGGGGACCTTTTCATAAGGCACCCCATGGAGGTCGGCAAAGACGGGGTAAAAGCTATAGGTTAGCCCCGGAAAGACCGCGCCGTCCTGCCCAAAGGCCATGAAGGTGAAATTCAGGATATCATCGGAGCCGTTGGAGAGGAACACCTGGTTGGGGGCCACCCCGTAGAGCCCCGCCAGCTTTTCCTTCAGCTCCTTCCCCTCGGGGTCGGAGTACAGGCGCAGGTCGGCCAGGTCCTCCCGCCCCAGGGCCGCCAGGACCGCTGGGGAGGGGGGATAGGGGGACTCGTTGGTGTTGAGCTTAATGTATTTCTTGTCCCGGGGCTGCTCCCCGGGGGTGTAGGCCTCTAAGCCGGCGTACTTGGCGCGGAGGAACTGGCTCATTTCTTCTCCCCCACCACCGCCGGGTCAAACCGGATATCCACGCTGCGGGCGTGGCCGGTGAGGCCCTCTTTCTTGGCGAAGTTGGACACCGTCTGCTGGGCCTTTTCCAGGGCGGCGGCGGTGTAATAGGTGTACTGGGTCTTCTTCACAAAGTCGTCCACCGACAGGGGGCTGGAGAACCGGGCCGTGCCGCTGGTGGGCAGGGTGTGGTTGGGGCCGGCGAAGTAGTCCCCCAGGGCCTCGGGGCAGTTGCGGCCCAGGAAGATGGAGCCAGCGTTTTTGATCTTATCCAGGTAGTCAAAGGGCTGGTCCACGCAGACCTCCAGATGCTCGGGAGAAATCTCGTTGGCGATGTCGATGGCGGTGTCCAAAGACTGGGCCACGATGATCTTGCCGTTTGCCTCAATGGAGGCCCGGGCGATCTCCTCCCGCTTGAGCTTGGCCAGTTGCTCCTCAATGGCGGCCTGGACGGCCAGGGCCAGCTCCTCGCTGTCGGTGACCAACACGGCGGAGGCGTTCTTGTCGTGCTCGGCCTGGCTGAGCAGGTCGGCGGCCACGATCTGGGGGTTGCACTTGCCGTCGGCGATGACCAGGACCTCACTGGGGCCGGCCACCATGTCGATGCCCACCTTGCCAAAGACCTGCTTCTTGGCCTCGGCCACAAACTGGTTGCCGGGGCCCACGATCTTGTCCACCCTCGGCACACTCTCGGTGCCGTCGGCCAGGGCGGCCACGGCCTGGGCGCCGCCCACCCGGAAGACCCGGTCCACCCCGCAGATCCGGGCGGCGGCCAGGATGTTGGGGGGGATTTTCCCGTTCTTCCCCGGAGGGGTGACCATGCAGATTTCCTTCACCCCGGCCAGCTTTGCCGGGATGCAGTTCATAAGGACGCTGGAGGGATAGGCGGCGGTGCCGCCGGGGACATACAGCCCCACCCGCTCCAGGGGGATGACCTTCTGGCCCATGAGGATGCCGTCCTCGTCGTTGACCAGGAAGCTGTTGCGCACCTGGCGCTGGTGGAAGGCGGCGATCCGTTCGGTGGCCCGGTAGAGGATATCCACCAGCAGGGGGTCGGCGGCCCGGAAGCCCTCGTCGATGGCTCCGGCGCCCACCTCCACGGTGGGGATCTCCACCCCGTCAAATTCCTTGGTGTATCGTTTCAGGGCTTCGTCGCCGTTGGCCTTTACGTCGGCCAAAATGGCCCGGACGGGTTCCTCCACGGAGCCCACCGGGTCCTCCCGGGCGAAGATTTCCTCCCGTTTGGTCTCTGCTTCTTTCAGGATGCGTATCATTTCTTTTCTGCCTCCTTGGCGGCCACCTGCTCCTTCAGGCCCTCGTAGAGGGTGCTGATGGCCTCGTGCTTAAACTTAAAACTCACTTTATTGGCGATGAGCCGGGCGCTGATGGGGACGATGGTCTCGATGGGGGTCAGGTCGTTCTCTTTCAGGGTGGTCCCTGTCTCCACGATGTCCACGATCACGTCGGTGAGGTCCAGGATGGGCGCGATCTCGATGGAGCCGTGGAGGCGGACGATGTCGATATCCCGGCTGCGGGCGCTGTAATAGGTGCGGGTGATGTGGGGGAACTCGGTGGCCACCCGGAGGGTGCGCTCGGGGTCGTCCCGGAAGCCGTTTTTGGCGGCCACGCACATGCGGCACTTGCCCACGTTCAGGTCTAAGAGCTCATAGATATCCGGGCCGTACTCCAGCAAAATGTCTTTGCCGGCCACCCCCACGTCGGCGGCTCCCCGCTCCACGTAGACGGGCACGTCCGAGGGTTTCACCCAGAAGTACCGCACCCCGGCCTCGGGGTTTTCAAAGATCAGCTTCCGCTTGGGGTCCAGCAGCTCCTCGCAGGGGAAGCCAGCCTGGGCGAACATGGCGTAGACCCGCTCCCCCAGCCGGCCCTTGGGCAGGGCCACGTTGAGAAATTCCTTCATGGGGTTTCCCCTCCTCTCAGATCTACGGTCTCCTTCACCTGCAAGCCTTGGCTCTGGCGGCGGGCCAGGGCCCGCTTCCCCTGGGCGGCCAGGGCAGCCAGCCGGGCGGTGAGGACCTTCAAATCTGTCTTTTCATCGTAAAGGATCAGCGTGTCGGCGTCAAACTGGGGCTGGGCGGGGCCCAGGCGCTCCAGTTCATTAAGGTAGATGGCGAAGCCTATGGCCCCGCACTTCTTCCCCATTTTCTCCACCATTTTATCATATTGTCCGCCGGAGAGCACCCCCGCAGACAAATTTTTCAAAAATCCACGGAAGACAATGCCGCTGTAATAGTCCATGTCCCCCTCTACGGAGAAGTCCAGGTAGACCCGATCCCCCAGGCCGTTGGCCTTGAGTAGGTCGCAGAGGCTGCTCAGTTCTTCCCAGGCCTCCCGGGTCTTTTTGCCTCCCACGCACAGGGGAGCCAGCTCCTCCAGCACGGTCTCCATGGTGCCGTAGGTGGTGACCAACCGCTCCAGCAGGGCCCGAACGGTGCCGCTGAGGCCCCGGCTTTCGCAGAAGGCGTCCAGGGCTGCCAGGTTCTTGGCCCGGACGGCGGCCATCACCTGGCCGTAGTCGGCCTCCTCCACCCCGGCGGCCTCCATGAAGCCCGACACCAGGCCCACGTGGGAGACGTCCAGCACATAGTCAGGACTGATGGCCCGCAGGCTCTCCACCGCCAGGGCCATGACCTCGTAGATGTGGTAGAGGTCCAGGTCCCCGATGCACTCCAGGCCGGTCTGCATGATCTCCTGGAAGGCCTCGTCCCCCTTGCCGGAGCGGTAGACGGTCTCGTTGTAATAGACCTTCCGAGGCCCCACATCCCCCTCCCGGGTGTTCTTGATGATGGACAGGGTCACATCGGGCTTTAGGGCCATGAGGACCCCCCGGGCGTCGGTGAAGGTGATCATCCGGTCGCTGACCAAAAAGTCCTTGTTGCGGACATACAGGTCGTACTCCTCAAATTTACTCATCTTAAAACGGCGGTAGCCGTACTTCTCATAGAAACCCCGCAGGCGGTAGATGGTCTGCTCTCCGCTGCGCAGGATGTTCCAATCCAGTTCCATGGTGTGTCCCCTTTCTTCTGGTTGTTTAGTATATTACCACTCTACTGTGATAAAGTAAAGAGGGATTGTACATTTCTTTGGGAGGAGGAGAAGAAATTTTTCCCGGCCGGGGTCGTTTCCTTTGTGCAGATTGATTGGGGGGGTGATTTTGTAGTGACGGGGGATAGTGGAATCCTGTTGCCATCTTGGGCTGGTGGGGCTATGACCCACGCTGGGGAATCCTCAACGCTCGCCCTCATCCGACCCGGCCTCCGGCCGGCCCACCTTCCCCCCCAGGGGAAGGCTTTGGCAAACCCTGTACGCCTGTTCAGAAAATTATCGTAGCAAATAACCCAAACGTACCGCAGGCTTCCCCTCGGGGGGAAGCTGTCAGCGGAGCTGACTGATGAGGGGGCGATCTCGTAATGACGGTGGGTCGTGTAATCCCGTTGCCACCCTACACAGACAAGAATCCCCTCCCAGTGAGCAAATGTTTGAAATATTGTGCAATCGCTCACCGGCAAAGATAGAAAATCAACGTCGAAAAAAGTATAATGAAGGAAATTATCAGGGGAGGAGGGCAGGCCATGAGCAAAGAGGTCGCCTATAAAAACCGAGATCGCTTTTTGGAGCTTGGCTTAGCCATCGCCACCCTCCGAAAGCGGAAAGGCCTGTCTCAGGATGATTTGGCCGCCAAGGCCGGGATCAGCCGCTCCCACCTGAGCTCCATCGAAGCCCCCAATATGATCCGCGCCTTTTCTGTGGAGGTGCTATATGACATCGCCGATGCCTTGGAAATTCGTCCGGGAGAACTTCTTGACTGTAATATCTATGCTTTTCATTCTTGAAGGAGGCCACCATGAGTTACGAATTCACACTCCATTCCATCGCCCGCAGCATATTCACCGACGAGCTTCTGGACCGCTTCCTGGCAGAGGACCAAAAAACCGTTGACCAGCGGGACCCCTTCCTGCAGGACCAGGTCTACCAGGAAAAGAAAGCCGCCCTGGCCGAGGCCCTTACCCCCGCCCAAGCCGCCAAGCTGACCGCCATGGAGGCCCTTCACCGGGACGCCTTGCGGGCCTTATCGGAATTTTCCGTGTTCAGCGGCCTCTACACCGGCTTCCAAAGGGTCCTCACCGATGGGTCCGACCAGGACCTCTTTCTCTCCGCCGCCGCCCACGACGCCCTGGACAACCCCCGGTTGTGTCCCGCTTATTCCAAAAAGCACCAGGAGGCCGAAAACCTGTTTCGGCTGCTGCGCGGCGACCTGCCGGAGCCGGCCCGGACTCTTTTGGCCGATGTGGAGATCGTCTGGGCGGACCGGGTCTACGGCGTGGCCCTCCAGGGCTTCCGCTTGGGGCTGCTGGGCGCCCTCCGGGCGCTGACGGTCCTTGGCCCCAAGGAGGTCTCCCAGGATAAACTCCTGCCCCTGCTCCGGGAGGCGGAGGAACTGTCTTAACCCTGCTCACAAAAGCCGCCGGAGGCCCTTCCAGCCCCCGGCAGCTTTGTCTTGCCAAAAATCACGGCGGGATTTGTTGAAATTTTTGAGTTTCCCCCATTGACAAACCGGGGGGTTATCCGCTATCCTGTAAGAAATGAAAATTTCATACCGTCACGCAATGAAGGGAATATGCCTTTTCGAACTCCATGACAGAGAGCGGCCGTCTGGTGCAAGGCCGTATGGAGAGAGCTGGCGTCTCACCCCGGAGTGTGAGCTATTTGAGTGGGCGTTGTTGGACGCCAATAAGAGTGGTACCGCGGAGAATTTTTATGTCTTCGTCTCTTTGCATCAAAAAGAGGCGGAGTTTTTTTATCCTCTCCGCCCAAATGGAAAGGATCGTGTCCCCTATGAAAAATTTTGACAAGTACCGTCCCGGATATTACATGCCCCCCGAACCCTGCATGGACTGGGCCAAGAAGGAGCGCCTCACCCAGGCCCCCGACTGGTGCAGCGTGGACCTGCGGGACGGCAACCAGGCCCTCATCACCCCCATGAACTTAGAGGAAAAGCTGGACTTTTACAAGTTCCTGCTGGAGGTGGGCTTTAAGGAAATTGAGGTGGGCTTCCCCGCCGCCTCGGAAACCGAATATGAATTCCTGCGGGCCATCATCGAGGACCATCTCATCCCCGACGACGTGTCCATCCAGGTCCTCACCCAGTCCCGACCCCATATCATTAAAAAGACCTTCGAGGCCATCAAGGGCGCCAAAAACGTGGTGGTCCACCTGTATAACTCCACCTCCTTCGCCCAGCGGCAGCAGGTCTTCCGCATGAGTGAGGACGAGATCGTGGAGATCGCCGTCTCGGGAGCCAAGCTCTTTGACGAGTACGCCGCCAAGATGCCCGAGACCAACTTCCGCTTTGAATACTCCCCCGAGAGCTTCACCGGCACCGAGATGGAGTTCGCCCTGCGGATCTGCAACGCCGTCATCGACGTCTGGCAGCCCCGGCCGGACCGGCAGGTGATCATCAACCTCCCCTCCACCGTGGAGATGTCCATGCCCCACGTCTACGCCCAGCAGATCGAATACATGAGCAAGCACCTGCACAACCGGGAGAACGTCATCGTCTCCATTCACCCCCACAACGACCGGGGCACCGCCGTGGCCGCCGGGGAGCTGGCCCTGTTGGCCGGCGGCCAGCGGATCGAGGGCACCCTCTTCGGCAACGGCGAGCGCACCGGCAACGTGGACATCGTCACCATGGCCATGAACCTCTACACCCACGGGGTGGACCCCAAGCTGGACTTCTCCGACATGCCCCGGATTGTGGAATTCTATGAAAAGCTCACCGGCATGTCCGTGGGCTACCGCCAGCCCTACTCCGGCCACCTGGTCTTCGCCGCCTTCTCCGGCTCCCATCAGGACGCCATCTCCAAGGGCATGAAGTTCCGGGAGGAGCAGACGGAGGACCGCTGGACCGTCCCCTACCTGCCCCTGGACCCCCACGACGTGAACCGGGAGTACGAAACCGACGTCATCCGCATCAACAGCCAGTCGGGCAAGGGGGGCATCTCCTACATCCTGGAGCACAACTACGGCTACGACCTGCCCAAGGAAATGGCCGCCGAAGTGGGCTACTTCATCAAGGGGATCTCCGACCACGCCCACAAGGAGCTCTCCCCCAGCGAGATCGTGGTGGCCTTCCAGCACGAGTATCAGAACAAGGACCTGCCCATCGCCCTCCAGGACATCACCTGGATTCGGGAGGGCGGCTCCACCGTGGCCGACGTCACCCTGGCCATCGGCAACGAGCTCTTCTACCTCAGCGCCCGGGGCAACGGCCCTCTGGACGCCATGAGCAACGTGCTCAAGATCGCCAACCCCAACATCAAATACCAGTTCATCGACTATGAGGAGCACGCCCTGAAAACCGACTCCGACTCCCTGGCCTCGGCCTACGTGGTCATCGCCGACGAGGAGGGCAACCACTACTGGGGCGTGGGGGTAGACAGCGACATCACCATGGCTTCCGTCTACGCCCTCATCACCGCCGTGAACCGGGAGAACAAGGTCAAGCAGTTTATCCCTACGAATGAGAACGATTGAGCCCTCTCTGCTCAATTCCGATACACTTTGATTTTAGAGGAGGTTTTCCCTATGGGAATGACAATGACGCAAAAGATCCTCGCCGCCCATGCCGGTCTGCCCCAGGTCAAGGCCGGCCAGCTCATCCGGGCCAAGCTGGATATGGTGCTGGGCAACGACATCACATCCCCCGTGGCCATCCGGGAGTTTGAGAAGCAGGGCTTCACCGGGGTCTTTGACAAGAGCAAGGTCTCCATGGTCATGGACCATTTCACCCCCAACAAAGACATCAAGGCCGCCGAGCAGTGCCTCCAGTGCCGCACCTTTGCCCAGCGGTTTGACATCGACAACTTCTACGACGTGGGTCAGATGGGCGTGGAGCACGCTCTGCTGCCCGAAAAGGGACTGGTGGCCGCCGGAGAATGTATCATCGGCGCCGACTCCCACACCTGCACCTACGGCGCCCTGGGGGCCTTCTCCACCGGCGTGGGCTCCACCGACATGGCCGCCGGCATGGCTACCGGCGAGACCTGGTTTAAGGTCCCCGAGGCCATCAAGGTCCACCTGACCGGGAAGCTCCAGCCCCGGGTCAGCGGCAAGGACGTGATCCTCCATCTCATCGGCCTCATCGGCGTGGACGGGGCCCTGTACCAGAGTCTGGAGTACTGCGGCGAGGGCGTGGCCGCCCTGTCCATGGACGACCGGCTGTGCATCGCCAACATGTCCATCGAGGCCGGGGCCAAAAACGGCATCTTCCCCGTGGATGAGACCACCCGGGCCTATCTGGACGGCCGGGTGAGGCGTCCCTACACCGCCTACGAGGCCGACCCCGACGCCGAGTATGTCCGCACGGTGGAAATTGACCTGGGCCAGATTGAGCCCACCGTGGCCTTCCCCCACCTGCCCGAGAACGCCCATCCCATTTCCCAGGTGGGCGACATTAAGATCGACCAGGTCATCATCGGCTCCTGCACCAACGGCCGCCTGGAGGACATGGCCATGGCCGCTGAGATCCTCCAGGGCAAGAAGGTGGCCGACCACGTCCGCTGCATCGTCATGCCCGCCACCCCCCAGATCTTCCGGGAGTGCATTGAAAAGGGCTATATGACCACCTTCATCGACGCCGGCTGCGCCGTCTCCACCCCCACCTGCGGCCCCTGCCTGGGCGGCCACATGGGCGTCATGGCCAACGGTGAAAAGTGCGTGGCCACCACCAACCGCAACTTCGTGGGCCGCATGGGCGGCATCACCTCGGAAATCTATCTGGCCAGCCCTGCCGTGGCCGCCGCTTCCGCCATCGCTGGGAAAATTGCTGATCCTCGGGAGGTATAATCAGTTATGAATGCAAAAGGATTTGTCCATAAGTACGGGGACAACGTGGATACCGACGTCATCATCCCCGCCCGTTACCTGAACATCGCCGACAAGAAAGAACTGGCCACCCACTGCATGGAGGACATCGACAAGAACTTCGTGAATGTGGTGAAGACCGGCGACGTGATGGTCGGCGGCTTCAACTTCGGCTGCGGCTCCTCCCGGGAGCACGCCCCCATGGTCATCAAGGAATCCGGCATCTCCTGCGTCATCGCCAAGACCTTCGCCCGGATCTTCTACCGCAACGCCATCAACATCGGCCTGGCCATTTTGGAGTGCCCCGAGGCCAGCGAAAAGATCGAAGCCGGCGACGAGATCGCCATCGACTTTGACACCGGCCTCATCACCAACGCCACCAAGGGCGAGACCTATCAGGCCAACCCCTTCCCGGAGTTCATCAAAGAGATCATCCAGGCCGGCGGCCTCATGGCCGACATCAAGAAGCGGCAGGAGGGCTAAGGTATGAATTACAACATCGCAGTCATCCCCGGTGACGGCATCGGCCCCGACATCGTGGCCCAGGCCGTGCTGGTGCTGGAAAAGGTGGGTGAGAAGTTCGGCCACACTTTCACCCTGAAAAACGTGCTGGCCGGCGGTAGCGCCATCGACGCCACCGGCCACTGCCTGCCCCAGGAGACCATCGACGTGTGCAAGGCCTCCGACGCCGTCCTCCTGGGCGCCGTGGGCGGCCCCAAGTGGGACACCCTCCCCGGGGACCAGCGCCCTGAGCGGGCTCTGCTGGGCCTGCGCAAGGAGCTGGGCCTCTTCGCCAACCTCCGCCCCGCCATGATCTTTGAGGAGCTGGCCGAGGCCTCCCCCCTGAAGGCCGAGATTCTGGCCGGGGGGCTGGACATCGTGGTGGTCCGGGAGCTCACCGGCGGCATCTACTTCGGCCAGCGGGGCACCAAGGAGACCGACCTGGGTCCCGCCGCCTACGACGTGGAGCAGTACGCCGAGGAGGAGGTCCGCCGGATCGCCAAGGTGGCCTTCGACATGGCCAGGAAGCGCAGCCGCCACGTGACCAGCGTGGACAAGGCCAACGTGCTGGAGTCCTCCCGCCTGTGGCGGCGGGTGGTGGCCGAGGTGGCCAAGGACTATCCCGAGGTCACCCTGGACAACCTCTACGTGGACAACGCCGCCATGCAGCTGGTGCGCAACCCCCGTCAGTTTGATGTGATCGTCACCAGCAACATCTTCGGCGACATCCTCTCTGACGAAGCCAGCCAAATCACCGGCTCCATTGGCATGCTTCCCTCGGCCTCCCTGGCCAAGGGCAACTTTGGCATGTACGAGCCCATCCACGGCTCCGCCCCGGACATCGCCGGCCAGGACAAGGCAAACCCCACCGCCACCATCCTGTCCGTGGCCATGATGCTGCGGTACACCTTCGGCCTGACCGCCGAGGCTGACGCCATCGAGGCCGCGGTGAAGGCCGTCCTCAGCCAGGGCTACCGCACCCCCGACCTCTTTACCGGCCAGGGCCATCTGGTGGGCACCGCTGAAATGGGCCGCCGCATTGCCGACGCCCTCTAATCCCCTTCCGTTTGACACAAAACCGCCCCCGCCGGCAGGCGGGGGCGGTTTTCTCCCCCTCTCTTAGACAAAAAAGGCTTGCAAAAGTTCGTTTTTCCCTGTATATTGGTGGAAACCTTCCACTTTTCCGTAAAAAGGAGGCTTCGCCATGAAACGAACCCTTTTCCTTCTCCCCGCCCTGTCCCTTCTGCTGCTCCTCCCCTGCGCCGCCTATGATATGGGCGCGCCGGGCTCCTCCCCCCGTCTCAGCGCCGGGCTGACCCACACGGTCTACGTGGATGAGGCCGGGGTCCTCTGGGCCTGGGGCAGCAACCAGGCCGGCCAACTGGGCTTGGAAACCCAGGAGACCGGGGCCGATCCCCAGGGCGACGCCGTCCCCCTGTCCGGCAAGCCCATGCGGGTGATGGACAACGTCCGCTCCGCCAGCGCCGGGGCAGACTTCACCCTGGCCCTGAAAACCGACGGCACCCTGTGGGCCTGGGGCGGCAACGACTATGGCCAGCTGGGCACCGGCTCCACGGAAGCCGCCCTCCAGCCGGTGCAAATTCTGGACCAGGTGGCCGCCATCAGCGCAGGGGACTATCACGCCGCCGCCCTGGGCACCGACGGCACCTTGTGGACCTGGGGGGACAACCTCTTCGGCCAGTTGGGGGACGGCACCCTGAACAGCCGGACCTCCCCCGCTCCGGTGCTGGACCAGGTCACCGCTGTCAGCGCCGGGGTGGGGGCCACCGCCGCCCTCCGCTCTGACGGCACCCTGTGGACCTGGGGGGATAACCTCTTCGGCCAGTTGGGAGACGGCACCCTGGACAGCCGCCCTCTCCCCCGGCAGGTGCTGGATGAGATTGCCGCCGTGAGCATGGGGGGCTACCACGCCGTGGCTCTGGGCACCGACGGCTCCCTGTGGACCTGGGGCAGCGGCATCGACGGTCAGTTGGGCCTGGGACTTCTGGGCGAAGACACCGCCCCCCAGCCCACCCCCGCGCAAGTCTTTCTGTCGCTTCCCGCCACGGCGATCAGCGCCGGGGCCAGCCATACCGCCGCGGTCCTGGCCGACGGGTCTCTCTGGACCTGGGGGCGAAACGCCTCCCGGCAGCTAGGCCAAGGAGATGCGGCAGCCACCCCGCTGCCCAGCCCGGTCCCCCAGGCCGCCGGCGTGGTGGCCGTGTCCACGGGGACCTATCACACCGTCTGCCTCCAGACCGACGGCGCTCTGATCACCTGGGGCCCCAAAAACCTTTCTGGGGGCGGGGCGGCAGAGGCCATGGCCGGAACTGCCTCCGCCGCAGCGGCCACTCAGGCTGTCTTCCCCACCGGTGGGCCGCCCTGGACGCCTCTGGCTGTTCTGGCGGGCTCCACCGCCCTGATGCTTCTCCTGGGCCTGCTCTTCCGGAACAGACGGGCAGAGAGCTGAATCCGCCGAAAATGTTCCTATTCTTTCCAAATCCTTGAGATCCCCTTTACTTTTCCATCAAAAGAGAGTATACTTTCTTGCGCAATCAAAAAATCCCCAGGAGGTACTGATGATGGAACTCTTCCGCCCCGCCGGACTGCTGACCACCGACGCCGGCAGCCAAGACTGGACCCGGGAGCACGGCTATGCCCAGACCAGCGAATTCCCCTTCCCCGACCTCTATCTGGACCCCAAGGTGGCCCAGTTGGCCGCCGAAGACCCCGCCTTGGTCCCCTTCCTCCACCAATGCCTGGAAAACTTTGTCAACCACGAATACGGCCACCTGTCCTCTCTGGACCTGGTGGAAAACTTCCTCAACCGGGACGTACACAGGAAAAACACCTGGATGCGGGGAAACTATCCCAGTGACACCTGGGGAGAGATCCGGCTGGAGATCTTCTATGACCTAGGCCTGTTCCACCTGGAGGACGTCCCCCCCCGGGCCCTGGCTCTGGAACAAACCCGAAAGGAAAAAGCCACCCAACCCTGACTTTACAAGCATCCCATGAAAAAGAAACTGCAAGAACATACCATTCAGGATGCCCTCGCTTTCTGGCAGCTGCTGCGGCGGGGGCAATTCCGCGCCCTGCTGGCCGAGCCCACGGAGAACACGATTACCCAGTTTTTCCGTTATATCCTCACCGGGGCCTCCTCCTTTTTGGTGGATTTCCTCCTGCTGTTCCTGTTGGAGCTGGCGGGGGTCCACTACCTTCCCGCAGCAGCCGTCGCCTTTATTGTCGGCATTTCCTGTAACTTCCTGCTCACCAAATACTTTGCCTTCAAGGCCGTGGACCCCACCGTGGGGCCGGCGGCGGAAATTTTCGTGTTCTGCGCCATCTCCGGCGTTGGCCTGGCCCTGACCATGGGGCTTATGTACCTGTTCACCAGCAAGCTCCATCTCTACTTCATGCTTTCCAAGCTCATCAGCAGTATTTTGGTGTTCTTTTGGAATTTCCTGGGGCGGAAGATCATTCTTTACCCCGGCCAGACCCATAAAAACGCATAAAGCAAGGGAGAAAGCGCTTTCGCTTTCTCCCCTTCCCTGACCAGGGTCTTTGTCTGGTCAGGGCTTCTTTTTCTTCTTGGGTTTCGGCTGGGGAAGCTCCTCATACATGGCCTCCAGCAGGGTCCGTAAAAATTCCAGGTCTTCCAGCCGTTCCACCATCAGCATGACTTTGGCCCCCTCATAAGGGATCTCCTCCCGGGCCTCCGGCATCAGGGCCTTGGCCGACGGGGTGGGCTTGACCAAAACACGGTTGTCATAAATGCCGCCGATGACCTTTTGGCGGTAGTAGAGAACATACTCCCCCATCATGGCCCGGTGGGTGACTTCTCCCAGGCCGGAGAATTGGTCCAGCACAAAGTGCAGATATTCTTTGCTCGTTGCCATCTGGGTTCCTCCCTCTTCGTCTGTGTGTCACCGAAAAAGCGCGCGGTTTCTCTCTGCTTGACAGGCCCTCAGACCTCCCACTCCAGCTCCCCGCGGTCCAGAATGGCTTTGCCGGTGGCGGCATTCACCAGGCGGAAGGCGGCTTTGCCTCCCGCCAGCTTCCACAGGTGGAGCTCCACAGGGGTGTCGGGATAGAGGACGGTTTTCATGGCGGCGTACATCCGCCGGAGCTTTTCCGGCTGGCCGGGGAACAGAGCGCCGATGGCCAGGCGGCAGACGTAGCCGAAGGCGCACAGGTCGTGGACAAAGGGCCCCTTGAGCCCCCGGCTGGTGGCCACCTCCCCGTCCACATGGACCAGGTTGGTGTCGCCGGTGAGACGGTAGAGCAGGTTCTGGGCCGCCCCGATGTGATCCCCCACCACAAGATCCGCTTCCCGGTCGGGAATCCAACTGGTCCCCCGGGCCATGGGCTGGCCGCCGTAGCCCCCCAGGGTGGGGAACAGGGTGGTGCACCGGTTGGTGCACAGGAGGGTGCCCCCCTCGTCAAAGACCTCCACCTGGGAGCGCACCGCCATGCCCCGGCCCTCCCCCCGGTCAAAGAGGTCGGTGAGGACGTCCCGGTAGACGAAGGTCCCCTTCACCGGCTGGATGGGCCGGTGGTATAAAAACTCATAGTCCAGATTCACATAGGACTGCTCCGGCTGCAATTTCTCCTCCACCAGCACCGGGATGGACCGGGGCCGGGGGAGCTTGGGGGTCACGTTCACCGTGCCCCAATAGGGGGTAGCCCCAAAGGTGGGGATGGCCTGCATGTCCTTCTCATAGGTGTACTGGGGCTCTGTGCCGGTGGCCCCCACGGCCAGGGCATACAGGGCGCAGTCCCGCCAGTTGTAGGTCATGGTCCGCCACTGGGTGGTCAGGCCCCGCAAAGCGGCTTCCCGCGGATTTTCTGTCATGTTACTTCTCTCCATCCTTCAAAAATTCTTTCAGCGCGGCCAGGCGTTTCTCCGCCACGGCCCGGCCCTGGTCATAGACGGCCTGGATCTTTTCCCTGTGGTGCTCCACCCGCTTGATGTCCAAGGGGGCCTCCGGTCGGATCACAAAGACCTCTCCCCGGCGCTCCTTGTCCCGGATATAGGCGGTGGTCTCGTTGTAGACGTCCTGACGGCGGGCCATGGTCTCCAAGAGCCTGGGGTATTTTTGATAGGTTTTTTTCATCAGAGGCATGGCCTTGTTTTTCATTTTTACATAGCCCATGGGCTGGGTCAAAATCACCACATTCCGGTCATAGCCCACCGACTCCAGGTATTTGAGGGGGATGGAGTCGGAAATGCCGCCGTCCAGCAGGTCATAGCCCCCCACCTCCACAATCCGGGACGCCAGGGGCATGGAGGCCGAGGCCCGGAACCAGTCCAGGTCCTCCCGCCCGCCATCCAGGCAGTTGTGGTAGACGGGCTTGCCGGTGTGGACGTCGGTGCCCACCACATAAAAGTCCATGGGAGAGGCCGCGTAGGTCTCCCGGTCAAAGGGGTCCAGGTGGTCGGGGATCTCCCGGTAGCAGAAATCCGCCCCGAAGAGGTCCCCCGTCTTCAGCAGCGACCGGAAGCTGCTGTACCGGGGGTCCCGGCAAAACCGCAGGTTATAGCGGAGCACCCGCCCCGGCTGGTTGGATTTATAGTTACAGCCAAACACCGCCCCGGCGGAGACCCCAACGGCCCCGTCAAAGGCAATGCCCGACTCCATCATCACGTCAAGGACGCCGGCGGTGAACAGTCCCCGCATGGCGCCCCCTTCCATCACTAACCCGTGTCTCATGGGGTGATCTTCCTTTCTTTTGGGTTCCTCTGCTCCTTATCCTACCATCTTCGGGAAGGTTTGTAAAGGAATGGGGACGGCGGAGGGATTCCGCCACTTCCAGGGGAACGGTATTCTTCTACCCGCCAAGCTTCCGCATCGCCCCCTCATCCGTCAGCTCCGCTGGCAGCATCCGTAACTTTGTCCAGGGCGGCAGCACTTAGGCTATCTCCCCTGTGATGATCTATTCGCGAAAGTAATCTGCAAGATAGTCCATAGCTGTGTCTGATATTTTAAATATCATTTTCATACCAGCAATTTCCAGCGTGACATAAGGAACCTCCCCATAGCAGAGTATTTCACATACGGGATACAATTCTCCGTCCGTTGCACTTTCTCCAAATTGAATGGTTTCTTCCTGCGAAAGTTGAAAAGTTCCAACTAATTCTGCTGTTTTAGGAAGCGGTTTCATTTCCCAATGTTCCATGTCTAACGCAAATATAAAATCTGAAATTTCTTCGCTTTCTGTCAATATCTGTGTTGCCGCAGAAGTATCTGCGGGAAGAACGGTAATTTCCTGTGCTTTAGAAAGTTCCTCATAGTATTCAGCCACATCTTCTTTTTCGCTGTTGGCATGACAGCCGCAAAGAAGTATTGTGGGCATCAGTAACAACATCCATATTCTTTTCATAATAACCTCATTTTCTGTTTTCGTGATATTCTTCCTCCACAATCAGTAATCGGTATGTCCGGACAATCCCCAAAGCAATTCCGATAAGATTAAGAATATGAGCTAATTTCTTTTTGTCGGCTTGATCAAAGGAGAGGAACAGAATGATAGATAATTTTATTGTAGCATGGGCGGGAATCATTCACAAGGTCGCAAGCAGGTAAGTTTTTTGTTTGTTCACAACTTCCCCGCCAATCTATGCTATTTTATCAATAGGAAGACAAAAGTAGCTCACATCCACCGCCGCCACGGCGAGAAAGGAGCTCACCATGTATCTTTTCCTCTCGTTCCTGTTCTATTTCGGCCCCGCCCTGCTGGTCTTCCTGCTCACCCGGAAGCAGCCAGTCAGGAAGATGGTGGCCTGGACCATGGGAACCGAAGCCCTGGTCCTATTTTTGGGGCTGGTGGTGAGCCCGGTTCTCCAGTCCCTTTCCTGGGGGACGTTCCCTACCCTTGTCGATATTTTCTGTTTCTGGGGCGGGGAGTCTGTGATGGGCCTGTTCGTTCCCGCCCTGGGCCTGGTGGTCGTCACCTCGTTGGTCGCCATCACTTCTCAGCGGAAAGACCGGTAATCACGTTCGTCCGATGGTCTCCCCTCCCCGTAAAGCGGATAAGTGGCCTGCTGCAGACCTGTTGAACCCCATCCCGTCAAGAGGACAGAGAAAAAACAGAACCATTTTGTGGTCAGCGGTGCAAGCTGCTGGCCACTTTTTATGCCGCCGTAGCCAAGTCGTGCGTTCCCATGGGTGTAAGGTGGCCTAAATTACGTCGGGCCCATTTCACGTTTCGGTCACCTCTGCCGTTCCCCCTGTGCTGGTTTCCCTCCCTGATGTATCTCCCTCTGCTTGCTCTGTCTCTCATCGTGGGGGCATATCACCGCGCAGGTGGCAGGCTCTTTTGTGGGTTCCAACGGTCCTTCCACCGAGGGATCGGCTGGCATCCTGATTTTTTTGATTTTTCCTTCAAAAATTCCTTTGAAATTTGCTCCATTTTTTGCTATAATACACTTAATAAGTGGCCTGACAGCGCACCTCCGCTTGTTTGGCCGCTTTTCTCATCCTGCCGGCCTACCGCCGGCAGCCCACCACACACTGGAAAGGAGGACCCCAACCATGACCGAAAGCTACCGCAAGGGGGAGTATGTTCGCTACTCCTGCAACGGCGTCTGCCTGGTCGACGACATCCGCATGACTTCCCTTTCCCGAAAGGACAGCCCCAAGGAGTTCTACATCCTCAAACCCGTCAGCAACCCATCCTCAACCATCTTCGTTCCCACTGGCAGCCCCGCCCTGGTGGCCAAAATGGCCCGGCTGCCCACCCGGGAGGAATTAGACCAACTGATCCTATCCACCAAAGACGAGCACCTGCCGTGGGTTGACGACCGAAAGGTTCGCTTGGCCAACTTTCAGGCTATTATCAAGGCCTGCAACCTGCGGGAGCTGCTCTGTCTCATTTCCTGTATCTACCAGAGAAAACAGGCCCTGCTCCGTGCCGGGAAAAAACTGGGGGTCTCCGACGAGACCATTCTCCAGCGGGCGGAGGACCTGGTGGAAGACCAGGTGGCCTTCGTTCTGCAAGTAAAGGGAGACCAGGTGAAAACCTATCTCCGCGAAAAACTCCATCCATAACGCTGCTCCTGCGGCAGCGCAGAAAAAATCCCCGGTTTCCTGAGAAACCGGGGATTTTTCTGTTTGGTTTATACTAGACACGCATAAAAAACTTTCGTTTTTGATCGCGCCGCAGGCGCGTCAGTGTCTGCATGAGACGAGATGACGCGCGCAATGCGCGGCATCGCTGTGCCAAAGGCACAACTTTTTCAAATGAAAGTTTTTCATTTGAAAAGAGGATTACTGCATCAGGCCGCAGACCAGCTCGGCATACCGGGCCGGGTCGGGCAGGGGGAGGTCGGCGATGATGAGGGCCTGGTTGTAAAGGACCTCAATGTAGTTGGCAGCCTTGTCCTTGTCCTCCTCAAAGGCCTTGCACAGGGCCTTGAACGCGGCGGATTCGGGGTTGAGCTCCAGCACCCGCTCGGCGCTCATGGGGAAGTCCCGGCGCATCTTTAAGAAATACTTCTCCATTTCCAGGGAGACGGGGCCGTCGGCGGTGAGGCAAACGGTGCCGCTCTGGAGGATTTTGGAGATGCGCACCTTGGACACATGGCCCTTCAGGGTCTCCTGGGCGAACTCCAGCAGCTCCTTGTGGTCTTTCTCGGCCTGCTCGGCGGAGGCCTTTTCCGCGTCGGTGACGGGGAGGGCGTCCTCATTGGCCACGGAGACGAAGGGCTTATCATAGGCGTTCTCCAGCATTTGCAGGACGATCTCGTCCTCGTCCACGGTGAGGTAGAGGACCTCGTAGCCGGCCTTCAGCACCCGCTCGGCCTGAGGCATCTTGGCGGCGTGGTCCACGGAGTCGGCGCAGACGTAATAAATCTTCTCCTGGGAGGCGGGCATCCGGTCCACGTACTCCTTCAGGGAGGTGAGCTTGTTCTCCTTGGAGGACCAGAAGAGAAGCAGGTCCCGGATGGTATCCCGGTTCTGGCCGTAGGCATTCATGAGGGAATACTTAAACTGCATGCCGAAGGCGGTCCAGAACTGCTGGTACTTCTCCCGGTCGTCCTTCATGAGCTTGACCAGCTCGTTTTTGATCTTCTTCTCGATGTTGCCCGCGATGACTTTCAACTGCCGGTCGTGCTGGAGCATCTCCCGGGAGATGTTCAGGGAGACGTCGGGGGTATCCACGATGCCCTGGACGAAGCTGAAGTGGTCGGGCAGCAGGTCGGGGCACTTGTCCATAATCATGACCCCGGAGGAGTAGAGCTGGAGGCCCTTCTTATAGTCCACGGAGAAATAATTCATGGGCACCTGGCTGGGGATATACAGCAGGGCCTTGTACTCAAAGTTACCCTCGGCGGCCACGTGGATGGAGAGGACGGGGTCCTGCCAGTCGCCGAACTTGGATTTATAGAAGTCGTTGTACTCCTCCTTGGTGACCTGGCTCTTGGGCCGCTGCCAGATGGGGACCATGGAGTTGATGGTCTCCCACTCCTTCACCTGCTCATACTCGGGCTTGTAATCGTCGCCGGCGTCCTCGGGCTTGGGCTTCTGGCGGCTGTGCTCCATCTCCATGCGGATGGGGTAGCGGATGTAGTCGGAGTATTTCTTAATCAGGTTGGACAGGGCGTAGGGGGCCAGATACTCGTCATAGTTCTCCTCGTCGCCACTTACCTTGATGGACATAATCACATCGGTGCCTACGGTCTCCTTCTCGCAGGGCTCGATGGTGTAGCCGTCCACCCCCTCAGACTCCCACTTCCAGGCGGTGTCGCTGCCGTAGGCTTTGGAGATCACAGTGACCTTGTCGGCCACCATAAAGGCGGAGTAGAAGCCCACGCCAAACTGGCCGATGATGTCCAGCTCGGCGTCGTCGGCGTTCTCGGTCTCCTTCTTAAACTGGAGGGAGCCGCTCTTGGCGATGGTGCCCAGGTTGTTTTCCATCTCCTCCTGGGTCATGCCGATGCCGTTGTCGGACACGGTGAGGGTGCGGGCGTCCTTGTCGGGGACCACCACGATCTTAAAATCCTCCCGGTTCAGCCCCACCTTTTCATCGGTAAGGGCCTGGTAGGCCAGCTTGTCGATGGCGTCGCTGGCGTTGGAAATGATCTCCCGCAGGAAGATCTCCTTATGGGTGTAAATGGAGTTGATCATGAGGTCCATCAGCCGCTGGGACTCGGCTTTGAATTGTTTCTTTTCCATTTTGATACATGCCTCCAAAGTGTAATAGGGTTAGCACTCTAACCCTTTAAGTGCTAACCCTATTATGCTACCGCTCCCTAAAAATTGCAAGACCTTTTTGAATTTTTAGCGCTTTTCACAGGGTGGTGCTAATTCTTGGGGGATTTTTGTGGGGTTTGGTTGGCCTCCCGCAAGCCGCTATTTTCTCAAGGCAATAAAAACGACCGTTGTACATAAAATAGGACGGAGCAGCCTGAAACTGCTCACGAAGGGAGCCAATTTTCTCTTGACAAAATTGGGTTCTTCGGTATACTAAAAGTAGAGATGGTAGCTTGACTGTCCATCGTCACGGGGAAGCAGTGAGCCGGGTCAGCATCGGTTCTCTGTGGAGTGTCGTTTTGGGTGTGACGTTACCGCAGGCTGAATAGGTTTTTGAAACTGAACGAAAACGTCAAGGAGCCCCGTTCCGGCGGGGCTCCTTTTTAATTGCTAAATGACTACCGGACACCTAACCTACATAAACGCAAAGCAAGGGAAACGGCAATCTTGCCGTTTCCCTTGCTTTGCGTGCTCCGGCACCTGCCACCTATGCAGGCACATCACGTATACAGGGCCTCCATGCTTGCCTGGTTCACCGCGCGGGTTTCTGTCTCCACCACCCGGTAGTCGGGCAGCACCGTGGCCGTTTCCGTGCTGTTGGTGTGGGGCTGCACTTCATATTGGGTCAACTGCAAGCTGCCGTCCGGCTGCTCCACGGCGGTGTAGACGGTATTCCCCTGGTACAGATAGCCCAAGGGCATGTTTTCACCGGCCTGGATCGCCGCGCAGGTGTCCAGCAGGATGCGCCGCATGGGCTGCGTGGCCCTTGTCACTTGGGTTTCATCCCACAGCTCGGCAAAAGAAACATACTGGTATCCCCTCAGGTCATAGCCAAAAACATCGCGGATCACCGCCGCCATATTTTCTCCCTTGTCGAGACCCAAGGTCACTTTTTGCGGAATGGTTTCCTGCTGAACCGCAGCCGGCGCAGGCTCCTGGGCAACGGGTTCCGCCGCCCCCGCGGCGCAAGATACCGCCAGCGCGCAGGCTGCCAAGCATGGGACGATCAGTTGCTTAGGAAACTTCATTGAGCCACTTCCTTTCGTTGGGTTAAGAATAGCGGGTGGTATCCCCGATGATAGAGGGGATATCATCGGTTTTCTGGAATACGTACACTTCGTCCTGGATGGTGATCGAAAAGCCCTTGCCGTCATAGGTGAGTTCTTGGTCAGGGAGGATCGCTGCGTTGTTGGGGTCCTGGCAGGAGAGCAAGTAAGCATCCTCCCCTTGGGGTTGGAGGTGACCGAGAATAAAGCGGTCGTTTTTTTGGTCCGCGTAGTAAAACGCATTGGACTGATCCACAGAAAAAATTTTTTGAAGCTCTGCATCGCCGGATGTATAGGTCCCGCAAATCGTTCCCGGCGTGGGAGGGAAGTTGTAGGTACAGCCAGCCAGAAGAAGGAGCAAGCTTACCAACAGGCAGAACCAGGTGAGGATGCTATGCTTCTTCATTGGGCCACTTCCTTTGTCCGAATTGTTTTTGCTGTGTACGGTTCTGTTTTGTCCTTGTGTTTTATCGTATCATGGGCCACGATCTCCGCCTGTGATTTTATCATAACAGAGGAGCAAATACCCGTCAAGGAATTGGTGGATTTGTCAGAAATTCGTAAGAAAATGCCTCCGCTATAGGTGGACCGAGCTGTGTGCGGCATTGTTATTGCTGCAAGTTTATTTTTCAAAAAAGGAAACGTATTAGCGCAAGGGAAACGGCAATTTCGCCGTTCCCCTTGCATTTTAAGCGATCTTCTCTAGGACTCTCTGTCAACCTTCGTCTGCCAATGCTTCTGCCGACATTTTACCTGTTTTGGTATCTAGCACAAACCGAGCCCCTGCCGTAATGTCCATCACAGGCCGTCCCATCTTCTCTACAGGAAGGGTTCGTTTAATAATATAACTCTCCCCTTCTTTTTCACAAATCGTTTCGATTTCTCCCTTGCGGACAAACGTATACTCGTTCGGTACACGCTTCCGCTCAAGAAATTCTGATGTGACATTGTCAATATAGTAAGTGTCATCATCCTCATTTTGCTTCACCTGGAAGACTGCGGAACAAGAAAACGTAAACTTTTTTAAGTCCACTGTTTTTTCAATTGTTGTCTCAACCCCAACTCTGTCATCTTCCATCCGTTCAATTTTCGTTGGGCTTTGTAGCTTATGCGCAATGACAACGGCACTCACAATACAAGCGATTGCAAGAATCACGATCCAGGTACGTTTTTTCATAAAGCCACCTCAGTGCGCACGCATTTATTATTCGTGGTTTCTAAGTGTGACAACACCTGTGCTAGTATTAAGTGAAAGCTGTGCTGTAAGAGTATGTGGCGTTGCAGTAACTGCGACTCCATTCTTTTTTATCGTTACAGCCTGTGTAAACACTCGAGTTGTGCTTGTCGAAGATTTAAGCCGAGGTGCAGCATAAACACATGTATATGCATTTGACGGTCTCCTAATCAGCACACTTTCTTCCATAGTTGCGGAAGTATAATAATATGGTCCGCCTCCACCTATAACTGCACGCGCATGGAGAGTCCACAAGAAGTATCCCCCATCAACGTTATACGGCGAATTAACAGTAAGATTCTTCGTCCCATTTCCCCCTGCGCTAGGATTAGAATTAGAGTCCCCACTTGCATATGTTGTGATAGGATTCTGAAGCGAAGAAATCACTTCACAAAATTCCTCCACTTCTGCTCTATATTCTTCTGGTGTATACACCTTAGTTACTTCCGAAATAGGACAAACAGAAACATCTTCTCCATATTCCATTCCATATTCCTGGCATACACTTTTGGCAATCTCCACATACTCTTGATACTGTTCTTCAGAGACTACCTGTTCATTTGTTTCCACAGCCCATGCAGATACTGCCAGAGTAAGCGACAAGCACAAGACCAGGAACACCGATACTAAACACTTCTTCATAGCTTTCCTCCATTTCATATTGGGTTCTTCAACGGTTAAAAGATATGTGCCATCAATACTTCCAAGCATCCCTCCTTTCTACTTTTTACAACAGGATGATTTTCCTTCTGATGAAAACCGATCAGGAAAGCGCCATATCCGACACCCTTACCCGAACGGTGCCGCTCACTTCGTGGCCGCCAGTGTTGAAGGAGAGTTTATAAGTCCCACTGGGCACCCCATTGACGGGATAAGCTCCGCTCTTTCCGGCATCCACAGTAAAACTCCGGGTTTTTCCGCTTGGCTCAGTGATGGTCACCGTCATCTTGTATTGGGTGGTGTTCTCCACCCACACCCGGTAGGAGGTATAACCTTTTTCCTGATACCAAGAGGACCCGGCCTTTGAGATGGGCGTATCCAAAACCAATTTGTTTGCCATCGGGTCGATGGTGCTGCCTTCTGCCGCTGCTAGCATCGTCTCCTGTGCCACGAGCTCTGCCGCCCCCGCAACGCAAGCCATTGCCAGCACACAGGTCGCAAGAATGGCTCCCGTCACTTGCTTATACAACTTCATTGTTTTAGCCCTCTCATTACAATTATTTGTTTTTATAATTTATTCTCACGTTCAATTTCATACTATCATGCCCCCTTATTTTTGTCAACAAAAATTTTTATTCAAAACAAAAATATTGCATTTATTTTTTTGCCATGCTATACTAAAAAAAACAGGTTCGGTAAGAAGGCGGTGACTATATTGCGGCACTCCAAAGGGGAACAGAGCGCGCCCCGTGCAAATAGTCTTGAAGACAACTTAAAAAAGGCGCTGACGGAACTTTTGATTCTCTTCCTGTTCAGCGAGGAAGAGCACTATATCGGAGAGCTGGCTCCCCTGCTCCATGCCCGCAGCCATGGGGTCCTGACCATTGTGTTCCCCTACGCTGCCATCTACCGCCTGACCCAGGCGGACTATTTGGCGGAGACTAAAAAGAAAACCGCCCCGGACGGGCGGCTGCGGCAGTATTACCACATTACCAAAAAGGGTCGCGCGCACCTACAAGACCTATTGGCAACCTATCGTACCTTTTTCCAGGGGATTGACGACATTTTATCTGGGAAGGAGGCGTTATGAAACAGTCCGACATCCAACGCTATGAAAAAGCGCTGTTAAAAGAGATCACCGGTCTCCGGCTGCGAAAAAAGGTCCGGGCAGCCTTCCGGGCCTCCGCCCAAGCTCTGCTGGAGGACATTCCAGAGCCCAACTACTACACCCTGCTGCACGCCTTTGGCCCCCCAGAATCCATGGCAGAGGTACTGATCCATACCATTCCCAATCCACCCCAGCCTCTCAGCCGCAAAAAGAAACTGGGGATCACCGGCGCCATCTGCATTCTCATTTTGGCCGTGGCCCTGGGGCTCTATTCCTCCTGGGAGGTCCCGGAAAGCAAGCTGACCATCTCAGATGGCTCGGCCTACACACCTGATGTTCTGGGACAAAAATACGCTGGTATGCGCGTTGACGAATTCAAGCACGATGACGTCACTTGGGATCAACCCAGAGAATACTCCACTTACTTAGTTTTACTGTATAATAAGAACGACGTGACAACCCATATCGTCGTGAGGTATGCCAAACCCCAGTCTCCCCATACCTTTGACATTCCACCCCACACGCAGCGTGCCTTGCTGGTAGAGGACGCCCGATCCACCACCCACATTCTTTCCTTTATCACTGACAACGGCACCCTGGACGGCGACGTGCATATCTACGCCGCCCCGATCGAAGACTGACCAAACGAAACCACCCCCGCCCCAAGCCCACAAGGCTAGGAGCGGGGGTGATTGCTTTCTCAGTTAAAAATATCCCGGTTCTCCCGGAAGAGCTGCTCCACCCGGCCCCGCAGGGGGGCGTGCTCCGGCTGGCGCAGGTGGGGGTCTTGGGCTAAGAGGTCCCGGGCGGCCCCCTGGGCCTGGTGGAGCAGGCGCATGTCCCCCTCGAGACTGGCCAGCTTCAGTTGGGGCAGGCCCGACTGACGGGCCCCGAAAAAGTCCCCAGGGCCCCGCTGCTTCAAATCCTCCTCGGCGATGGCGAAGCCGTCGTTGGTGGCGGTGAGGGCTTTCAGCCGCTGGCGGGTGCCCTCGCTGGGGTGGTCCGACAGGAGCACGCAGTAGGACTGGTGCTTCCCCCGGCCCACCCGGCCCCGGAGCTGGTGGAGCTGGCTCAGGCCGAACCGCTCGGCGTTTTCAATGACCATCAGGTTGGCGTTGGGCACATCCACCCCCACCTCGATAACGGTGGTGGAAACCAGCACGTCGGTCTGGCCGGCCACGAAGGACGCCATCACGGCCTGCTTCTCCTTGGGCCGCAGCTTGCCGTGGACGATGGACACCCGCAGGTCGGGGAACACCTCCTCCTGGAGGCTGCGGCCGTACTGCTGGGCAGCCTTCATCCCCGCCTGATCCTCCTGGTCCACGGCGGGGCAGACGATATACACCTGCCGCCCCTGGGCCACCTGCTTGCGGACGAAGCCATACAGCCGCCGGCGCTTGTCCTCCCCCACCAGATAGGTGGCCACCGGGGTCCGCCCCGGGGGGAGCTCGTCGATCACCGACAGGTCCAGGTCCCCGTAGATCATCAGGGCCAGGGTCCGGGGAATGGGGGTGGCCGACATCACCAGCACGTGGGGGCGGAGGTCCCCGCCGCTTTTGGCCGCCAGGGCCGCCCGTTGGTCCACGCCGAACCGGTGCTGCTCATCGGTGATCACCAGCCCCAGCCGCCGGAAGGCCACCCCCTGGCTGAGGAGGGCGTGGGTGCCCACGATGAGGTCGATCTCCCCGGCCTCCAAAGCCTCATGGCAGGCCCGCTTCTGGGCCGCCGTCATGGACCCGATGAGAAGCCCCACCCGGAGGCCTGTCCCCCCCAGCAGCTCCTCCATGGTCCTCCGGTGCTGCTGGGCCAAGAGCTCCGTGGGGGCCATGAGGGCCACCTGGCAGCCGTTCTGCCAGGCGAAATAAGCGCAGGCGGCGGCCACCACCGTTTTGCCCGAGCCCACGTCCCCCTGGAGCAGGCGGTTCATGGGCACGGGCCGGCCCAGATCCGCTGCGGCCTCTTCCACCGACCGCCGCTGGGCCCCGGTAAGGGAGAAGGGCAGGGAGCCGGTAAAAGCGGCAAGATTTTGTTTTACAAAGGGGATGGCCTGCTGCTCCCCCCGCCGCCCCCGGATGAGGGCAAGGCCCAGGTTCAGGCAGAAAAGTTCCTCAAACATCAGCCGCCGCCGTGCCTTGGCCAGGGCCCCCCAGGAGGCGGGATAGTGGATGTTGGCATAGGACTCCGCCGCCGGGGCCAGCTGGTACGCCTCCCGCAGGCCGGCGGGCAGGGTCTCCCGGATCTGGGGCAGGCAGCTCAGGGCCCGGCGGGTGAGACCGGACAGGAAGCGGTTGGCGATCCCCGCCGTCAGGGGGTAGACGGGCATGATGCCTCCGGTAAAGCTGGCCTGCCCCGCCTTCTCAAAATAGGGGCTCGCCATCTGCCGCCGGTAGCCCGCGCCGGTGAGCTTGCCGTAAAAATAATAGGTCTCCCCCACCTGCAGCGCCTGCCGGACGTAGCTTTGGTTAAAAAAGGTCACGTCCACCTGGCCCGTGCCGTCCACGATCCGCCCCTTGGTCAGCTCCATGCCCCGGCGGATATAGCTGGTGCGGAAGGGCTCGGCCACCAGGGCGGAAAAACAGACGGGCTCCTCTGCGGGGAGGGTGGCGATGCCCTCCCGCACCGTGCGGTCTTCATACTCCCGGGGGAAGTAGGCCAGCAGATCGGCCACGGTGAACAAGCCCAGCTTGCCCAGGGCCTTCTCCCGGGCGGGGCCAACCCCGGCCAGGGCGGAGAGAGGGGTGTGTAACGTGAGCTCGGCCACGGCGGGGGCCTCCTTTCTATATTACAGCGTTAGACACATATTATAATGTATTGTAGCACAGTTTTTGGGGTTTCTCAACTTGGGAGTGAAGCGGCCAGGGCAGCGGGGGCCTCTATCGTCAGGCCAGCGTAACCCTGCCCAGCAAGGAAGGTGGCGACGATCACCTTCTACCCACCGGTACGCCACATCGCCCCCTCATCAGTCACCTTCGGTGACAGCTTCCCCCCGAGGGGAAGCCTGCGGCACGTTGGTTAGAGAATAACCGCTGTACATTCAACCGGCGTTCTCATAGCCTTCCCCTGGGAGGGAAGGTGGGCCGGCGAAGCCGGGTCGGATGCGGGCGAGCCTTGAGGATTCCTCCGCGTGGGTAATAAACGCACCCACCTTTCCCCAAGGGGTAAGTGGGCGTGCAAAGCAAGCCGCCCTCTCACCCCATAAAAAGCCGTACCGTCAGCGACGCGAAAAAGAACCCCGCCAAATCCGCGCACAGGGCCGCCGGCACTGCGTAGCGGGTTTTTTTGATCCCCGCCGCGCCGAAGTAAACGGCGATGGTATAGAAGGTGGTCTCCGTGGACCCCAGCATCACCGCCGCCGTGCGGCCGATGGTGGAGTCGGGGCCGTAGGTGGTGATGAGCTCCGACCCCACCCCCAGGGCGGCGCTGCCGCTGATGGGCCGCACCAGCATAAGGCCCACCGTCTCCGGGGGAATCCCCAGCCCCCGCAGGACGGGGGCCAGCCACTGGGCCGCCAGCTCCAGGGCCCCCGAGGCCCGGAGCATGGCCACCACCGTCAGCAGGGTCACCAGGGCGGGAAGGATCCGCAGCAGGATCTCCAGCCCCTTGGCCGCTCCCTGGAGAAGGGCGTCGTAGACGTCCACCCCCTTCACCATGCCGTAGCAGGAGACCCCCGCGATGATCCCCGGCACCAGCAGGTCCATCACCAACTGCATGGGTCCGTCCCCCTTTCCTACCAACATCAATCCCGCCAGAGTTTGGCCAGGAGCCTGGCCGCCGTGATCCCCGTGAGCACCGACAGGGCCGAGGTCACCCACACCGCCGGTAAAATGTCAAAGGGGGTCTGGCTCCCCGCCGCCATCCGCACAGCGGCCACGGTGGTGGGGATGAGCTGGATGGAGGCGGTATTGCACACCACCAGCATGCACAGGCTGTCCCCGGCCACCCCCGGGGTCCGGCGGCTCATCCGCCGGGCGGCCTCCAGGCCCAGGGGGGTGGCCGCGTTGCCCAGTCCCAGCAGATTGGCCGATACGTTGGCAGCGATGGTGTCCATGGTCTCCCGGTCCCCGGCAAAATCCGGAAAAAGCCGCCGGAGGACAGGACGCAGGAGCTTTGCCAGCTTTTCTGCCAGGCCGGCCCGCTGCATCACCTCCATCACCCCCATCCACAGGCAGAGGACCCCCGCCATGGAGATTCCCAGCTCAATGGCCGAGGCCGCCCCCTCCAGGGCCGCTGAGGCCAGCCCCCCCTGGTTTCCCAGGACCAAGGCGCATAGTAAGGACAGGGCCGTCATCCCCGTCCAGATCACCGTCATTGCCATGGCGCTCCCTCCTGTTGGCCCCTCGGGGCAAGTCTCTCTCAGCCTATGCGCTCTCCGGTCCAATCATGCGGCCCATTCCGTCTCCCTTTTTTGGTGGAAACGACATTTTTCGATTGACTTCCAACCACATTTTGCTATAATCAAAGTGATTCTTATGGTTTTTGTCTATTCTGGCTGATTTTGCCAGATAAGAAACAAAAAGGCAAAAAGAGAGAGAAAACAGCGACCGCTGAAAGGATGTGCTTCTCAATGAAGTCAACAGGTATCGTTCGCCGAGTCGATGAGCTGGGCCGTATCGTTCTGCCCATCGAACTGCGCCGCACACTGAACATCGCGGAAAAGGATTCCCTGGAAATCTACGTGGACGGGTCCTCCATCATGCTTAAAAAATATCAGCCCGCCTGCATTTTCTGCGACAGCGCCAAAGAGATTTCTGTCTTCAAGGGCAAAAATATCTGCGCGCATTGTTTGAAGGAGCTGTTGCAAAAATAAGTTCTTCCGCTTCTTTTTTCTGCGACAATAAGGGCGCGTCTCCCGTGGGAGACGCGCCCTTGTTGTTTTGCTGATTTATTCTTTGCCGGACACCGCCAGATCGTACAGGGCCTTGCGGGAGAGCTTGCACACTGCCGCGGCCTCTTTCACCGCGTCCCGGGTGGACCAGCCCTCCCCCCGGAGCTTGGCCACCAGGGCCAGGCCGTCCTCCATGGTGCAGGACTCCTCCCCTTTGGGGGGTGCCCCCTCAATGACCAGCACGAACTCCCCCTTGGGGGGATTGGCGGCATAGTGCTCCACCGCCTGGCCCAGGGTGGTCCGGCGGATTTCCTCGTGAAGCTTGGTGAGCTCCCGGCACAGGGCGATCCGCCGGTCAGGGCCGAAGGTCTCTGCCAGGTCCCGCAGGGTGGCCAGCAGCTTGTGGGGTGCTTCATGGAAGAGCATGGTGCGCTCCTCCCCCCGGAGGCTTTCCAGGTGGGCCCGGCGGTTCTTTTTGTTCATGGCCAGGAAGCCCTCGAAGGTGAACCGCCCCGTGGGCAGGCCCGAGGCCGCCAGGGCGCTGACAAAGGCGCAGGGGCCGGGGATGGGCACCACCGGGATATCCTGGGCGGCGCACTGGGCCACTAACTCCTCCCCCGGGTCGCTGATGGCGGGGGTGCCGGCGTCGGTGACCAGAGCGCAGCTCTCCCCGGCCAGAAGCCGGGCCACCAGCTCGTCCCCCCGGGTTCCGGCGTTGTGGCGGTAATAGCTCACCATGGGCTTTTTTAGGCCCAGGTGGTTTAAGAGCTTCACCGTCACCCGGGTGTCCTCGGCGGCGATGAAGTCCACCTCATCCAAAGTTTCCGCCACCCGGATGGAGAGGTCTCCCAGGTTTCCGATGGGGGTGGCGACCAGATATAACGTTCCTGCCATGGCGGCGTCCTCCTTCTATTATGCTTCATCTTCCATCTGATAGTAGGTGGGTAAAATTTCCAGGCCGGGCCCCCCCTCCTTCACCGCCTCCACCAAAACGGCGTAGGGGGCCTTGGTCTGGTCATAGGCCAGCAGCTGGAGGCGTTTGGGCTCCAGCCTGGCCCCTTGCAGGGCGGCGAAGAGCTCCGCCAGCCGCTCAGGCCGGTAGACCAGGGCGAACCGCCCCCCGGTGCGGGTGAGCCGCCCGGCCGCCTGGCACAGGTCGGTCACCGGGCAGGTGTCGTCCATCCGGGCCTGTCCCCCGGACTTGCCGGAGCCCGCCCGGAAGTAGGGCGGGTTGGAAAGCACCAGGTGAAATTGATCCCCCGGCGCCAGGGTCTTGTCCCGCAGGTCCCCGGTGAGGATCTGACCGGTCAGGCCGTTGTCCACCAGGTTCCGCCGGGCCAGCTCCGCCGCCCCGGGAGAGAGCTCAATGCCCGTCCGGGTGAGCCGGGCCTCCCGCTGGGATACCAGCAGCAGCAGGGAGCCCACCCCGCAGCCCAGGTCGCACACCCGCCAGTTGGGCTTCACGGTGCAGAATCCGGCCAGGCGCACACTGTCCCGGCCCAGCTTAAAAAATTCGTCGGATTGGGTAAGCCGGTAGGTCCCCAGATACTCCACAGACTCCACCCCTCACCCCTGCCCTTCCATGGCCCGCAGCTCCTGGAGCAGCCACCGGACCGTCCGGGCGGTCATGCCCCAGATGAAGTGGCCCTGGTACTCATAGATGGGGACATCCATATACCCCGTCCGCCAGGGGTAATCCTTGGGGAAGCCCATGCGCTCATAGGGAAACTTGCCGTCCACCAAGGGGGCGGTCACATAGCGGTAGACCTCCTCGGGGTAGTCCATCAGGTAGTCCAGGGGGACAAAAAAGACGTTCTTTACCTCGGCCTCGCTGGCCTTCAGCCGGGCCACCCCCCGGGGGGTGATTTTCCCCAGGAAGGGATAGACCACCCGGTCGCTGATGTCCTGGATCACGTCCAGGGGGGCTAAAATCTCAATGTCCTCGGCGGGGATGCCGATCTCCTCCCAGGTCTCCCGCAGGGCGGTTTCCGACGGGCGCTCCCCCTTCTCCCGCCGGCCGCCGGGAAAGCAAACCTCCCCCGGCTGGTGGCCGATCAGGGTTTCCGCCCGGGTCTCAAAGAGGAGGCAGAGCTTCCCCTCCCACTGGACCAGGGGCACCAGAATGGCGTACTCCCCCGTGGCTCCCTGAATCCCAATCTCTCGGTTGGAAAAGTATTCCTTCATTTCGTCAATGGTCATGGCGCTTCCTCCCTTTCCCTCAGGACTCGGGTACCGTAAATTTAGCCAGGTGGTCCACCTCCTGCCAGAGGACCACCCGCCCCTGGGCCAAGCTCTGCTTCACGTCAATCAGCCGCTGGTTCCGGCTGCCCCGGAAGTGGAGCTCGTAAGACTTCTCTTTTTCCAAAAAGGGGCCGTCCACCAGCACGTCGGTCTGGGCCAGCAGGGCGGTCCAGTCGGGGTTGCCGCTCTCCCGCAGCTGCTCGAACCGATAGCCGGAATAGGTCCAGACGTTCAGCCCTCTCTCATGGGCCGCTTGAGCCAACTGGGCGCAGGCCGCGGCCTGGGCGAAGGGCTCTCCCCCGGACAGGGTCAGGCCCTCAATGAGGGGGTTCTTCCCCAGCTCCGCCGTCAGCTCCTCCAGGGTGACCTCCCGCCCGCCGGCGGGGTCGTGAGTGTCGGGGTTGTGGCAGCCGGGGCAGTGGTGGGGACAGCCCTGGGTAAACACCGTAAACCGCAGGCCGTGGCCGTCTACGATGGAGTCGTTGACTGTGTTGGCGATCCGCATGGGCAGGGGCCTCCTTTATCCTTCAAAATAGCGTATGTATCATATCATATTTTTGTCACCGGAACAATGGGGCGGGGGAAGTTTCGGGTACCGTATGGAACCCTGGCATTTCCTGGGTGCACGCAGCAGGGTTTGCCAAAAGCCTTCCCCTGGGGGAGGGGAGGTGGGCCGGCCAAAGACCGGATCGGATGAGGGCGAGCCTTTAGGATTCCTCAGCGTTGGTCATAGACCCACCGGCCTAAGGTGGCAACGGGGTTCCTCTACCCTCCGCTACAAGGAAATCGCCCCCTCATCATTCACCTTCGCTGACATCTATGGTTTAAGGAGCTTCGCATTAGATAGTATCGAACTGTCCCCTGGACAGTTCGACCCCCAAGGGGAAGCCTGCGGTACGTTGAGGTTGCCACTACGATACTTTCCTCACAAAAAATCATTAAAGCAACATGACACGTTACAAAAATGACATCTCACATTGTTTGCCTTTACCAAAATATAGGTTAAAATATCATCAGCATTACCATGCGAAAAAAATACAAATTTTTTATCAGAAAGGAGCCCCCGCCATGATCATCCGCGACCTAAAACGAGACCAATACCACGCCTTTTCACGGCCTTTTTAGAGCTCCTGCTGGCGCAAGGGATTCCCAACCCCCAGCCATAAGACAAAAACCCGCCGCCCTGGAATCCAGGACGGCGGGTTCATTGTAAAAAGGATATTTCGTAGAGGATTACTTGGTGTAATCATAGAAGCCCTTGCCGCTCTTCCGGCCCAGACGGCCAGCGCGGTAGAGGACTTTATACAGGTGAGCGGGGCGATACTTGGAGTCGGCGGTCTCCTGATACAGAGATTCCATGACCTCGATCATCACGTCGATGCCGATGGCGTCGGCCAGCTTCAGGGGACCCATGGGCAGGTTGTAGCCCAGCTCGCAGGCCTTGTCGATGTCTTCATAGGAGCAGACATTCTCGCCGGCCAGGATGGCGGCCTCGTTCATCATGGGGCACATGACGCGGTTTGCGATGAACATGGGCACATCGGAAACAGTGACGTACTCCTTGCCGAAGCCCTTGGCGATGGCCTTACCGGTCTCGATGGTGTCTTCGGAAGTGTCGTAAGCGTTGATGACCTCCACCAGCTTCATAGCGGGCACGGGGCTGAAGAAGTGCATACCCAGGAACTTCTCGGGGCGCTGGGAAGCAGCAGCCAACTCGGTGATGCTCAGGGAGGAGGTGTTGGAGACGAAGATGGCCTCGGGCTGGATGACGGGAGCCATCTTGGCGAAGGCGTCCTTCTTCAGCTCCATGTTTTCCACCATAGCCTCGAAGACGATGTCCACGTCCTTCAGGTCTTCCAGCACGGTGGTGGCCTTCAGGTGGCCCAGCCAGCCGTTGGCCTGGTCCTCGGTGATCTTGCCCTTGGCAATCTTCTTGTCAAAGTTCTTCTTGATGCCGGCGACGCCCTTTTCCAGGGTGGGGGTTCTGTGGTTGTAGAGGACTACGTCGTAGCCGCCCTCCAGGGCAACCTGAGCAATACCCCGGCCCATGAGGCCTGCGCCGTACACGCCAACAGTCTTAACTTCCATGTTTCTGCAACTCCTTAAATACAATAATAGTTCCCCTTCGGGGGTTATAATAATCAGCTTTGCCGGACCGTCCGGAAATGCTTTTTTAATCAAAAAGAAGCCGGGGTTTTCCTCTCCCCGGCCTCAGCCCAGGGACAAACCCCGCCATTTTTAGTTTGTTTGCCTTATATTACAGGAAGAACGCCGCTTCGTCAAGGCCTGATTTTAACTTTCTCACAATTTTTTCTTCTTTTCATTCCATCTTCCATGTTGTTTTCTACATATCCCGTCTCTCCCCAGCTCTGGGGGGTTCTCCCTTGGTTGCCAGGGGTTTCCCGTTAGATTTCTTTCATTTTGTATATTGCGTCAATTCATACAGGTACTTTTTCGTCGAATTTACCAATTTCCTTTTTCCAAAAGATTTCTCCCCATAGTCCTAATTGACTATGGATGAAAACAAAAATAATCAATATATGGCATGCACCCCCCTATTTCTTATGGTATAATAGCGGTGTAGAAGTTGCCCCGTTTTTGGAAAGACGTTGTCGTGGGCATTCTTCTCATGCCCAGGCAATGTTTAAGGCCTGTTACGTAAGAAATAATTTACAGGAGGAATTTTACCATGGAATTCAAACTGAACGAAGACCAGCAGATGATTCACGACCTCGCAAGAGACTTCGCTGAAACCGTTCTGCAGCCCCGCATTGACGAGATCGAGCAGGGTGAGATGATCGAGGTCAGCAATGGCCAGAAGCATCCCCAGCTCCCCCACGACATCCACGAGCAGCTGGCTGAGTGCGGCTTCATTGGCATCAGCTTCCCCGAGGAGTATGACGGCCTGGGCATGGGCCACGTGGAGCAGGCTATCGTCATCAAGGAACTCTCCCGCGTCTCCCCCTCCGTCGGTAAGTGCCTGGACGTGTACATCCTGGGCCTGGAAGCCCTGGACCTGTATGCTAACCATGAGCAGAAGCTGAAGTATCTGGCTCCCTGCTGCCGCGGCGAGCAGACCGTCTCCTTCGCTTTCACCGAGCCCGAGACCGGTTCCGACCCCAAGATGCTGAAGACCCGCCTGGAGAAGCAGGCTGACGGCACCTATAAGCTCAACGGCGTGAAGCGCTTCATCTCCAACGCTGGTTACGACGGCCCCTGCGTCCTGTTCGCTCTGCAGAAGGACGAGGAGTCCGGCAAGGACCTGGTCACCGGCCTGGTCATCGACAAGTTCTGCGAGGGTTACTCCATCTCCTCCCCCTGGGAGAAGATCGGCTATCGCGGCTCCGAAGTCTATGATATCTTCATGGACGACATCGTGGTCACCGAGGACCAGATCCTGGGCAAGCCCGGCGACGGCTTCACCCAGCTGCTGGGCACCACCGCTTATGGTAAGCTGGGCTTCACCGCCGTGTTCGTTGGTACCGCTCTGGGTGCTGCCGACATCGCTCTGAAGTATTG